>DATCXQ010000051.1:0-19064 GCA_036565725.1 Blastocatellia bacterium
ATAACCCGGCATTGTCCAACGTAGGGGCAGACCTGTGTGTCTGCCCCGGCATCACGTCACATTCCGAATCCGGGGCAGACACACAGGTCTGCCCCTACGATATAATACCGCAAAACTTTTGCTTCACTACTTACCTGCTCATAGGCAGCCTTCCATTCAGTTGTGTCTTTGAAGAGGATGGTTCCAGATAAGTTACTCGCGTCATCCCGATCTGAGAGCAAAGCTGATTCTTCACATTCATGTAAATGCCTAAGCCGAGCAAGAAGCTGTTTGGTAGACAACTTCTCAAGCTCTTCGAGCGACATTGGAGGAATGGGTTTACGCCTCATAAACGGTCATTACTCCTAAGGCGCGTCAGCGACGATTGAATCCATCCATCACTGACACGATGCGGGAATATTCTCCACCCGTCCCGTGGGTTGATGGTCTTTGAAAATTAACTGCAATACCAGCGTAGGGGCGGGTTTTCCCCGCCCAAGCGCCTCAATCACGAGACGGGGCGGGGAAAAGGGCGCCCCTACGTCCGCATTTCTGACCTTGTTTTTACAACGTTACGCCTTGCCGCTCAGCGCCCGGTTCAACCGCTCAATCGCCTCATCGATCTCTGCGTTGCTCTTGAAGCCGATCACCATTGCGTCGACGAAGCCGCATTTGACGGCATGTTGGACGGCCTTTTCGCGGTCTTCGGGCTTGATGAAATCGCCGTTGCCGCAGAGCTTCATGGCAATGATGCCGCGTCCGGCGGCATGCATAGCCTTGATCTCCTTCATGGCTTCGTCGTATTTGCCCGCCGGGTCGTGGACGTTCTGCAAATCCTGATCCACGTGATAGCCTTGCGGGTTGATGCGGGCGAGTTGGACTTCGACCCAATCGTTTTTAGTCGCGGCGCGCAGCGCCCGCAGCCCGTGGCAGGAACAGCCTTTGGCTTTGATCATGCCTTTAGCCTGCGCCTCGTCGAAGGCGTCCATCAGAAACTTCATGTCCTCGACCCAGGTCTCTTTCGTCGCGCAGTGGATCAACAGGCTGTCGAAATAGTCCGTGCCGAGTTCCTTTCGGTAACGATCCATCGTCGCCATCGGGTATTGGGTCGTCTCCGGACGGATCGGCAGCTTGGTCTGTATGAAGATTTTGTCTCGCGGGATTTTGTTGGCCTTGATGGCCTCGCGGATCATCCCGTGGGTTTTGTAATTGTCGGCGGTGTCAATGTAGCGGACTCCGCGTTCGTAGGCGTAGGCGACGAGTTTGTTGAAGCCTTCCTGACCGAGGTCCTGTTGCACCTTGCCGTTGATCGAGCCTGTGCCCATGCCCAATCTGGGAATTTTGACCTTGGTTTTCTGCCCCAGCGCCACCCAATCGCTGGCCGTGCGCACGGCGGGGGCGGCTTCGGCGGGCGCGAGAATTTCGGCGCCGATAATCGCGGCCCCGGCCAATTGCGCCGACTGGCGGACGAATTGGCGGCGACTGACGTTTTGCTTTGACTGATCGCTCATAGCTTTCCTCCGGTGATTGTCTGATTGATTGAATGCGGATTGATCGCCGGCTCAATTAGACATCCACCGGGATCATTCTGGCAATGGCTCGACGTGAATTGTCGCGGTCACTCGCCCGGACTCCGCCGCCAGCCGTCTTTCGATCTCTACAGTGATCGCGTGCGAGGCGATGTGGTCGCGCTCGAATTCGCGCTCGATATGCAGATGCATTTCGACGAACATATCGCCGCCCTGCGAGCGCGACCGGATGTCATGCGCGGAATGGACGCCCCGCACGCTCCGGACGACTTCGGCGATGCGCAAGGAGGGCACGGGAGCGGCGTCTACGAGTATGGGCACCGTGGTCTTGAAAATCTGGTAGCCGCTCCAGGCGATGACAACCGCGACCCCGAGCGAAATGACCGGATCGAGCCAGACGTAACCGGACCGGATCAAGATCAGGCCGACGAGCACCGAACAACTGACCAGCACGTCGCTGCGAGTATGCGAGGAATCGGCGATCAGAAAAGCGCTCTGCAGGCGCCTCCCTTCCCGACGCTCGTAAACCGTCACGACAATGTTGGCGATTATCGTTCCGACTATCACGCTGATGGTCAGCGCGGTGATTTCAGGCGCGTGCGCGTCGTTGGCAAAGACTCGTTTGATCGCGCTCAGCGCGATTTGATAGCAGGTGACAAAGAGAAATCCGGCGATGGCGAAGGCGGCGAGCGTTTCGAATTTGGCGTGTCCGTAAGGGTGGCCCTCGTCCGGCTCCGCCGTGGCGTATTTCATCACCACCAAGCCGACAATGTTATTGAGCGAATCGACCGATGAATGAATGGCGTCGCTGACGACGCTCAGACTGCCGGCGAGCAGTCCCGCAACCAGCTTGCCGGCGACAACCACGACGTTGAGCGCGAGCGTCACGAGCAACACGCGCCGCACGCCGCGCCGGTAAGAATCGTTACTCACGCCGATGGTTTGAGCGTTCATCGCCATATTAGCGCCAAGTCTCTGCCGGACTTCTTAATTGTCAGCTGTGCGGCATTCCGGCTGCCGGTTGCTGCTGAGTCACGCAATGGATGGAGCCCAGCCCCCAGATCAGATTCACGCAATCAACGCCGACGACGCGACGGTCGGGAAAACACCGCTGCAAAATTTCGCATGCCTTCGCGTCATTCGCGTGCCGGTAAGTGGGGACAAGGACAGATTTGTTGGCGATGTAGAAATTGCCATAGCTCGCCGGCAACCGCTGCCCCTCGAAATAGACTGGCCCCGGCATCGGCAGCTTGATGACTCGCAGCGGCTTGCCGCCCTGATCTTTCATCCGCGACAGGCGTTCGTAATTTTCGGCCAACACTTCGTAATTTTCGTCACCCGGATCATCTTCGACCGCAGTTACGACCGTATCCGGCGCGACGAACCGCGTCAGGTCGTCGACGTGCCCGTCGGTGTCGTCGCCCACGATGCCGTCGCCCAGCCACAGGATGTTCGTCACGCCGAGGTAATCTTTCAAATATCGCTCGATCTGTTCGCGGTTGAGATGAGGGTTGCGGTTTGGGTTGAGCAGGCAGGATTCGGTCGTGACGAGCGTGCCGCGCCCGTTGACATCCAACGAGCCGCCTTCCATCACGATGTCCGGTTGAAACAGGAGTTCGTTCATCTCCTCGGCGATGCGCGTGGGAATTACGTCGTCCAGGTCGTAAGGCGGATATTTATCGCCCCAGGCGTTGTAGCCCCAGTCGTTGATCGCGCGTTCGCGCCTGCCGTCGTCGCGCACGACGTAAATCGGCCCGTGGTCGCGCACCCAGGCGTCGTTGGTGGGGTTGAAATGGAATCGCACCGCGTCGAGATTGACGCCGCCCGCCCGCAACAACCCGTTGACGCGCTCGGCGAAATCGGCGTCAGCGACGTTGATCCGAACCAGTTCCGAATCGGCCAGGCGCCGCGTTAATTCGACGAAAATTCCGGGAACGAACTCAAAAGCGCCCGGCCAACTCTCCTCTTTGTGCGGCCACGACAGCCAGGTCGCTTCGTGCGGCTCCCATTCGGCGGGCATGTGATAGCCAAGTTCGCGTGGTGTTTGATTCGTCTTCATCATCGGCTTGGGAACGTCCACAAAGCCACACGAAATTTCACGAAGGATCACTAAAAACCCTTCGTGAAACTTCGTGTGGCTTTGTAGACATTTTTAGTCAATCATCCGTTTCACAATGTCTTGATAAGCGTCGATCCTGCGATCGCGCAGGAACGGCCAGTGCGTGCGCTGCGTGTCGATCTTGCCGAAATCGCATTCGGCCATCAGGATGGTCTCTTCCGCGACGCCGGCCTTCGCGATGATCTGCCCCGAAGGGTCGGCGATGAAGCTCTGTCCCCAGAATTGAATGCCGCCCTGCGGATTTCCGTCCGGCGCCGGCTCATGTCCGACGCGGTTGGCGACCGCGACATAAACGCCGTTGGCGATGGCGTGCGCGCGCTGGATCGTTTCCCACGACGAATGTTGGCGCTCTCCGTATTCGGCCTTTTCGCTGGGGTGCCAGCCGATCGCGGTCGGGTAGAACAATATCTGCGCCCCGGTGAGCGCCGTCAGCCGCGCCGCCTCTGGATACCATTGATCCCAGCAGATACAGACGCCGGCGCGGGCGTAACGAGTGTCGAACGACCTGAACCCCAGGTCGCCCGGAGTGAAATAGAACTTTTCATAATAGAGCGGGTCGTCCGGTATGTGCATTTTACGGTAGACGCCCGCAAGGCCCCCGTTGGCGTCGATTACCACGGCGGTGTTGTGGTAAAGCCCTGGCGCGCGGCGTTCAAATAACGACCCGATGATGACGACGCCGTGCGCGGCGGCCAGTCTGCTGAGCGCCTCGGTGCTCGGCCCCGGAATCGGCTCGGCCAGATCGAAGTTCGCGTGGTCCTCGCTCTGGCAGAAATAGCGCGAGCGGAACAGCTCCTGCGTCGAAATCACGTGCGCGCCCTGGCGCGCGGCCTCTTCGATGCGCGCCAGGCATTTGTCCAGATTCTCGCGCGGGTCGTCTCCACAGCTCATCTGAATCAGCGCCACGTTGGCTTTATTCTTGTTGCTCCCATCAGATTTCATATCGCAATTATAACGCTTCTTGCCCAGCTTCGACTCGCTACGCTACACTTCTGGCGTCAACCCAGGTTCATCAAATTCCATTCCAGAACAATGGATAACGAGGTGATTCTATGAAATCAATTTTGCTCGCATCATTCACCGCAATTTCGATCTTCGCCGCCGTCAGCTTGGCTGTCATGGGCGATCACAAGGACTCGGCAATGAGAGGAGAAGAAGTTATGAACTCGACCGGGAAGAAAGAGGTCGCGACATTGGCGGGAGGCTGTTTCTGGTGCCTGGAAGCGGTCTACAACGACCTGCGCGGCGTCGAAAAGGTAGTTTCGGGCTACTCGGGCGGACGCGTGGCCAACCCGACCTATGAAGAAGTATGTAGGGGAAAAACAGGCCACGCCGAGGTCGTGCAAATTACCTTCGATCCGCAAGTGATCTCATTCAAGGAATTGCTCGAAGTCTTCTTCACCATCCACGACCCTACGACCCTGAATCGCCAGGGCGCAGACGTCGGCACGCAATACCGCTCCGCGATCTACTATCACTCGCCGGAGCAGAAAGAGGTCGCCGACAAAGTCATCGGAGACATCACGGCCGCGAAGATCTGGAAAGATCAGATCGTCACCGAAGTTACGAAGTTGGACGTTTTCTACCCGGCGGAGGAGTATCACCAGCAGTATTACGAGCGCAACCCGAATCAGGGCTATTGCCGTATGGTGATCGAGCCGAAGGTTATCAAGTTCCGCAGGCAATTCATGCCGAAGCTGAAAAAGCAGCCGGCGACCGAGCGTTGACGGCTTTGATCATCGCTCCGACTATCCGCGGAAAACCTCAGAAATCAACAACCCCCATCTTACTGTCTCGCATTTTCCTGCCAGCGAAAGCGGAACGGAAAAATGCGGGACACGAAGATGGGCAAGATCAATATTCCAGCTTCCCTTGAAAATTCATCGCGGCGACTTTGAAGCGGCAGTCGAGGCGGTAATTCAAAGGCCCGGACGAACCGCCAGCGCCGCCGCTCGCCTGGCTGCGGCTCCCGCCGCCGCCCTGCGACAACTCCGATACGAAATGAATATCGCCGCTCTCAGCGGTGATGTAAGGCTTGCCGTCAATGAGCCTGGGGAAAATGAGGCGCGCGCCCAAACCGTCGTTGCGCGGGGGCTGATATTCCTGCAGGAAGACTCGACGCCCGTCCTTCAATTCGAGGAAGGTGTTGTTTTTGAGGTCGGCTGTCGTGCGGCTGTTCAGCAGCGCGGTGGCCTCTTGCAGCCGCATATTCGACTGGTCGGAATCGCACAGGACTGTGATTATGACGTAGTCGGGGAAATCGGCGGCGGCGAAGGCTCGAAGTTGGGAAGCCAGTCGCTCATCGACCGCGCCTTTCTGTTTCAACTCCATGACGCGGCTGATAGCCTGCCGCACGGGTTTAGCGGAGAGGAAGCGGATGCGGAAATTGACGTGGAAAACGTTGGCAACCCGGCTCGCGCCTGAACTCAATCTCTCATTGCCGAACATTTGTGACGTGTCGCTGATGACCTGTGTCTGGCCCCAGGGCGAATCGTTGAGCAGTTTCTGCGCCTCCTTTTCCGACCACTCGGCGTAAGGCTTCTTTTCCCACTGGGCATGCGCGACCAAAAAGCAGAGCAGGCAAACAGCCATCGATATAGCGACTCGATCTATGCCTTTCATTATCTAGCCTCCCAAAGTTTGGCCACAATGAGGGCACTGTTGCCCAACGTAAAAATATTCTCCATCAGCCGCCCTGTTACCATCCTGTAAATCGGCGACTGGACGCTTGCAATGCAGACAGGGGGCGGAGGCGCCAAACCGGCGTTCGAACGCCGCCTGCTGCCCGCCGTAGACCACAAAAAAGAAGTAAACCATCGCAGGCAGCGCGAGTACGGATAATGCCTTCACGACAGGGCCTTGCCTGTTAATGGGAGCGTCGTCAGAAACGCTGGATAGACACCATAGCCCAATTGCAAGACCGATGGCCGCGAGGAAGTGGACGTATTTGGGAACCCAGAATCGTGTGCGCGCCCAAAATGTGAAGAAGCCCGCGGCGGCGATGATCAAAAGCGCCCAGTGTAGAATCTGTAATCCTCGAAACACATCCAAAAGCATTAGCGCATCATGCCGCTTTATTTTCGTCTCAAGTAATCGTCGCTGCCGTCGCGCCAATCGACGCGGATGGGGCTGAAGACGTCAATGCCCGTGAAATCTTCCGTCGCCACGGCTTCGTGCGGGACGTTCGACGGGATTGCCACCATCTCGCCCGCGCTGAGCGTCAGTTCTTCGTCGCCGATTCTGAAGCGCAGCGCGCCGGTGATGGCGTAGCTGAATTGTTCGCTGTCGTGATGGTGCAGCGGAACCACGCAGCCCTTTTTCATGTTTATGAAGGCGAAAGTAAGCTTTTCGCCGGTGAAGAATTTTCGCGAGAAAAGATCGGTGACCTTCTCTTCGGGGATTTCGTCCAGCTTGTAATGTTTCATCTTCCTCCGTTATTTGCCGACGCTGACGCTTTCGTAAGCGAGCACGTCGTAATGATAATTGATCATAACGCGCTTGGGTTTTTCCGGGAGCGGGACCTCAAACTCTTTCGTCGTCATGTTGCCCATTACCGCGGCGGCGCCGAGACGCGTGATCTTTCCGCCGAAATCCAGGTAGATGGGGACGATCATCTTGAAGTTCGGCGAGACGTCGCTTTGCGTCACCGTGCCGCGCAGAATCACCTTGCCGTCGCTGTTCGGCGTAAGAGAGTAATCTAACTTGTAGCGCGGGACTTCAGTCCCGTAGACCCACTGGGTGAAGAACCAGTCCATACGCTTGTTTCCGTCCAGGTCCATCTGCGGGGTCATATGCTTTTCGACGATCGCCTTGAAGGTTTCGGTAGAAGCGTTATCGTTGAAATGCGATTTGACGAAATCGCGCATCATCGTGATGAATTTTTGATCCTGGGTCTTGGGGTCGTACATCATCCAGCGCAGCATGTGCAGGACGTAAGAGCCCTTGGGGTAAACGAGCTGGCTGTAAGCTCCTGGGGCTCTGGGGGTGTTGAGCCGCAACCCCATCCAAATCGGCCCCACGTCGTTCGGGCGAAGGCCGAATTGATTCTTATCGAGAATGCCCTTGCGATGGTTCTCCCAAAACTTCAAATACTTGTCGAGGTTTCCTTCGGTGTATTGCAGGAAGAGGCTGGCTGAAAAATCGGCGAAGCCTTCCGAGAGCCATTGATCGTGATAGGAGGACCAGCCGACGACGTGCCCCCACCATTGATGCGCGACTTCGTGGGACGTCACCTCCTGAATGAATTCTGTGAGCCTGCTGTTCATTCCGAACATCTGCCACCGTTGCGTCGAATCGAAGAACGAGATGATGGGCAGGTAGACCAGAGTAGGCCACGATTGCCCGAAGTTCATTTGCGGCTGTTGCGTGATCGCGATCCGGCCGTACGGAACTTCGCCGAACCAGTGATTGAAGATGCGGATCGAATTTTGCGATTCGACGATCGCCTTCTCGGTCAACCGCGTCGGCGTCATTCCACCGATGCTTTCGGCGCCGCGAAGATAATTGGGAAGCTCCGAAGTCGCGTAGCCTTCGATCTGGTATTTCGCCTGTTCGTCGGTGACTGTCTGCTTCTTGAATCTGCCGTAATTGAATCCGGCGACGGCCAGGGGAATGTCGGAGACCCACTGTGAAACGGCGGAATCGCCCTCCTTGCCTTCTTTCACTTGCTTGCCCACGCCGACCAGAGTGTACTGCTTCGGCACTTTGAAGGTCAGATCGAAGGTCGCGCGGTCGTTGAACGCGTTGACGCTCGGGTACCAGCTAGTGCGCGCCCCGACGGCGAAGTTGCCGCCGCCTTCGTCCGTGACCACTTTGTTGCCCTGATATTCGATGTAGATTTTGTATTTCTGGCCTTTGACCAGAGGCTCGGGCAATATGGCATGGAAAGAGCTATCCTCGTTCTTCTTCTCCTGAATGTAGTCAACTTCTTTACCGCCGAAGACGACTTTGGTTGCGCGCAGCGTAGGCAGCAGTCCGAACCTGAAGACTCGCTCCCCGTCGGCCAGGGCGGCGAAGGCCAGTTCGCAGGTGGCCGTCAGTTTGTCGCCACTGATGGCCGTTTCGATGCGGTAATGTTCGGCGTCAATGACCCGTTTGTCTTCGCTGGAGCTCGCGGTTCCCGCCTTCCATTCGCTTTCGAGGTGCGACAGGTACCAGACGCCCTCCTCCTTTCCGGCCACGTCGTAATTGATCAGCGCGACCTCCTCGGGCGACATCATCTGCGGCATCGCGCCATGCGGGCGGAGGTGGAACCGCAGATCGCCATGCTTCTTGCCGAAGATGTAGGCGCTGAAGAACGGGGCGCGTTTCGGGTTGTAGAGATAGCCGAGCGTCGTGGCGTCTATGTTCTCGACGTCCTCTCCCGAATACATCGCCTCTATAAAGCTGCGCGGCGTTTCGGTGTTTCGGCGTATCCGGTTGCGGAAATCCCGGAGCGTGTCTCTCATTCGAGGGTCGGGGGCGCTCTCCTTACCCGTGGACTTGATCGCCTGCAAGGTGTCGTCAGTGAAGTAAAACACCAGACGGTCAAACGGCTCGACGACGGTGTCCTTTTCAGTGAGCAGCGCGAGATATCTCTTTTCTATGTCGAGAACCGGGGTGAGCGTGAACTCGCCGTCGCCGGTGAAGACGCCGATGGCCGTCTTGCCGAGAACGGGCGCGAGAAAACCGACGCGGCCACTGCGGAGCGTGATCGCGCCGGCGTCGCGTTTCAAAGTAAGATTCGTCACTTCGTATGTCTCGGCGAAATCGCCGTCACGCAAGGCGCGATAGTTAGGATCGACGTTCGGTGTGATTGACCCTTTCGTGGGCACAGAGACTTCGGCGCGTATCTCGGCTGTTTCGAGTTTGATTTCGACGGTAGTGGCCTTGCCGCCTTCGATTTTGGCGTCGCGTTCCGCGGTTTTAAAACCATCACGTGTGACAGTTACTTTATAGCCGCCTGGCCCAAGTTCACCGACTTTGAATTGGCCCTGATTGTCGGTGACCGCGTCGCGCATGGCGCCCGTCGCTTCACTGCGGACGGTGACTTTCGCGCCAGCCACCACCGCGCCGTTCGGATCCTTGACCGTTCCGTTAATCATTCCGGATTGGCCGGATTGGCCGGATTGGCCGGATTGGGACTGGGATGAAGCGATGTTCAACGAGAGAAAGCTGAGTGCAAAGAGCAATGAGACTGTGATGAACCACCGACGGCGCATATTCTATCCTCCTGTTTTGGTAATCGTGCTGGGTCGATCTGATTTAGATTTGGGTCTAGTACGAGGACGGGGGCGAGATTAGCACAACGACGCCCGGTGGAGGAAAGAAATTTCGGAGAAAGTGGTAGGATAAATCAGCGCCGCGATCGGTTGCGAGCGTAGCTTTGTAGGAGGGTTACGCTCGCAACCGATCGCGGCGCTAACTAAAGCAGAAGGGCGATGGTCGCCCATCGCCCTTCTGTGATTTGATTCGCAATGCGGATTTGTTGTCTCTACCAGCGGCGACGACGACGATCATTCTGATTGTTGACTTTCTGCTGGTGGAAGATGTAACCGCCGGCTCCGCCAATCGCCGCGCCAACCGCGGCGCCCTTTCCGCCGCCGATCAACGCGCCAGCCAACGCGCCGATGCCAGCCCCAGCCGCCGTGCGCCCGACCGCTTTGCCGGTCGTGTTTTGGCGGTCATAATCGCGACGGAAGCGATCATTTCTATAATCGTCGTTGTAGTACCTGGATGAGTTAAAACCACGTCTGCGGCATCTGTCTTGCGCCATCGCGCTCGGAGCGGCGGCGGCGGCTAACAGCAACCCGAAAACTACCGTCAAAATCACGCTCTTTTGTATCATCTTAGCCATCTTTGTTCTCCTCTCAATTAGTTTTGTGAGCAGCAACAAGCCGCCGTTCAAAATATCGTCACTCAATCTTCAAAAATTTGATCAGGACGCAGTTGCTTAAAACAACTGCCGTGCCGCTCGGGGCCAAGCGGAGAAAAAAGAGCCGAAACATCCTACTATCAACAACTTGCAGAGCTTAAAAGCTGGGAACGGCCGCCGAGATTAGACCGCTGACAACACGTTTCGGTGTAGAGAGCTTTGTTGAATGCAACCATATCGTTAACCTTCAAACGGCGCGCTCGATGCGTTCGACCTCCTCGCGCATACGTCCGAGCAACATTAAACGCCACATCCTCCAGTCGGCTCGAAACGACCAGAACGGATATTGAAACGTCGCTGGCTTGTTTCGTTCGACGAAGAAGTGGCCGACCCAGGCGAAGCCGTAGCCTAAGGCGAGTCCGAGTAGGATGAACCATAGATTGCCCGTGACGAAAGTCGAGACCAGACAAACAAGGCCCAGCGCGCTCCCGATGAAATGAAGAAGGCGACAGCCCGCCGCCCGATGTTCTCGCACGTAATAAGGCCAGAAATCCTCGAAGTTTTTTATGCGACCCACTCTGTTAGCCATATTTTTGCGTCTAGTATGCCATATGCCATATGCCATATTTCAGATGAAATATGGCATATGGCTGAAGTGTGGTCTATTCAGGATCGTTCGGATCGTTGAATACGCCGACCAACCTTATGCTGCCGTGTACGAACTGCGGATACCCTGAAGTCGAAGGAACCGCCGCGCCTCCTGGCAGATTCGAGGCGGTGTCGTCGGGCGGAAACAGGACGAGGGTGTTGAGGAAGAACATAATGTTCAGCTGCGTCGAGAGACTGGAGTTGGCGAAATTTAGGAATTATCAGTGCGGTTGTATCGCGTGAAGTACGTTTTGTTACTACTTCACCTGAAATGCGTGGGGCGCAGTGAGTCACATCCTTGAAGCCGTTGTCAAGAAAATGCTTCGGCCTCGACGATTTTTTGTCTGCGCGACGTGGCCAAGGACTTAAAGCGTTCGGTTTGAACATTCAGCCGCTCCCTCATGGTCGCGGTACCGATACCACGACCATGAAGCAGCGGTTACTGAACATGGGGGTCGAAAATGCTGTAATGATCAGGCTGGCGTTTTCCGAGGTCCCCTCGAAGCAGCCAATCGGCTGTGGCGATAGCCATAGAAGAAGTAGAGGATCAACCCCGCCACCAGCCAGTACAAGAAGCGCCTCCAGTTAGTCCATCCAAGTTCGGACATCAGATAACCGCAGGTCAGAACGCCGAGCACGGGTATCAACGACAGGCTCTTCTTGTAACACTGGATTAACAACCCTGCGGCGCAAATCAGGTAAATGTATAGCGGAATGTTGTGCTTGATGACTTCCCATCCGTGTTTCGTCGGGTCGGTCGGATCGGTCGCGCTGAAACGGCTTTTCACGGCGTCAGGGTATTTGTAATAAAGTGCGGCCCAGATAAGTACAAATAGCGCGGGCGCGATGTATTTCGAGTTGATGTAAGGCGTCTTGAACCCGCGCTCTACACGCTGATCTGAATTTTGAAGGACCAGCACGCCGCCGCTCACGAGGATGAATGCGAACAACGTCCCAATACTGGTCAGATCGGTCACTTCCGTCAGATTCATAAACAACGAAGGGATCGCCACGACCAGCCCGGTGATGATGGTCGAAAACCATGGCGTCTTAAAACGCGGATGGATGGCTGAGAAGATCGGCGGCAACAATCCGTCGCGGCTCATCGACATCCAGATGCGCGGCTGGCCTAACTGGAAGACCAGCAGCACTGTCGCCATAGCGATCACGGCGCTAACCGCGATGATTCCCGAAATCCAAGGAATGTTGACGCCTTCAGGCCCGAAGACGTATGCAAGCGGGTCCCCTACGTTAAGGTTCTTGTAGCTGACCATGCCCGTCAACGCCAGCGAGATCAGCACGTAGAGTACTGTGCAGATTACCAGCGAATAGATCATCCCCAGCGGCAGATCGCGCTGCGGGTTTTTGCACTCCTCCGCTGTGGTCGAGATCGCGTCGAAACCGATGTAAGCGAAAAAGACCGCAGACACGCCCTTTAAAACTCCCGTCGCCCCGTTCGGAGCGAAGGGGCTCCAGTTCGCGGGCTGAATGTAAAAGGCGCCCAAGGCGATCACCAGCAGGATCACCGCCACCTTGATTGCGACCATGATGTTCGACGCCGTCTTCGACTCCTTGATGCCGATGTAAACCAGCGCAGTGATGATGAAGACGATTACCAGCGCGGGCAGGTCGCAGACCAGGCGCAGACTGCCGACCGTGGGCGCGTTAATCCAGGCTTGATAGGCGGCAACCGGCGCGCTCATCCCATCCATCGCGCTGATCTGATCGAGAGTGTTCCCCGCCTGCAACAATATGTTGACCTTGTCGAACCCTCGCGAGGCTGTAAGGAAATCCATTGTCAGGTATTGCGGGATGTTGATGCCGTATCCGGCCAGCAACCCCGTAAAATAATCGCTCCACGAAATAGCCACGGCGATGTTGCCGATGGCGTATTCCATCAGCAGATCCCACCCGATGATCCACGCGATCAGTTCTCCGAACGACGCGTAAGCGTAGGTATAAGCCGATCCGGCTACCGGTATCATCGAAGCGAATTCCGCGTAACAGAGCGCCGCGAACGCGCAGGCCATCGCAGTGAATACGAACAACAGCGCGACCGCGGGCCCGCCGTTATATGCCGCGCCGCCGATGGTCGAAAAGATTCCCGCGCCGATGACCGCCGCAATACCGAGCGCCGTCAGATCGGTCACGCCCAGAGCCCTTTCGAGTTTTTGCCCGCCGTGTTCGGCCCCGCCGAAACCTGAGGCAGCGTCGAGTTGAATTCGCTCGACGGTTTTTTTGCGAAATAGAGATGCCAGGTCCATAGTCTCCTCGGAAGAGGTGGGGCGGACTTTAAGTCTGCCCATGAGCCTGGCGGACTAATGGTCTTTGAATATTAAGCGCAACCAGCGGCGCCCCCGGTTGTATTTAATATTCAAAGACCACATAAGTCCGCCCCACCTCTTCATCGTTTTTCTGCGCTAATGGCTCTGCGGTTCATCGGCGCCGTCTTCTCTGATTTCCGGACAGCCGCTTCCCCTTATGCCGCGGCGCGCCAGTCTGACTCGCAGTATCGATCTCACGAAGAAATTCCACAATTGGAATTGGGTTGTCATCACCACCCAGGGGAAGGTGGCGTTTGTCTTCCGGGACAGCGTTCAGATTGACGATACCAATAACAATAAAGCTCAGGTCGCCGGACATTTTCCAATCCGGATTTTTTTCTACATCCTCTCTTGCGAGGCGCTCGAAGCCATTTTTGTCAAGAACCACCACCGGACATTCAGGACAGAATGCCCCGTAATCATTGGCGGCGCCGAGCGCCGTTGTTTCTTCCCCGCTTCGTGTCACCATTATGTAATGGTGATATTCATTCTCCAGCGTCGAATGGCAGAGAGGGCACTTCTTCTTGTTCACCAAACTGTCCGACCAGAACATTCTTCTGGGGATAGCTGCGTCAAACTTTTCCATACAATTATCTCTTCATCACGGTAGCGGGCGGCGCTCGTATTGCAACGGGAGCACTAACGGGGTCGCTGATAAGGCGTCAGTGTGACCTCATGGTTGGAGTCGAGACAAATGAGGATTCCCAAGTTCATGACGGCGATCGTATAGACCGGCGTATTGTCTCCGACCTCGTAGATTGATTAGTTGATTGCCGGGTATAGCTTGCCATGCAGGCCGACGACCAATCCTTTACGGAGCTTTTTCCAAACTTGAAGCCCCCAGTATAGTGACCAATAAAAGTGAGGTAACTTGAGCTCGCACAAGCGCTCCTCCTGATTGTTGGAGAAAAACCGCGACTGCCGCAACGGGTGGATAACAATCCGAGTCTGAGACGGCGGGGAGTATAATCCCGCGCCATAGCCAACGCAATTAAACCACCGGCATTCTTACCGCTCCTCCCCGCAGCCCTCTCGATACACTTTAGCCGGGCCCCGTCCTACTTCAAAAACCGATCCATAAACCGCGTCGAAATGTTCCCCGCGATGAAATCGGGATCGTTAAGTATCTTCAGGTGGAGCGGTATTGTCGTCTTGATGCCTTCGACGACCATCGATTCCAGCGCCCGTCGCATGCGGGCGATGGCTCGTTCGCGCGAGCGGCTGTGGACGATGACTTTGGCGATCAGCGAGTCGTAATGGGGTGGGACGAAATAGCCATCATAGATCGCGGTGTCTACGCGGATTCCCGCGCCGGATGGCAGGTTCAGCGTCGTGATGCGGCCCGGGCTCGGGGTGAAAGTGACGGGGTCTTCGGCGTTGACGCGGCATTCGATGGCGTGGCCGACGAAAATCAATTGATCCTGTGTCTGGTTCAGCTCTTCTCCGGCGGCGATGCGGATTTGGGAGGCGACCAGGTCGGAGACCGTGACCATCTCGGTGACCGGGTGTTCGACCTGGATGCGCGTGTTCATCTCCATGAAATAGAAGCTGCCGTCCTCATCGAGCAGAAATTCGATGGTGCCGGCGTTGCTGTAGCCGATCCGCTTGCAGGCGTCGACGGCGATGCGGCCCATCTCCTGGCGCAACTCGTAACTGACGGCCGGCGAAGGCGACTCTTCGATCAGCTTCTGGTGGCGGCGCTGGATTGAGCATTCGCGCTCGCCGAGGTGAATCACGTTTCCGTAGTTGTCGCCCAGCACCTGGATTTCGATGTGGCGCGGGTTGGCGATGTATTTCTCGAGGTAGACGCCGCTGTTTTTGAACGCGGCCTCGGCCTCGGCGCGGGCCGTGTTGTAAGCGTTGAGGAGTTCGTCCTGATTGTATGCGACGCGCATGCCTCGCCCGCCGCCGCCGGCCGTGGCCTTGATCAACACCGGATAGCCGATCCGCCCGGCCTCTTTGATGGCTGTCTCTTCGTCTTCGATCAGGCCCTCGCTGCCGGGCGTGACCGGCACGCCCGCTGCCTTCATCGTTCGCTTGGCCTCCGATTTGTCGCCCATTATCCTGATGACCTCGGGCGAAGGGCCGATGAAGGTGATGTTGCATTCGCGGCAGACCTCGGCGAAGTGAGGATTCTCGGAGAGAAATCCGTATCCGGGATGAATCGCATCAACGTTGAAGATTTCGGCCGTAGCGATGATTTGCGGGATGTTCAGGTAGCTTTGCGCCGAAGGCGGCGGGCCGATGCACCAAGCCTCGTCCGCGAACTTGACGTGCAAGGCGTCGCGGTCGGCCTCGGAATGCACGGCGACGGTTTTGATGCCGAGTTCACGACAGGCCCAAATGACCCGGCAGGCGATTTCACCACGATTGGCGATAAGGACTTTTTTGAACATAAATCAGGTTTCAGGTTCCAGGTTCCAGGTTTCAGGTTTCGGCAAAATATGGGAACCGCGCCTGAAACCTGGAACCTGAAACCTGAAACCTAAACTTTGATCCCGAACAATGGTTGGCCGTATTCGACCGGCTGGCCGTTTTCGACGAAGATTTTGGCGACTGTTCCGCCGGCGTCGGATGGAATCTCGTTCATCAGTTTCATCGCCTCTATGATGCAGAGCGTCTTTCCGGTCTCGACCGCGTCGCCGAGTTTAACGAAGGATTCAGCCGTCGGCGACGGGGAGCGATAGAAGGTGCCGACGATAGGCGAGGCGACAATGTGCAGTTCCTCTTCCGGCGGAACGGGAGCGGGCTCGCGCCGCTCGGCGGGCGTCGCGGAAACGAACTCGGCCGACCTGTTTTCGGCGGTTGGCTGCGGACCATTCGCCGTCTGCCGGTTCGACGGAGCCGCCGCCGGTTCGGGCGCCCCCTTCCGCCAGCGCAATCGGAAGCCGCCGAGCTCAAGCTCGAATTCATTGAACTCTTTTTCCGAGACGAATTCGATCAACTCTTTGATCTCTGTGAGGCTCGGGTGATTCCCCACTTCGTTTTCCGTTGACGGGAGAGTGGTTTCGGCACGACCGACGGCTTTGCCGGGGTTGTTTGCCGGTGTGGTTGTGGTTTTATGCTTCATAAAGTTAAAGCCTCAACCGGGCGATGCCTCGCACGGTTGAGGCTTTTCGCAAACTGTGCGAGAGACGGCCTCTCAACTATCTATCTATTTATTACTATTTCTTCTTTCCAGATTTCTCGTCTTTGTCCTCGACGGCCTTCTTGTCCTCGCTGCCGACGAACTCGATCAGGGCCATTTCCGCCCCGTCGCCTTTGCGCGGGCCGAGTTTGAAGATCCGAGTGTATCCGCCCGGACGGTCGGCGAAGCGGTCGGCCAGTTCTCCGGTCAATTTCTTCAAGGCCGCGACGCCGGCGGTCGCTTCCTTGTTCGGTATATGTTTTTTGCTTTCCGGCCCGGCGTTCCCGGAAAAGAAATACGCCGCCGCCTGACGTGTGGCATGCAGCGCCGCTTCGTTCTGGCCGGCCTCGCGGGAGGCGCGCGCACGGCGTCCCAGGGTGACAGCTTTTTCGGCGAAGGGACGCAATTCTTTCGCCTTTGGAAGCGTAGTGATGATTCGTTCGTGAAGCACTAAGGACGTGCATAGGTTTCTGAGCAGCGCCTTCCGATGCGACGCTGTACGCCCCAACTTTCTGTGCGCAACAAGGTGTCTCATGACTTATATTCCTCAGCTTAAACTACATTACTATGGGGCGTCGGGGCCTTTGATGATGTTCCCCTGATCATCGAACTGCATTCCGAGTCCTAGTCCCATGCCGGTCAGAATGTCTTTGATCTCGTTCAAAGACTTGCGCCCGAAATTCTTGGTCTTCAACATCTCGGATTCCTTCTTCTGAACCAGGTCACGGATGGTCTTGATGTCCGAGTTCTTCAGACAATTGTAGGAACGGACTGAAAGCTCGAGTTCGTCAATAGATTTGTCGAGGTGTTCGTTGTAGGCAGGAAGTGACTTCTGAGCGACTGGTTCGGGCTGCTCATGAATCTCTTCCTCGAAATTGATGAAGATCGCCATGTGATCTTTGATCAGCTTCGCGGCCAGTCCGATTGCGAATTCCGGCGTGACGCTGCCGTTGGTCCAGACCTCCAGCAGCAACTTGTCGTAATCGGTGTCCTGGCCCAGCCTTGCGGCCTCGACGTGGAAATTGACCTTGGTGATCGGAGAATGAACGGAATCTACAGGGATGTAACCGACCGGCAGATCGTCGTCGAAATTGCGGTCGGCCGAGATGTAGCCACGCCCGCGCTTGATCCTCATCTCGATGTTTAGATTTCCGCCCTCGCTCACAGTGGCGATGTGGACGTTGGGGTCGAGCACCTCGACGTCCTCATCCAGTTCGATGTCGCCCGACTTCATCTCTCCCGGTTCGGAGCGCGCCACTCGAATGGTCTTCGCTTCGCCGGTATGGAGTTTGAACGGTATCTGTTTAAGGTTGAGGATTATATCGGTGGCATCCTCAACGACGCCAGGGATCGAGGAGAACTCATGCAACACGCCTTCGATTCGTACGGCGGTGATGGCGGCCCCTTCGATCGATGAAAGAAGTGCGCGGCGCAGACTGTTACCGATAGTTGTGCCGAAACCGCGCTCAAATGGCTGTGCGGAGAAACGCCCGTAGCGATCAGTCATCGTCTCGCATGACAATCGCTTCGGTTTTTGAAATCCGGTCCACATTTTACCTTCCACTACTCCCAACTTTTTGCTGACTGTGGCCTACGCGCCTGCCTCAGGCGCTCGCCGCCCGGTCTCTAAAGCTCCCGGCGTCGTACATGCGGCCCAAGGCGCTCGCTGCCCGGTTGCGCCCGCTCCCGGTACTGTACCTGCGGCCTACCTGCCTGTGAGGCGCGACTATTTGCTGTACAACTCTACGATCAACTGTTCGTTAATATTCTGATCGATGTCTTCGCGGCGTGGCATCGCGATGATGCGCCCGACCAACTTGTCAGGGTTGACTATTTCGAGCCACCCCGGACGACCGCGCCCGCCCGAAGTCTGGAACGCCCCCTGGATGTGAACGTTGTTCGAGCTCTTCTCGCGGACCGCAATCTCATCCCCGATTTTCACCTGGAAGGATGGGATGTCCACCTTGCGCCCGTTGACGCTGACGTGGCCGTGGCGCACGAACTGGCGCGCCTGGCGCCGTGACATGGCGAAGCCCATGCGGAAAATCACGTTGTCCAGTCGGCGTTCGAGCAACTCGAGCAGCGTCTCGCCTGTCACGCCTTTCCGTTTCGCGGCCTTTTCAAAATAGTTGCGGAACTGCGTTTCCAGCAGGTTGTATATTCGCTTGACGCGCTGTTTCTCGCGCAACTGTTCGCCGTAGCCTATTGGTTTGCGACGCGCATTCGGGCCGTGTTGCCCTGGCGGGTTGGTCCCTCGCTTTTCGATCGGGCACGAGGGCTTGTAGCATTTCTCGCCTTTGAGGTAGAGCTTCATTCCCTCACGCCGGCACATACGACACTGTTTACCTCTATCTCTTGCCAATTAAGTTCCTCCGTAAATCCTGGGAGCGCAGGCATCCCTGCCTGCTTCAGGAGCCAGCAGGCAAGGATGCCTGCGCTCCCAGATTCCTCCGTTAAACTCTTCGACGCTTGGGCGGACGGCAGC
>DATCXQ010000065.1:0-3649 GCA_036565725.1 Blastocatellia bacterium
GGTTTTCTCCTCCAAGCGCAAGAGTTCGTCACGACCGGGATTGCGGACGCCCATAGCTTACCTCCTTGCCAATGGCTTTCATCGGCCAGTATAACCGGTGTGCCATTTGGCAAGATGGTAGGGGCGGGTTTTCCCCGCCCCTGTCTGTGATCCGGGCGATGGGGCGGGGGAAACCCGCCCCTACGTTGAATTGCGTTGGCGCATTTATTTCTCAAAGACCATAATTCGTTACGTCGGTGTAGTAACGAATTTATTCGTTACTACAAGGTTAGCCTCATCCGAATTTCGTGAAGCGGTTTTCGCGGAACGCGGAGAGCGGCCAGAGATGTTCGCCGTCCCATTCGCCAAAGACGTCGATTTCGCGCCCGCCGCTCAGGGCCAGCATCGTCCATCCGGAATCGAAACGCGGCGCGAACTTCAGCTCCCGGCCTTCGGCGTCTCGAACAAACCACGCGTCGCCGCGGCGGAGCGGGGTCACGTTAAGCAGCGGCATCGGAAATTTTTCGAGCCAGGGATTGGCCGCCATTGCGCTCGTGAAGGCTTTGTGCGCATCGATGATCTTTGCGTAACCCGAAATCCGTTCTGGCGGCGCGGGCGCGCCGTGTCGCTGTTTGACGATTGCGCGCAGCGGATACGCGCCGGGAAAGAAGACCAGTTCGGCCTCAGGCGCCGCGCCCGTGACGAAACTCGCGTCAAGCGGCTGTTGCCCGTGCGCGAAATGTAATATCAACGCGGCTCGACCGCTCCGCTCCCCCCAAAGCCAGACTCGCTGCACGCGCAGCCGGTCTTCTTCCTCGACCCGCTGGCCCAGGACCAGCCATCGGTCGCGCGCGCCGTCCAGTCGCAGCAACTCCTCCTGACTCTGCGTCCAGCCTATGAGAGCGCGAATGTCCGCTTGTGTGGCTTCAGGCAATTCGGCGATACGTTTGAACCCTTCCATCAGCAGGTACAGCATGCCCAATCGCTCCAACAACCGCCCTTCCCAGCCTTCGCCCGAAGCGGGAACACCCGCCATTTCGCGTACCAATCGCGCCACTCCCGGAGCCTGCGCGTCAACCAATCGGGCGGCGGTTCGCTCCCAAAAATTCGGCGGTTGCGACCCTACCGCGGCCAGCCCGCCACGCGCGATGTCGCGCAGCCACAACTCCAGCTCCCGAAATCCGGCGGCGACCTTCGCCTCCCGGCTGGCCGTGCGTTTGGCCTGGGCGGCCTCGTCAACGATCTTTTCGCCGGTTTCGGCCTTCGCCTGCTTCTCGGCGCGCTGCTCCGCTCGTTTGGCGCGGGACTCCATCCATTCGACGACCCAATCCGGCGCCTTTTTCTCTTTGAACGCGGCGGCGCTTGACGCGAGCAAGAGAAACAATCCGAGTCCATGTTTGCACGGGAATTTGCGGCTTGGGCAGGAGCAGCGAAACGCCGGCTCGCTCAAATCGATTTGCGCTTGATAAGGGTTTTTGCCGCTGCCCTGACACAAGCCCCAGGCCGCCTGTTCATCGGCCCCGAGCGAGAGCCATTTGCGCGCCGTGGCCAAGCCTTGCCCGGCTTTGGCCGAAGCCGCGTCAGGCGCCAGGGCCATGATTTGTTCGGTAGTCCAGTTCATCGTTCCTCGCGGGGCGTTCGTTTCAACAACGACTCATGCGCTCGCCTTGCGAGGCGCCGCGCTCTAAACTGTTGGCGTCCGGCCTCGACGCCATTACAATGGCTTCGGTCGCGCGATTCAGCCTTCGACTTTTGAAGTCGCGCGCAAGGACGCGGATTATATAATTCGATTGCCGCTAAAGCGAAAAGATTTGCCGATTATGAAACCCATCAACATCAAATTACGACGCCGGCTCTTCCAATCATCTCTCTGCGCGACGCTTGTCGCGCTGCTCTCCGTATCCGTTTGCGCCCAACAGACCGCGCTCGACCGCTACGTGGCCAAGCCCGACCCGGCTTACTCGTGGAAGCTGGTCAACACGACGCAGGGCGAGGGCTATAAGAGCTTCGTCCTGGAATTGACCTCGCAACAGTGGCGCACGGAAAAAGACGTCGACCGTCCGATCTGGAAACACTGGCTGACGATAGTCAAACCGGACAGGCCGTCCACGAACAAGGCGCTGCTTTTTATCGGGGGCGGGAACAATAACGACAAGGCTCCGGCTACGGTTCCGGAACGCGTAATGATGTTCGCTTTGGAATCGAACACTGTCGTGGCCGAATTGGGACAGGTTCCGAATCAACCGCTCTTCTTCAACGACTCGAAAGACAAAGGCCGTTCCGAAGACGACCTGATCGCTTACACGCGGGTCAAGCATTTCTCGACGAAGGATGATGAATGGTTGGTGCGGCTGGCTATGGTCAAGAGCGGGGTGAAGGCGCTGGACGCCATTCAGGAATTCCTGGCGAGTGACGACGGAGGCAAATTCAAGGTCGACCAGTTCGTCGTCTCCGGCGGATCGAAGCGCGGGTGGACGACGTGGCTGGTCGGGGCGGTCGACGAGCGAGTGATCGCCATCATGCCGACGGTGATCGACGCGCTCAATTCCGAAGCCATCACGCGGCGCCACTTCGAAGCCTACGGCTTCTTCTCGCCTGCGCTCAACGATTACGTCAACCACGGACTCTTCCCACACAAGATCGGGACGCCGGAATACCGCGCCGTGCTGGCCGTCGAGGACCCGTACAATTACCGCAACCGCGAGCGGCTGCAGATTCCGAAATATCTGGTCAACGCTTCGGGCGACCAGTTCTTCCTGCCCGACAACTCTCAGTTCTATTTCGGCGACCTGCAAGGCGAGAAGCACCTGCGCTACGTGGAGAACGCCAAACACAACCTGGCCGGTTCGGACGCGCGCGAAAGCATGCTGGCGTTCTATCAGGCCGTTCTGAAGGGCAAGGCCCGCCCGCGTTATTCATGGAAGAAAGAGAAGGACGGCAGCCTGACGGTGAAGGTCGTGGACAAACCGAAAGAGGTCAATCTGTGGCAGGCCACAAACCCGAAAGCCCGCGACTTCCGCGTCGACACTATCGGTAACGCTTACCTGAAGACCCAACTGCAGGAGCAGAAAGGCGGCGTCTACGTCGGCCGCGCGAGTAAACCGGCCGTCGGCTTCACGGCGTTTTTCGTCGAGTTGGTATACGACATCGGCGAGAAATACCCATTGAAGTTTACCACCGGGGTGAGCGTCACCCCCGACACGCTGTCGTTCAAGTTCGAGGACGCGAAGAAGCGATACAAATAAACCGCCAAGACGCCAGAACGCCAAGGGAAAAATGGTAAGTGGGAGGACGAAATGCTATGGCTAGCGTCTCAATCTCCACTTACCATTCTTCCCTTGGCGTTCTGGCGTCTTGGCGGTTTATTGCTTCACATCCAACACCCGCACAAGGAATCCCCAACTGTCCGAAATCTCTTCGATGATCTTCGACGTGGGTTTGCCCGCGCCGTGCCCGGCTTTTGTCTCGATGCGGATCAGCGTTGGCGCGGGGCCTGACTGCGCGACCTGCAGCGTCGCTGCGAATTTGAAGCTGTGCGCGGGAACGACGCGGTCGTCGTGATCGGCGGTCGTGATCAACGTCGGCGGGTACTTCACACCGGGTTTGATGTTGTGCAGCGGCGAATAGGCGTAGAGCGCCTTGAAATCCTCGGCTTGGTCCGGCGAGCCGT
>DATCXQ010000067.1:0-19967 GCA_036565725.1 Blastocatellia bacterium
GGCCGTGACCGAAGCGTCGGCGGCGGTGCTGATCAGCAGACGGTCCCACAGCGTGTGGTTGTCGTGGCACTCGACGTAGTTAACCGCTTCGAGCGGCGAGTCGGTGAAATCGTCTACGGCGCCGCGAATGCCCTTCTTGACCTCTTCGACGCTGAAGCCGGACTGGATGAAGCCTGTGGCGCGGGCGTCGAAGACGTTGCCTTTCAGAGCGTCGCGGAAATGGTCGTTGAAGACCGCCCACCCGCCGCCGCGCTGCGCCCCCTTGCCGTTTATCTGAATCGGCGTCGGGCCGCCGGCCCACGGTTCGCCGTAGATCAGCAATTTCGGATCAATGGCCCGCAACTCGCGGACGACCTCCCTAACCGTTTCGAGATCGATCAGGCCGAGGAGGTCGAAGCGGAATCCGTCAACTTTGTACTCGTTGACCCAATGCTTCACCGAATCGATGATGTAGCGCCGCGCCATAGGGGCTTCGGTGCGGAACTCGTTGCCTGTGCCTGAACCGTTCCAGTAACCGCCGTCATGTTTCATTCGATAGTAATATCCCGGAACCAGCCCCTCGAAGCTGTAGATGCGATGTTTCGTGATCGCCTCGAAAGTGTGATTGAAAACTGCGTCGAGCGTTACGCGGATGCCGCGCCGGTGCAGCGCGTCGATCATCCGTTTCACTTCGGTCACGCGGCGCGCGTCGTAGCGCTCGGTCGCGTACCAGCCGTCGGGGGAATTGTGATGAACGGTGTCGTAGCCCCAGCCGTAGCGGTCATTCGGTTCGTCGTTGGCGAATTCGCTGATGGGCTGCAACTGGACGACGCTGACGCCCATCTCGACCAGGTGGTCCAGCCCTGTGGCGACATCGATTCGGCCGGTCAGGTGAGTGTTCGCTTCGGTCAATCCGAGATATTTGCCCCGTCGTTGTATGCCCGAATCGGGATCGATGGTGAAATCGCGGATGTGCATTTCGTAAATGATCGCTTCCGAAATCGGGAACGCCGGACGGTCGGCGACGGGCGTCTCGTCGTGGACGACTATCGCGCGCCCGTTGTGGGCGGTGACCGCCCGCGCGTAAGGGTCGATCAGATCGCGCGCGAGATCGAACCTGGGGTCACGCCCTGAGGCGCTGTAGGCGTAATAGATTCCACACCAGTCTCCAAGCAGCATCGTGCTCCACGTCCCGTCGCGGTGCCGCGACATGCTCAACAGTCGCGGCCGCCCGCCCGAAGGCGAGTCGTAAAGTTTCAGCGTGACCTTTCCCGCCGTCGGCGCCCACACCCGAAAGGTCGTCTGTTCGGGCGTGTAGATAGCGCCCAGCGGCTCCGTCGAAAATATGTTGTCCGCCGGATGAGAAAGCTGATTCGGTGTATGCATTGGTTAATCCCGCTCACTCACGCAAAAAAGCCTGAATCTGACACACAGACTCAGGCCGCCAACCAACGTCTCGATATATTTTGATTGCTGGGAAAAGCGCCGCGGCCATTTCCGACGCGGGCGTATATTAAATTGCGCGCCGCAAAGGATGCAAGCCGTCGATCTCCTAAGCGATCTCTTCCCTGATCAGTCGCAACTCCGCTTTGGAATCTTCATCACTGACGGCGGCGCTCGCCGGATGGCGCGTATGTATGTCGAAGCGGTCGCCGTTGCTGAGCACGTGAAGCTTGACGCCGAAGACCGACAGGGCGCGGCCGAATGAAGATTGTGAGATGTTAGTGTACGTGAGGTCGTGGCCGTCGACGATGTAGACCGCGCCCGAGCCGAGCGTGTTGAGCGTTCCGTCGCTCTCCACCACGACCGCCGTGTCCTCATCGATGCCGACGCCCAGCATGCGCGGGTTCTGCGCCACGGCGCCGAGCAGGCGTCTGATCCGCCCGCGTTCGGAGAAGTGCTGGTCGATGATCATGTTTTTCGCCAGCCCCAGCCCCGGCGTCATATGAAGCGCGTCTCCGACTTTGGTGATCCCAGCGCCGGGAATGACGACCAGCATCATCTCGCCCAGCGCCGTGGCGCCAGCCGAGGTTCCGCCGATGATCCCGCCTCGTCTGTAAATCTCCTCAATGTGTTCGGAGAGCGCCGTGCCCCCCAGGCGGGTCGTGATCTTGAACTGATCGCCGCCGGTGAAGAAGACCGCCTTTGCGTCCGACAACATATCCAGCCGCGGGTCTTTCGACGTTTCGTCGCGATGGTTTATGCCCAGATGTTTGACGCTCTTCACGCCTAACGAGTTAAAGAGCTTGCGGTAGACTTCCCACAGCTCATCGCCGTAATCGGAGGCCAGCGTCGAAATCACCAGCTTGCCGGAACCGATCCGTTCGGCCAGGCGGCTCAGAATTTCCTTCGTGTCCTCCCTGTCTTCGGCCCCGCCGATGACGAAGAGGGTTCCGGCGGGAGCGTCGACCGCGCTTCCCCCCTTGGCCTTTCCGTTCTTCCCGCGTCCGTTCTTCGGCCCGTTCTTTTTCGAGGCCTTCTGTTCGGGCTTGTACGAGTGGTTGTGATAGCCATTCTTTCCGGCGGCGGTCTTCCGCTCACCCGTGTGATTCCCTGCCATAAAGCGAAATTCTCCTCTTGCTGCGCGTTAGAAATCTTTCCGTGACGACAAGCTCTCCGCCGCGAACCAACTGTCTCCCCCGGGCAAAGACATGCGTTATTTCGAGAGTCTTGCGGCGCAAGACCAGCGCGTCGGCGTCGCAGCCCTGTTCCAATCTCCCCTTCCGTTCCAGCTTCAGAACACGCGCCGTGTTCGAAGCGCCAAGCGGCAAGACTATCTCGAGGGGGAAGCCGTGTTCGACCACGCAGGCGCGTATCTGGTCGTGGAGCGCGCGCGGGCTTGAGATCGCCGCGTCTGACGAAACCGTCAGCCGGCTCAGGTCGCCGTTGTCTTCGATGAAACGCCGCAGTTGTTCGGGCAGGTTTTCCTCCGTCACGTCGACGTCGACGAAGGCGCCGAGTCGCGTGAAGGCGGCGGCTTCGCGCATCAATTCGCGGCTTCGGTCGACGTGAGTCGGGTATAGCCATTCAGGCTCCACGGCGTAGTTTTCGATCAGCGCGCGCAGCGGACTCAACCGCCGCGGATGGTCGCCGACGTGGAAATGCGTCACGCCCGATTTGCGGCTGAGCGTCCCGCCGACGTATACCTCGCTCACCAACCTGGCCAGCTCGTCAAGGGTCGGCTCGGCCGCCCTGTTGTCCGAGATCGCGACCTCGCCCGCGCCTATCACCTCGTCAATAAAGATCAGGTCGTCGCGCAGCGAGCCTGTTATCGTGGTCGGGGGGACGTTGTAACCGCCCGACCAGATGAAAGCCGTCAGCCCTTCCTCGCCGAGCGCCTTCGCCCTGGCCAGAAGTCCTGGCATCGTCTTCGTCGTCGTGTCTACGCCGAGGCAGCCGACGACGGTCGTGACGCCGGCAGTGGCGATCTCGCGCAGAAAGATCTCAGGCGTCTGCGAACTGAAGCCCTCTTCCCCACTCCCGCCAAGCAGATGTTCGTGCGGGTCGACCAGCCCCGGAGTGACAAGACAATCGCCGGCGTCGATGACTTCGAGATCGAGGCCGGCGGCCTCCAGGGCGCGCCTGTCAACGCCGCCGATCTTCTCGATCCGATCGCCTGCGAACAGGACTGATTGGACCCCTCGCGGCTCGGGCGCATAGACGAAACCGTTTTCGATCAGTGTGAGCATCCGTCTCCGTGAAAAGGACGGGGCGACGGGGCGACGGGGCGACGGGGCGACATAGCGTTAATTTGCCTTTCCATCACTCCTTCTCTCTCTTTCTCCCTCTCTATGTCCCCCTGTCGCCCAGTCGCCCCGTCGCCCCGTCTCACCCGGTCGCCGACTGCAAAAAACTCTCCGCCGAATAGAACAGGCGCGGGACTGATTGCGCGGGCTTGGCGCCGAATTGTTTGAGCAACGAGAGCGCAGGGTCGAGTTTTTCATAAAAGACCACAACCACGTCGCCCGGCCCGATCTCTTCGATCGCGGCCCGCATTGCGGCGATCTCGTCGAGTATGACGCGGCAGTCGCGCCCCGGCGCTTCGCTCATCACGGCGCGGCGCAGCAGGTCGGCTATTTCGCCCCGGCGTCGTCCGCGCGTGTCTTTATCTTCTCTGATAATGATTCGATTGAAGCCCCGCGCGGCGGCGCGCCCGGCCTGCTCCACGACCATGTCGTCCCTGTCGCCCGGCACGCCGATGACGCCGGTGACGCTACGCCCTCTCCATTGCGCCGCCATCTGGCAAACGGCGGTGAACGCGTCGGGGTTATGGCCGTAATCGAGCAGCGCGTAACCTCCGCAAATTTCAAACAGCCCCGCGCGGCCCGCGTTATGCAGGTCGCCGCGAAACCCTTTGAGGGCCGCGGCCACCTCTTCGCGGCTGAGTCCCTGCGCGCGGCAGGCCGCCACCGCCGCCAGCGCGTTGGCAATGTTGAACGAAGC
Organism: Blastocatellia bacterium; assembly: GCA_036565725.1. Taxonomy (GTDB): domain Bacteria; phylum Acidobacteriota; class Blastocatellia; order RBC074; family RBC074; genus JAJVID01. The sequence continues at coordinate 4,423 of DATCXQ010000067.1, forward strand.
CGCCCCGCCCAAGGTCACCGGGACGTCGGAGGCGCGAACCACGCGCGTCTCGTCGCCGCCCACGGACTCGACGATCCACCCGCCCTTGTATAGATAAGCCGATCCGCCCGCGTGCAGCAGCCGCCTGATCAGCACGTGCGGCGGACGCATCGAGAAATAGACGACATTCTTCTTCGGCCTGGCGACCAATTCGTCGTCGGCCAGTTGAGCCAGGCGTTCATCGTCAGCGTTGAGGATCAGCGTCCCCCCCTTGCGAACACGCTCCGCGACCAGCGCCTTGATGTGGAGCAGGTCGTCGAGGGTCTCTATCCCGTCCTGCCCCACATGATCGAGCCTGACATTGCTGATGACTGAAATGTCGGACCAGTCGTAGCCGAGCCCGCCGCGGACGATGCCACCACGCGCGGTTTCGAGCACGGCGATCTCCACGGACGGATCGGAGAGCACGGTCTGGGCGGAGATAGGGCCTGTGGTGTCGCCTTCGACGACCAACTCGCCGCCGATGTAAATCCCGTCGGTCGTCGCCATGCCCACTACCATTCCTTTTTGGGAAAGCGCGTGGGCGACCATTCGGGTGATCGTCGTCTTACCGTTGGTGCCGGTTATTGAAATGATCGGAATTCTGCCCGTCGCCCCGCCGGGGTAAAGCATGTCGATGATCGCCGCGCCCACGTCGCGGCTACGGCCTTCGCTCGGCGCGACGTGCATGCGCAGACCCGGCGCGGCGTTGACTTCGATGACGCCGTTGTCAGGCCCAGGGGGCTCGGCTATATCGTCGAGGATCAGGTCGATCCCGCATATGTCAAGCCCGATGATTCGCGCGGCGCGTTCGCAAATCGCGGCGACCTGCGGGTGGATCAGGTCGGTCACGTCTCTGGCCGTCCCGCCCGTCGAGAGGTTGGCGCATTCGCGCAGGTAAACAACCTCGCCCGGCTTCGGCGTGTCGCGCAGAGTCAGATTGCGCCGCTTCATGAATTCCATCATCGCCGCGTCAACGGCGATCTTGGTGAGCGGGCGCTCGTGGTCTTCGCCGCGCGCGGGATGGCGATTCACAGCCTCCACCAGCTCGGCGATCGTGCGCTCGCCATCGCCGACTACGTGGGCCGGGACGCGTTCGCTCGCCGCCGCCACCTTTCCGCTGACCACCAGCACGCGATAATCGCGCCCCTCGAACTGCCGCTCGACCACGACCCCCGTCGCATACTGTTTCGCGATGCTGTACGCCTGCTCGACCTGCGACGCCGTCATCAGGTTGAGCGAGACGCCTTTACCCTGGCTCGTATTGTAAGGCTTGACCACCACCGGCGCGCCGACGACCTCCAGAGCCTCGACCGCTTCGGCCTCCGACCGCGCGAGTATTCCGCGAGGGACTTCGATCCCGGCGTCCCTCAACAAGGTCTTGGTCAGTTCTTTATCGGACGCGACGTCCACGGCGACGGCGCTGGTTCGTTCCGTCATCGCGGCTTGAATGAGGCGGCGATTTTTCCCGTAGCCCAATTGTACCAGGCTGTTTTCGCCGACGCGCTTCCAAGGTATGCCGCGGCCCGCGGCGGCTTCCGTGATCGCCCTTGTGGTCGGGCCGAGTTCGGAGCGCGCGATAAACTCCCTGACTTCCTTAAGCCTCTTCTCCAGCGGGAACGATCCGCCTTTCGTCTGTAGCGTCAGCGACTCGACGATTTCAGCCGCCATGCGCAGCAGGCGCTTCGTTCCCTCTTCCGCCTTGTACTCGATTATGACGTTGTAAGCTCCCGGCTCGCCCGCGCTCCGGGTCTTCCCATGATAGACGGGGACGCCGGCCAGCTCGGTTAATTCGAGCGCGACGTGTTCGACGACGTGGCCGAAATAGGTTCCCTCGCGCAGTCGCTCCGCGAAACCTCCCTCGCGCTCCCTACAGCAGTGATGTTTCGCAAGCCCGGGTAACAGCCCCAATAAAAGTTCATTGAATCCCGGAAATTCACGGCTCTCTTTCCCCGTGAGGTCATCCAGGTAAAGCCTCATTGAAAGAACGGGACGATGACTGTAAACATTCGGTCCCCTCAACGCGCGGATTCCACCGACTCTCATTGATGAATTCTCCGACCGCGCGTTGACGATATGACCGGGAGGGCGCCATGAATTGATCATCGCCATGCACTTCACGCCAGGACGCCGACGCGCTTCTCAAAACCGCTAAAATGGTTGAGCAATCACGGCGCCAACTGGTTATTGAGAGGGAGACGGGCTTGATTCTATTCATGGCGTGAATTGGGGGCGGACAGATTTTAGTCTGTTTTTAGTCTGCCCCGGCCAGATTGTTCTGAACAACGCGTATCGTGGCGGCGCATTACCGCTCGCTAACGCGCGCGGCGCCGCGCCGATTCAGCGCGAGAACGACGGCGCATTTCTTGCCCGGCGTTAGATGTTAGATGACAGTAACTCGCGCCGTCGCCCGGCGTCCAATGTCGAACCTAAAGGCGTTAGATGTTAGTAACACGGATGCTACTCGACATCCGCCGCCTATAGCATGACATCTAGTAAATCTGACACAAAGTAACATAAGCCGGAGGCTGTTATGAGAAGAAAACGAGACACCGACATTGACGAAGCGGCGCGCCGTTACGAGCCACACGCGCCAGGTTCGGAGGCCATGATCAAAGACGACCTGGCTGAAATTGGCCGCAGGCTCGTCGAGCGCGAGTTCGAGAAGTATCATTCGGTCGGCCAGGAACTGACCGCAGGCGACGCGGACGCGAGGTGGCAAGAGGCTGAGGATTCCGGAGCTGAGACTCCGGGCGGTCATGTCACAACACCCGATCAAGATAACGTGGATGAGATCGGGAGGGCGGTTGGAATGGAGTTTCAAGACAATCAGGAACTTTGCGCCCCGGAGGAGGTATTATCGAGACGCGATCGGCGCCGATGGGAAATGGATAAACGGTCGGCCGACGGCGAGTCTCTTTAATCATACGGTCGCCGGAGTTCGGCGATTGCCGGGCCAACTGCGGCTGTGGCCGTATGGATTTACGCTCCTTGACTATCCTTGGTGTCATATTGCCAGAAACGGGCCTACCGGCGATGCGCATGTCCGATGATGAAAACTGGAGGGTCACAAACCTTCGGGTTAAGCCTGCGGCGTTTTACAGGCTTGGCGCAGTACCGGGAATTGTAGCGACCGGTCGCCACAGTTCTCGTGGCCGTCAACGCTGACGAATTGTTTTGAAAATGATCAAGTGGCGCAGAGAAAGCATCTTAACAGTCAGTTCGCGCGGTTTATGGCGCTGCGATAGCGGCAGGGGCGCGTAGTCCGCGCCCGGCGTATTCCACCACAATCGCCCCGATTACGACCGGGCAGGGAAAATCCGTCACTACAGGCCATCATCCACGGACCGTGGCGCCTCCGGTCGGTCCCCTATGAGTCGTAATGGGCCTGACGTGCGGCGCGCGCGCCAGGCCTGCGATCATGAATATCGCGCCCAGCAGCAAGTGGACGATGTTATCCGCCGCCAGGCTGCGCAGTCCGCCCGGCGTATGATGAGCTTGAAGCAGCCTGATCACAGGGCCTGGGGCGATGAAGCCGAGCGCGCCGAGCAGCAGATAAATGGCGCCGAATATCAGAGAGAAAGTGCGGGCGGCGCTGGGCGAAGCGGCGAAGCCGAAATATAGAGCCAGCGCGGCCGATATTAAATGAATGATGTTATGAATACCCGAGAGGTGCATTCCCAGTAAATTCGGGGAGACGAATCCCAGTAATCCGATTATAAGGAAGACCACTCCGAGAACCTTACAGATCGCCTTGGCCATAACAAATCTCCTTTGCTTTCTGGTTTCTGTGGCCGGCGAGCGACTGCGCTTACTTAGTCGTTCCCGGTCAAATAAAACGGCTGCCTGCTCATTGTCCGCCCTCCCCATGACGGCCACTGCTCAGGCAGCCTTCTCCACTCACGACGGAAAGGAACTTACTCCCCCACAGTTCCTTCGAATGCATCGCTGCATTCGCTCCGTACCTGAGCCTGACCAGAATCGCAAGTGATCGGTCGCCCGTAATTAAGGCAATCACAATGCCACCGCATCGAAAAATGGGCCAGTCGCGACAAGTTGGCGCCGCGCCTATATAGATGAAGCGCTAAACAAGAACTAACTGTGTTTTCGAGCCCGATCGACGATCAGATTTGAGGCGGTCGCCTATCAGACCACGACGGGTCGTGGCCACAGCGCCGAACAAAGGGGTTCAGATCGGGGCGATGATGAACAATCCTGAATGAAAGGAATGCAACGGCCTGTATCGGTCGGCGGCAAGGTGTATCGGCCCAAATACGCTCGAAGACGCCGCTCATAACCGGAGCGCCGGATTTGAAAAATAGCGCCCTCGATCGGATCGCATGGCTTCACTCTTGCTTGGTTTTCACAAAAATATGCCAACTATGAAGCCGATCGCGCTTGGCGAATATAGCGAATCGGGAATTGGCTTAGCGGCGGCGTGGGCGAATGAACTCGATCAGATCAAAGCGTTGGTGAATCGTGCAGTCGGACTGTATCAAACATACGGAAGCGTCATGAATGGGACTTATAAAATTTATAAGTCCCATTAGTCACATTCATGAGGCTCCAAGGGATTTTCCGCAGGAGGAACGATGTTCTACCGAAAAGAAAAAACGTGGATCGAAAGGGCTGGGATTTTCAATCGGAGGCCAGGAAGGTTTGTGAAAAAAGAGGTGAGAAATTGGATGGCGATCAACCTGTTGCTGTGGGGGCTCGGCCGCATCGGCGAGATCCCCGCCCTGCGCAAAAGGGCGATGAAAATGGCATTGAGCCGGGTAGGGGCGGCGATAGATTCGGGCGTCTGTTCGAGGCTGTTCGGGCGTAGGAGGGCGGAAGCCGGGGGCAATCCGGCAATGACGACCTGCGCGAGCCTGGGGGTCGGCGCCGGATTGATGTACCTTTTCGACCCCGACCGCGGCGCGTGCCGCCGGGCGAGGCTTAAGGACAAAGCAATCCACGCGATCAATAAAACCGGAGCGGCGGCAGGCTCGGTTTCGCGCGACCTGACCAACCGCGTTCACGGGCTGGCCGCTCAAGCCGGCTCGGTCTTTAAGAGCGGCGACGCCGACGCCGACACGCTCGCCGCCCGCGTGCGCTCTAGGATGGGCCGCGCGGTTTCGCATCCAGGCGCCATCGAAGTCATGGCGCGCGACGGCGTGGTGACGCTCAGCGGCGACGCGTTGATGCGCGAGATCGACGCCCTGCTCTCTAGCGCGCGATCGACGCCGGGCGTGCGCGAAGTGAACAATCAATTGCGGATTCACAACAGGCCGGGCGACATACCTAAGTTACAAGGCGCGCGCGCGCGTGGCGGCCCGCGCTTTGAGTTGATGCAAAGCAACTGGGCGCCCGCGACCAGGCTATTGGCCGCCCTGACCGGCGGCGCGTTGATGGGCCTGTGTTTGCGCCGCAGAGACGCGCTCGGTCTCGTCGCCGGGACGCTCGGATTCGGATTGCTGGCGCGAGGCGCCACAAACCTCGAAACGCGGCGCATCCTCGGAATAGGCGGCGGGCGGCGCGCAATAGATTTTCAAAAGACAATCAATATCAACGCGCCCGTCGAACGCGTCTTCGAATTCTGGCAGAACCCCCACAACTTCCCTCATTTCATGACCAACGTGCGCGAGGTGCGCGACCTGGGGGACGGGCGTTCGCAATGGACGGTGGCCGGACCGGCCGGCTTCTCGGTGAAATGGAACGCGGTGGTGACCGAGTTCATTCCCAACAAGATAATCGCGTGGAAGAGCGAGCCGGGGTCGGCCATCGCTAACGCCGGCATCGTCCGCTTCGACCGGAATGACGGCGCCGGGACGCGCGTCACCGTCAGGATGTCTTATAACCCGCTGGCGGGGGCCATCGGTCACGCGTTCGCGAAGGTCTTCGGCGCTGACCCGAAGCGCGAGATGGATCAAGACCTGCTGCGAATGAAGACGATGATTGAAACGGGCCATCCGCCGCATGACGCCGCGCAACCGATGCGACATATGCCACACGGCGCCGAACCGTCGTCATTCATTCACTAGGTGATCTGAAGCGTATGCGAATCAAAGTTGAATACGGTCAACTACAGTAAATGGCGACAGCCTTTGGAGAGCGGTTCCAAGCGATACTGCTGGCAAACTCTTTGATCCCCTAGCGCCAGAGGCGCGGAATGTTTATAGAACGCATTGCGCAACAGTTTCCCAAGCTCCGTAGGAGCGATATGTGGCGCATGTCGCTCCTACGGAGCTTGGTAGAATTGCCTGCCGAGGCTATAAACATCGCGCTCCTACGGAGCTAAGGGCAAAGAGGCTCGTTTCCTGAGTTTGCCGGCAGTATCCCAAGCAACTGCGCTCCAAAGGCTCCGCCAATCTGATATACGCGTACGCTTAAGGTAATTTGTCGCCGACAATCACAAAAAGAGCCAATACGTTTATGAATCAAAAAAGCGCGAGTTCAAGCCAGAACTTCCCGATAGACAATTTGGTTTACGACCTGATGATGATCATCACCAAAAAGTCCAAAAGCCTGAAAGCCATGGATCAGTACCTGCAGGACGCTCAGAACAACGAGAGGGTCAAAGCCTCGTTCGAGAAGATCCGACAACAGGATGAGGAGTGCGTCAGGGAATTGACGCGACACCTGAGCTTTCTGATCGCTCAGCGGCAGGCGACAGGCCCAGGCGCTTGAAAATGTCGAAGAGCGCCAGCGTGACGGCGATCATGACGGGGCCGAGCACCAATCCGAGCGGCCCCCAGATCTGTATTCCGCCGAGCACTGAGAAAAAGATCAGCAGTTCATGCAATCCGGCTCTTTCGCCGACCAGTTTCGGGCGTAGGAAATTGTCAACGGTGCCGATCACGAGCGCGCCCCAAAGGGCAAGGGCCAGCGCCTTGCCCCAGTGTCCGCTCATCGCCAGGTAGATCGCCGTGGGGACCCATATCACGGACGACCCCACCATTGGGACCATCGACAGAAAAAACATCGCCACGCCCCAAACCACCGCCGAAGGCAGCCCGAGGGCGGCGAAAGCCAGTCCGCCGAGCGTCCCCTGAATCATCGCAATCACGATCACACCGTAAACGCTGGCGTGGATGACTTCGCGTGTGCGGTCGAAAATCTGCCGGGTCTCGGCTGCGTTCAGAGGAACCACCTCGAGCATCACGTTGAAAATCCGGTTGCCGTCGCGGAACAGGTAATACATCGTGAAGACCGTGAAGAACATCTGGAATATCGCGCCTACGACGCCGCCGAGGAGTCCGAGCGTCCTTCCCGCAATCGCCCCGCTGATGTTCTCCAGCCGCTCCAGCAGATACGCCTGCAGGTCGAGATGGCTCGCGTCGACGCGCAGGCCCAGCCAGCCCATGACCCGCCCGATCACCGGTGAGCTCGGATCGAGCAGCGAGCGAAAAAATTCCTGCGCGTTCTTCGCCACCTCGCCGACCTCCTTCGCCACCACCAGCGTCAGCAGCGTCAGCGGGACCACGATCACGGTAATCACGATCATTGTCGAAAGCAACGCGCTCAAACTCGGGCTATTCGTCAGAGCGACAAGGCGTTGGTGGATCGGATAGAAGAGAACCGCCAATACCGAGGCCCACGCCAGCACGTTGACAAACGGCAACAGCATCAGCCAGCAGACATAAAGCGCCGCCACGGCAAGCGCCAGAAGCGCCAACCAGCGAATATATATTTTACGCTTACGTTCTTTCACTATTCCCGCTATCCAGACAGGTGTGAGGCCTACCTCAGCTCGTCCGGCTCAAGTCCGGGATCGTCCGCGTCATTACGCCCGGGGGCCTGGCTCCCGCGGTTCCCAGGCCCTCGCCCGCTCGGCGCGGGATCGGGGTCAGACGCCGGCGCTATAGGCGGCAGCAGGTCAGGGTCGGATTGAAAGGGGTCATCGGGACTGATTGGGATGTTTGGTAATTGTGGGGCGGGCATAGGCTTCGGCGCCGAATCCGGCTTGTGATCCTTGGACATAAATTTCCTCCTCCTGCGGAAAATCTCTCGTAGGCGCCCGTATAGGACTTATGGGACTTATAGGTCTCATAAAACCTATAAATCCCATAAGTCCTATAGGTCCTATACAGACGCCCCGGGATTTTCAATATTGATACGGCACGCCCTTCCTGAAATGAAATTCAGTCGTGTCGGGGCCGCTTATATTCGGCGCCCCGACGATGTCTTCCCCAGATGTTTCTTTGGACGGCGCCGCTTCTTTAGGCGGTTCGGGATCGGCTCCGCCGGAGGTTGGGAAAACCTGTTCCGCCAGATCCTGGTCCGGATCCTGGTTGAGCGCCTCCGATTCGATCAGATCGTCCTCGGCGACGTCCGTTTCCGGCGAGCTATGCTCGGACTCTCTGATCGTGTCATGGAGGTTGTGTTTCCTGAGCATGCTGTAAAGGCGCGGGCGATAGAGTCCCAGCAGGTTGGCCGCCGCCTGTTTGTTGCCCCTGGTGCGGTCGAGCGCGGCGCGGACAATCGCGCCTTCGAGTTGCGTGAAGACGTCAACGCGAGACCCGCCGCTCTTGGGGCTGGGCATCTTGTTGACGATCAACCTCGCCAGTTGCTCCAACGTCAGTTCGCTCAGTTGCGCGGGCGGTGGCGCGGAGACTCCCGCAGGCCCAGTGGGCCTGCTGACCGGCGGGGCGGCCGTGGTGGTCGCGGCCTGAGCCGCCCTGGCGGTGGGTTTCGGCATCGGAATGGCGTTTTCTTCTATGACGTCGCCCTTCGCCAACAACACCGCGCGCTCCATCACGTTCTGCAGTTCGCGCACGTTGCCCGGCCAGGAATAGGCGAACATCCTCTCGTACGCCTGTTGCGAGATGGATCCCACAGACCGGTTGTACTTCTCGGCGTATATCTGCAGGAAGTGCGCGGCCAGATGCTGCACGTCTTCGGCTCGATCGCGCAGCGGCGGGACCGGAATCTCGATCGTATTGATGCGGTAGTAGAGGTCCTCGCGCAGCGCCCCCTCGCGGACCGCGTCGAGCGGGTTGCGGTTGGTGGCCGAGATCAGTCGGAAATCGGCCTCCAGCGCCTTCTCGCTTCCCACGCGGTAATAGACCCGCTCCTGCAGCACGCGCAGCAGCTTGGGCTGCAACTCGACCGGCATCTCGGCGATCTCGTCGAGCAGGAGGCTGCCGCCGCCAGCCTGACCGATCAGCCCCATCTTCTCCATCGTCGCGCCTGTGAAGGCGCCTTTGGTGTGGCCGAAGAGTTCGGATTCGATCAACTCCTTTGGCAGCGCCGAGCAGTTGATCTTGACGAAAGGCTTCTTCGAGCGGGCGCTCTTGAAGTGGATGGCGTTGGCGATCAGCTCCTTGCCGGTCCCCGATTCGCCCAGAATCATCACGTTGGCGTCCGATTCGGCGATGCTCTCGATGATTTCGTAGATGTTCTGCATGGCCCGGCTGCTGCCGATGATGTTGTAGTACGAAGTGCGTTCGCGGAGGCGGTCCCGCAACCGCTCGATCTCCACGACCTGACGCCCGCGTTCGACGGCCCTTTCGATGAGCGCCATCAGTTCTTCGAACTCGACGGGCTTTTCCATGAAATAGAAGGCGCCCGCCTTGGTCGCCTCAATCGCCTCGGTCACCGCGCCGTAGCCGGTAATCATAATGACTTCGGTGGCGGGTGAGGACTCTTTCAATTTCGTGACCAGCTCGATCCCGTCGATATCGGGGAGCTTGAGGTCAGTCAGCGCGACCTCGTGGCGATGCTCCGCGACCAGCCGAAGGCCCTGAGCGCCGGTTTCCGCGCTTGTCACCTCGTAACCGCTTTTCTCCAGGTGGAACCTGGCCAGGTCCAGCATCTCGGGATCGTCATCTATGACCAGAACTTTTGCTTTGCTCATTACACCTCCCCTATTACAAGATTATACCAGCGGGATGCCCCGTCAGGTTAGCGATGACCATCGCCAATTCTTCAGGTTCGACGGGTTTGGGCACATGCATAGAGAAACCTGACGCGAGCGCTTTAATGCGATCGCTCGGCCGCTCTAGCGCGGTCAGCGCAATTGCCGGGATTTTCCCACCCTCTTCGGGGGGCAGTTTGCGAACGCGCTCAATCAACATATAACCGTCTTCTTCGGGCATGCTAATATCAGAGACTAACACATCGGGCCGCGCGCCCGCTTCGCCTTTGCGCAATTTGTCGAACGCCTCGGCGGCGCAGGACGCGATGGTCACGCGCGCGCCATATTGTTTAAGCAGAGTCGCAATTAATTCGCGCGCGTCGGCCTCGTCGTCCACAATCAGCGCCCATACGCCTTCGAGCGGGAATGCGGGATAATCACCTCGGGATTCGCGCTCGGTCACGCGGCCGTCGCGCTCTTCTATCTTCAGACTGGCTCGATCCATACCTCGCGCAGGCGTCGCCTCGCCGCGCACTGCGCGAACGGGCAGTCTAACAATGAACGACGCGCCATTCCCTTCTCCGAGGCTGTCCGCGTAGACCTGACCGCCATGCAATTCGACCAGATGTTTAACTAATGCCAGACCCAGGCCCAAGCCCGCGAAACGCCGGCTGCCGGAACTATCGGCCTGTCGAAACCGGTCAAAAATGAAAGGCAAATCCTCTGCCTTAATCCCGCGGCCTGTGTCGGTCACCGTGATCTGGGCCGAAGCGCCCACGCGCTCCAAAATCACCTCGATATTCCCGCCGCGCGTCGTGAACTTGACGGCATTAGAAAGCAGATTCCAGACTACCTGCTGCAGGCGATCCGGGTCGCCGGTGACTTCATCCGCGCTATTGATAAACAGCCGCAGCTCGATCTCCTTGGCCGCGGCAGCCGGGCGCACGACGTCGGCGGCGGCCTCGACCACGCGCGTCAGAGAGACCGGCCTGGTCTCCAACCTTAATTTGCCGCCGACTATGCGCGCCATATCGAGCAGGTCTTCGATCAGGTTCTGTTGGGCACGGGCGCTTCGTTCGATCACTTCGACGGCGTGCGACTGCGTCTTCGCGTCAACGCCCCCCTTCTTAAGAATCTTTGACCAGCCGAGCATGGCGTTGAGCGGGCTGCGCAATTCGTGCGAGACCATGGCGACGAACTCGTCCTTGCCACGGTTCGCGGCCTCGGCCTGTTCGCGCGCCTCGCGCTCCTTGCGCAACAGTTCTTCGCGCTCCATCTCGGCCTGTTTGCGCTCGGTGATATCGATCATGATGCCGACCATCATCTCAGGCTCGCCCGATTCGTCGAGCGTCAGTTGAGCGCTGCTGTGCGACCACCGCTCCTCGCCGTCGGCCCGGATGAAGCGGAACTCCAGCTCGGCGTCTTTCCGCTCCTGCAAAACCTCGCTCATTTCGGCCAGGATGCGGTCGCGGTCTTCCGCGTGGACCGAGAGTATAAAATTGTCCAGCGTCGCCTCCAGGTCGCCCGGCGCCACCCCGTAAAGGTCGTAATATTCATCCGACCAGATCAGCTTGTCCTCCTTGATGCGCCACTCCCAGGTTCCGGCCCGGCCCGCGGCCAGCGACAGCTTCAACCGCCTCTCGCTTTCGCGCAGCGCCTCCTCGGCGCGCTTGCGTTCGGTGATGTCCGTGACCGCCATCACGGCGCCGAGCGGCCGCCCCGACGCGTCGCGCAATATTCTGGAGGTGATCAACCCCCACACGACCTCGCCGTCTTGGCGCAGGAGCCGCGTCTCGGTGAAATGTTCGTCCACTTCGCCGCGCAGCAGCCTTCCGATGTCCGCCCATTTGTCTTCGAGATCGTCGGGATGGACTACCTCTTCGAGCTTCATTTCCGACAGTTGGCCCTCGGAATAACCGAGCCAGTCGCAGAACTCGCGGTTGGCGCGAATGAAGCGCCTCGTCGAAGGGTCGATCTGCAAGTTGCCGATGCCGGACAGGTCGAAGATCGTGCGGAACAACTCTTCGCTCGCATGCAGCCGCTCTTCGGCCTCTTTGCGCCCGGTGATGTCGAACGCGACGCCGATGATGCGCGACGCCTTCCGGCGGCGGCCGTTGCCGGCGAAGAGGGTCTTGCCCCTGGCCAGCGCCCAGCGGATGCTCTCGTCGGGGAGTTGCGCGCGGAACTCGTGCTCGAACTCGCCGTCGCCGCCCGGGTCTAGCGCGGCCTCGATCACCCGCAACATCTCTTCGCGGTCGTCGGGGTGAATCAGTCTGAGCGAAGTATCCAACGCGACGGCTTCGCCGTCCGAGAGTCCGAAGATGCGCCTCAGCTCCGGCGACCAGTAATTCTCGCTGGTCCGCAGGTTGACGCTGTAGAGGCCGAAGCCGCCCGCCTGCGCCGCCTGGCGCATTCTCTCTTCGTTCTCGCGCACGGCTTCCTCGGCGCGCTTGCGTTCGGTGATGTCCAGGACGACGCAGCCGATCCCCTGCACGCTGCCGTCCGCGGCTTTGACCGGATAATAGCTCGCCAGCCAGTCGCGCTCGACCCCCGGCTCGCTCGGGGTTTCGGCGCGTATCTCCAGGTTCATGATCGGCCGCCCCGTCCTGATCACCCGCTTGAAGACGGGTTCGAGTCGGTCGGCCATTTTGGGCGTCACTTCGCGCGCCGTGCGGCCGAGCGCCAGGTCGACAGAGGCGCCGTCGATTTTCGCCATCGTTTCGTTGAGGCGCACAAACTTGAAGTCGCGGTCGAGCAGTGAAAGGCCGACCGGGGTCGTCTGGTAAATATTCTCAAGCTCCGCGTTCTGCCGGCGCGCCTGTTCTTCGCTCTCACGCAGCGCCTCCTCGGCCATCTTCAGGTCGTGAATGTCGGTGAAGGTCCCGAACCATTTGACGATCCGCCCCTTCCCGCCGTTCAATGCGGCGCCGTTGCCGACGCTCGAGGCGCCGTTGCCGACGCTCGAGGCGCCGTTCTCGCCGTCATGTTTTCGCAGCGTCGCGCCGCGCCGTTCATCTCTGTAGGGGACGCCGCGCCCGATGAACCACCGGTAGGCGCCGTCCGCGCCGCGCAACCGGAATTCGAAGTGAAGGTGCTCGCCCGCCCGCAAGCGCCCCTTCCATAACTTCTCCACGCGTTCGCGGTCGTCGGGATGAATGAGCGATCGCCACATCAGATTCAACGATTCGCCCGCCGTCGCCCCCGTGTAGGCGTACCAACGCTGGTTGAAATAATCCACGCCGCCCTCCGGCCCCGTGGTCCAGACGAGCTGCGGGACGGCTTCGGCCAGCGCGGCGTAGCGGAACTCGCTTTCGCGCAATTCGTCTTCGACGCGTTTGCGATCGGTGATGTCTTCGGCGACCCCCACGATGTGGCGGATATTGCCCGCCTCGTCGCGCACCGGAAACCCGCGGTCATGCACCCAGACCATCGAGCCGTCAGGCCGCACAACGCGGTACGTCTCGTCGTAATCGCCTTCCCCCGCCCTCGCGAGATATTTCTTCCTCACGCGCTCGCGGTCTTCGGGGTGGATCGCTTCGAACCACTTGTCCAAATTGCCGTTGAGCTCAGTCGCCGGGCGGCCCCACAGCCGCTCGCAGGCAGGGCTGAGATAGGTCGGCGCCTGCGATTCGGGGCGCATAATCCAGAAGACGTTGGAGATGGTCTCTACAAGTTCGCGGAAGCGTTCTTCGCTCTCACGCATCGCATCTTCGGCGCGTTTGCGGTCGGTCACGTCGAGGTTGATCCCCCCGTAGCTGACCGGGCGCCCAGCCTGGTCGCGGCGCACGCGCGCGAAATCCAGAATCCACCGTTCGCCATGTTCGGGATGTATAATGCGGAACTCCTGCCGCCCAATCTCCTTGTCTACAGAACTGAGCAGCTTGTTGTTGGCGTCCACCACGCGCTGTAAATCGTCCGGGTGCGTGCGAGTGGCCCACAATTCGTTGGTCGCCTCAGCGGTCTCGGAAAAGCCGAAGAGGTCCCGGTACTCCTTGCTCCAATAGGCGCTGTACGGATCGAACTTGACCTCCCAGACGCCGGCCTTCGCGCCCTCGAGGGCCAGCCGCAGCCGTTCCTCGCTCTCGCGCAGCAGCTCTTCGGCGCGCTTGCGGTCGGTGAGGTCGATCCTCAGCCCCTTCATTCGCACCGCCTGTCCCGCCTCATCGTAGAAAGCATGGCCGATGTTGCTCACCCAGCGGACTGAGCCGTCGTGGCGGAGGACGCGGTATTCGATATAGAGGTCGCGCCGCTCGGCCAGACACTTCGCGATGTCGGCCTCGACCCAATCGATGTCTTGAGGGTGCAACGTGGCGCGCCAGGATTGATAATCCTGTTCGACGCTGTGAGCCGCAGGCGAACTCTGGCGGCCGGGCGTCCAGGCGATGATTCCGGAAGCGATGTCCCAATCGAACGACCCGGCGTTGGCGGCGTCCATCGCCATCCGCAAGCGCTCTTCGTTCTCGCGCAGGACCTCTTCCACCCGCTTGCGCTCGGTGACCTCCTGCGCCACGCCCAGGATCTGCAAGGGGCGCCCGTCCGCGTCGCGCTTGAAGACCATCTCGCGGCCGGAGACCCATCGCCATTGGCCGTCGCGATGCTTCATCCGGTACTCGACTTCGATGATGGAGCCGTCCGGCGCATCTCTAAGCGTCTCGAAATGCGCGAGGGCGCGCCGCCAGTCATCCGGGTGCAGCAAGAGGGGCAGGAAATCCGCGCCCATGGCCGTCAATTCATCCGCCGTGTAACCGAGCATAGAGGACAGCCTGGGGTTGGTGAAGAGGTTGCGCCTCTCTTTCAGGTTGTAGATGTAAATGCCCGCGGGGACAGCGTCAATCAGGCTTTGAATGAACCGCTCCTTTTCGCGCAACTCCTCCTCAACCTGTTTGCGATCGGTGATGTCCACGTTGACGCCGACAAACCGCGCGGGCCGGCCCTTTTCGTCACGGTAGACTATCCCCCTGGAGAGCCCCCACTGCACGCCGCCGTCGGGGCGTATTTTGCGGTACTCCACCTCGTAAGGCGCCTCGCCGTCCAGAGCGCGCCTTCTAGCGCTGATGACGGATTCGCGGTCATCCGGATGGATGAGCGCGAGGAAGGCATCGTACGTGCCGCCGAACGACCCCGGCGCCATCCCCGACATCTGCTCGCCGGAACCCGACCAGGCGACGCGCCCCGTGGCGAGGTCGGTCTCCCAGGCGAACGCGCTGGCGGCCTCCATAGCCAGATTCAGCCGCTCTTTGCTCTCGCGCAGCGCCTCCTCGGCCCTCTTGCGCTCGGTGATGTCAATCTCCACGCCGTCCCAGACTACAGAGCCGTCGGAGAGGCGGCGTGGCGAGGACGATTGCTGCGACCAGCGCAGTTCGCCTTTCGGCGTGAGGAACGGCGTCTCGAACCGGAAAGCGGCGAAGTCGCGCAGCGCGGCGTCTTCGGCTTCGACCAGCCGATGGCGGTAATCTTCCGGTATGAGGTTGTAGAGTTTGTTGGCGTCGGCCATCGCCTCTTCCGCTGTCACGCCCCTGAGCCTCTCCACGTTTTCGCTGATGTAAAGGAAGCGCCGCGAGCCTTCGGTGGAGCGGCGCAGCTGATAAATCAACCCGTCGGAAAGATTGGCTGCCAGCGTATGCACAAGCGCTTCGCTCTCGCGCCGAGCCTCTTAAGCCAGCTTGCGTTCGGTGATGTCGATGGTTAT
>DATCXQ010000071.1:0-8617 GCA_036565725.1 Blastocatellia bacterium
TCGGCCTGCCGCCGCTCTAAAGCTTCGAGCTTCGATTGCAACTGTCGCATAACAAGCGCCTGCTTGGCCGGAGACAGTCGGGCAAGGCGCTGTGCCAGGTCTTCTTTCATCTCGGTTCTTCTCCTCGTGGCGCTGGTGTCAGGGCCTGTTTCTCGAGCATGGCTTCCGCGGCGTCTTCCGAGAGCGCTTCGAGTTGCGCCAGGATCTCGTCTAGCGGGTCCGCCACTGGTGTAGATTCCAGGCCGGACTGCCGGCCCGGATCAGGATCTTTGATTTGTCCTTCCAGGCGCCGGACGACAGCCTCGATGCTGGGATAGTCATAGAGCAGCGTCGGAGAGAGCCTTCGGCCAAGTAAATCCTCCAGTTCGCCGGAGAGGGCGACCGCCTCTCTCGAGGTCACGCCGAAGGCCGTGAATGGCTTGCCGACGCCGATCTCCTGCGGATCAACACCCGTCAGCCCCGCGACCTTCGAGACCAACCAGTTGCGAAGCTCCTGAGCCGTCACGGGCGCCCCGCCCGAATCCCGCTTCCGTTGAGAGCTATCCTCACACCGGCCCATGACCGGTCGTTCACTTCCATAATATTCGTTCACTTGTTATCTCCTCCGCGCGGCGGGTAGAAATCAGTTAATCGCGAAATCGCCCTTTTGCCCCGAAGTGGCTGTGGGTATTAGCCGGCGGTGTAACCACCGGAACAAGTTATAAAGACCATCCGACACTGGCCGGGGCGGCGGACCGAGCTTGGTCTGTCGCCCTTTCAGGGTTGGACGATTGTGGGGATTCGGTTCCGGTGGTTACACCGCCAGCTAATTTCCGGAGGCCTCTGGCATGAAGAACAGCCATTTTGCGATTTACTGAGAAATAGGCGTGTCAGAGGATCTCTACTTTCACATAAGATGGGAGATCCTGGATCCGACTGAGATCATTTTCCAGGATGATGAGTTCGCCCTTCCGCTCCACTTCACGGAAGTTAACGAACTTGTAAGAGACATACATCATCCTGTTTCGGCCGTTAGGCGCAAATTCGGCGAGCAGCCTGACTTTCGCTTCTTTCGCCAGATTCATAATGTAGTTCATCAGAATCGTCCCCACCCCTCTCGACATCACCCGGCAAGACATCAAGAGGAGTTTGATCGTCCACTCGCGCTCGGCGCAACCAATCAAGACGAGGCCGATCTTGCCATAAGTTCCATACTTGTCTGTCAGGCCCACGACCAGGAGCTTGTGGCGATCCGACTGCCGAAACTCATTCAATTCCTGGTAAGAGTATGTATAGCCGGTAGTGTTCAACTGGTTGGTTCGCAGAGTCAATTCTTCGGCCCGATTCAAATCATCCAGTTTGGCCGGCGCGATCGTGATCTCCTGTTCGAGCGTCGCGAGAAACTCCTCATGCGGTCCGACAAACGCCTCTTCGGCCTTCTTCCGCTCGATATCGCCGATATACATCAGCCGCCTCATTCTTGAGTCTTCCGTGATGATGCGGGGATTCAGTTCCGGCCTCTCGAGCAAACCGTCCAGATCTGCGGAGTCAATGCAACGCACCTCCGGAAGCGAATAGGCGACCTCGTCTCGCTCAAACCTCTGGTCGTCAATGAAACAGATCGTGTCCAGGCCCAGGTTGATCGAAGAGGCGATCGACTTGATCGAGGATGCTTTCGAGTTCCAGTTGATCTGGGGGTAGAGAAAGTATTCGGCGAGCCCGAACTTCTCGAGCTGCCCCATAGCCTGATCGTGATCGTTTTTGCTCGCGATCGAATGCAAGATCCCCCTGCTGTCAAGGACCTTGACGATTTCGGCCACAGTACTCCTTAGGCTAACGGCGCCGTCCTCCAGCAGAGTGCCGCTCCACAGAGTGTCGTCCAGATCCCAAACGACGCACTTTACCGGTTTCTCGCCGCCGGCGGCGTCTGGCTCTACCGCCGGACAATAGCTGTTTGGTGATGCGCTCATACATTGATCCTTATCGTCTAGTGCAAGTTGCGATGGCGTGTGAGGCCTACCATTACCTAAACCTTTTGCGTTCCCGGAGAGGCGTTTTTTCGTCGCGGAGCGACGAACGCATATTTCAAATTATCTTTATGGGTAATCCTTGAGCTGTCCGAACGGCAGGCCGCAGGGATAAAAAAGATTGAAGATCGGTTGATCGACCACCTCGGAGAACCGGAGCAATAGTGGGGCGTATTCCTCGAGCGGGCTATTACCACTCTCCACTAACGCAAGCTCCTCCACCGACCATTCCAACTGCTTAGCGAGATCCTCACGACTCAACTCTTTTTTTTCTCGATGGGTCCCGATCAGGCGCCCACACTGCCCTTCAATTTGCCTCGCCTGTTCCGATTTTCCAGTATTGCTAATCAAGCGCGACGTGGGCGTCGAAAGCCCGGTCGCAATCTCGGCCAACTTTGGCCCCCATTCCTCAACGGGCGATTCCCCACCTTCGAGGCCTTCATAAGCCTCTACCGAAATGCCCACCTTTGCGGCCACATCTTCTACCGTGAATTTCTTGCGTTCTCTTTCCTTTCTCAATACATCTCCGAGCTTCATACTTATCCCTCCAAATTACCACCTGACGACACTGTGTGACGGGTACGCATCTCTTCCAGCGTGCGGTAGTGGCTAGACGCGCATTGAAAAGCAACTGGGCGACTCGCCGAGACCGCACGCTGGATGCGGCGCGTACCCAGGGCACGCTTCTCGATTTATGTATAGGCTTTATTTAAGTAGTTGAATGTATCCAGTTTTAATTTGCACACTCTTCATTTATTTAGCGCTTTTATTTGCGTCAATTTTTTATTCGGGTCTTCCGCCGCCAATTTAGGGTCCCAGAAAGAGCCCTTTTCGGACATATATCGAATCTGAGCGTACTGGGCCAGAATGCTCTTGAGTAGAGGCATGATCCCGCCTTTCTTTGTAGCCAGTTCAGCGACGTCCGCGCACATCTTGGCCTCTTCAGGGCCCAGGCTTGCTAATTTGACGATCAAGTTCATCAGATCGCCCTCAATTGGGCGAACCGGAGGCGGGGCTTGATAACGCATGCTTCCCAGCGAGGGAGGAACAGGCTTTAACTTGTCGACGAACGAGAATATTCGCTCGGTCAAGGCGGTAGGATGGTAAAGAGTGTTATAGAGCCATCGCATCCCTTCCAACAGCTGATCGGTGGTCATTTGATGAGGAATGATATTCGTGGCCCAAGGTGTGCCCGCGGTTTCGAAACCGTTCTCTTTCAAACGCCCAGACTCTCTCATTCTTTCATGAAGCGGGGTCGATTCCGGCGCGACAAGGGCCCCTAAGGTAAAGATCGGAATGGAGGAGAGCATTGCAAATTCGTACTGGCGTTTAAAAATGTCCAGCCCGTCCGAATCAAACCCTACGATCATCCCGCCAATAACCTGGATTCCGTAATCGTAAAAGCGCTGAACCTGCTGCGCCAAATCCACCTTCGTATTTTGATGCTTCTTCGTCTCTTTGAGGCTGTCTTCGTTGGGAGTTTCAATTCCGATGAAGACTGACGTTAACCCGGCTTCGGCGCACATCCGTAGTAACTCACCGTCCTTTGCCGCATCGATCGACACCTGAGTCGAGAAGTCGACACGCCCTTTATTCTGTCGATTGTTCCAGTCGCGGAGCGCAAGCAATAATTCCTTGGCGCGAGAGCGGAAGACGGTGAAGTTGTCATCAGCCAAAAAGACCGACCGGTAGCCATGCCGGTAGAGTTCGTCAAGTTCTGCGAGCGCCAGGCTGATTGGCTTATGCCTCTGTCTCCGGCCGAGGTACTGAATCACGTCGCAGAATTCACATTCGAATGGACAACCACGCGAGGTCTGTAGTGTTCCCACGCGAGCCCGGTCGTTAGGATACTTTCCCCACTTCGGCATGGCCGTTTTGGACAGGTCTGATTTATCCCCGACATATTCCGACTTCCAGCGTGACGTTCTTAGGTCGTCGCAGATCTCATCAAATATCTCTTCGACTTCCCCGCGCACCAGAACATCGCAGTGAGGTCGTAAAGCATCCGGGCTGAGGCTGGCATAAGACCCTCCAATCAAAACCACTTTACCTTTTCGTCGGAACTCGTCGGCTATGTCGGCCATCCGATTTCGTTGACTGACCTTACCTGTAATTCCAATATAATCTGCGGACGTGTTGAAATCGACCGGCGTGATATGTTCATCACACAGCTGTACTTCAAAGTCTTCCGGAAGCATACCTGCTATTGTTGTTATCGCGAGATCGGCAATGTAGACGGCGGGGCGGCCCCCCCAACCGGCAAAGACCTCAAAGCCGTAGTAGGACGGGTAGTCATTGGCAGGATTGATCAGATAGATGGACTTTGACATGGCGGCCCTCCGTAAAGAAGAAGAGATTGTGATGAAAGAAGTATCGGAGCGTCTGAAAACTCTATTTGAACTCAGCGCCAGGGCCAGAACGCCTAGCGTTTTTGTTCATACTGTTAGCTAAGGTTAGTCGCAAAAACTTGTTGTCAGGGAACTAGAGCGGATTGCAAATCAATGTACGGCGTAGTGAGATGATAGTACGGATCAGTACCGCGAGCGGCGCAGCGAGCGGGCTTAACGCCGGGCCGCGCTCGCGGCGCCGATTCGGCGAGCATTCCCGTAAACGCAATCACAAATCAGGCAAGCCGGAAGCGTGCTCTCCCAACCCTGCCGGCAATATTCAGGCGTCAGAGCGCCGGCCTCAGTCATCATTTTGTGATCAGTCGCAAACCGCCGCGCCACCATTCGGCGAGAACCTGCGCGTGTGGCGCCTTCAGAAGGGTGAAGTGATTACCCGGACCATGCCAGCACTCGATATCGGGCGCCCACTTTCTCCAGCCCACTAAGATGTTATGGTGTTCCCGTTCATTGGTCTGATCGTCATGGCGCGGGTCGCGAGCCAGCGCCAGGCGGAGGGGGGCGGTATAAGGCTGTCGCGGGCGATAGCTGGTACGCAAAGCCGCGCCGAAGGCGCGTACCGCCCCACGCAAAGCATCCGGCGCAGAGCGCGCGGGCAAGAGGCCGACTCGAAGCAGTCCTTCGTGCAGAAGCCGCAGCCGCCCTGTCTCATCCTCCGATTCGAGTTCCGCTGACTGGATGCCAAGTTTTTTTTCAGCAGCCAGTTCCATGACCTCGATCAATTCCATTAACACTTCTAGGGAAGTGTACTCTCGGCTGCGCAGGTCGTCGCCGTCGGGGGCTTCGCTATCGATAATGGTCAGCGAGGACACCGACCGACCGGCCGCGCGCATCTGGGTAGCGATCTCGAACGCCACCCAACCTCCGAAGGAGTGCCCCAGCAGGTGAATTTCGCCGCTGGGCTGTATGGCCTCAATCTCTCGCCTGCACATGGTAGCCGCCGCTTCTACAGTCGAATGCGGCGCGAGCGCGCCTTCCACCCCTCTGGGTTGCAGTCCGTAAAGGGGCCATTCCTGACCCAGCGCGGCGGACAGTTCGATGAACCCGATCACATTTCCACCGGCGCCTGGAACACAGAATACCGGCGTGTTACCACGCTTGCCAGTATTCAGGCTCATGACGGAGCGGGACTCTGTTTCAGGCGGATTGGGCCGCGGCTTGCCGGCCTGGGCAATTGCATCTGACAGAGCCCGCCCCAGCGCGGTGATATGAGAATCGTCCATCAACGTCAGGTGATTGCCGGGAACCCGCACGACATGAATCTGTCGCTCAGGCGCCACCGACCCCCAACCCATCAGAGGGTCGGGAGGCGCCGGTTCTCCTGAAACGGCCGCGAGCGGCTCCTCCGCGGCGAAAAGATATATCGGAATAGAAATCGGTTGCGCTACATAGTTTTCGATCGCGTGCCAATGAGCCATTAAGCGGACCATATACCGCCGGATTTCTTGAGCGGTGTGATCGACAAAACTCGGATGCAGTACGCCCGATTCGCGGCATTGGCGGAACAGGTCCTCGAAGTCAGACTCGCCGGCCGAACATTTCAGTTCGGAGAGGATCGCCTGCTGCCCCGTCGTAAGCGGGACCTCGCGTTCCAGCCCCTCACACAGCGCGAGCAAGTGCGCCTGCGGAGACGCTTCGCGGCGCCGTGACCGGTCCGTACGTGGCAGCGAATTCGGACAGCCTGCGTCCAGCAAGCCGACAAACTCGACCGCCTGATCCTGCCCGATGAGCTGTATGGCGACCTCGTAGGCCAGAACGCCGCCGAGCGACCACCCCGCGAATCGGTAGGGGCCGACGGGCTGGACCGTACGCATTATCCGCGCCAGACGCGACGCCATCCCTTCGACAGTTTGCAACTGCAGCTCATCGAGAGGCACGGCCTGCAGGCCATAGACGGGGATCTCTGAATTGATTTGCGCCGCGAGCAAGGAGAACCAGAGGTCCTGGCCGGTGTTTTCGTGTATCAGGAACAGCGGTTTTTCGGCGCCGGTCGTCCGCACGGCGACGGCGCCTTTCACAGTAGCCTCATGCCGGCCATGTTCCAAACATTCGGCGAGCGACTCGATCGTTGGATGCTTGAACAAGTCAACGACTGTCATATCAATATCCACCTGTTTGAGAAGACTGGCCACCTTCATCACCAGCAATGAGTGACCGCCCAGCGCAAAGAAGTCATCGTGACGTCCGACCCGCTCGAGCTTGAGTACCCTGGCCCAGATCCGCGCCAGCGCAGTCTCCACATCGCCGACCGGCGCCTCATAGCTGCGTGCGGCGTATGCCGGGCCGGCGGGCGCCGCCAACGCCTTTCGATCCAATTTGCCGTTGGGCGTCAGCGGCAGCGCATCCAGCATCACATACGCCGACGGCGTCATGTATTCCGGTAGCAGCCCGGAGAGGAATTTACGCAACCGTTCCGGCAACGCCGCCATCCACTTGGCGCGTACCGGGTCGTTGGCGTAGCTTGAAAGATTCCGTTCAACCTTTCCCTGGACGGAGAACCGCCGCCAATCAAAGCTCGCAGCCGGACCGTTCTTTGTTATCAGCGCCTGGTATTCCCCGTGGCCGTCGTTCGGGAACCAGCTCAAGCGCAGCGCGTAGCCATGGCTTGCGCAGAACGACGCAAGCTCTGAACAGCTCATCCCTGCCTGCCCCTCGGACGCAGCCTCCGCCTTCAATGTCGCGACATTCCCGGACGAGGTTACATCCTGGAGGCGTTTGAGAGCGATCACATCTTTTTGGACTCGCGGATTCGGAATGGCTCTCAGCCCAATGACTGACTGTTTTGCCTGAACTATACGCCCCTGAATCTCTTCCCGCCCCAGCCCGGCGCCCTTACACTCTATCCACTCAATGTCAGTAGCCGCCGGCGCTTCGGCCCTCACACATAACACCACGTCGTAACGATACGCCGACATTTCGTTCTCATACTCGCCCTCTTTCGGCATCGCCTCAACATGGGTGATCTCCGGAAACCGCGCCTGAAGCGCATAAAACCATGCCGGGTCGATCAACAACTCCACCTCGGCTCCGACTCTTTGTGATACTCGCGCTCCCAGTTCAGGCGGCGACATGTCGGCGTCGCACTGGTATAACTGGACGGACAGGTGAAAGGCTTCCAGCAGCCCGTAGTGTCGAACATCCCCGATAAAGATATGGCCGCGAGTCCGGATGCTTTTGATCGCCCCGGCGATGACCTGGGACAGGTACTCGACGCTCGGGAAATACTGTACGACGGAGTTCAGGATTACTGTGTCGTAATCGTCGTCTGGGATACGGGTAAAATCCGCAGCCTGGCCATGGATCAACTGCGTGTTGTCTTTCAGGTCCGTTCGCGACGCGATCTCTTCGTCGAGCCGATCGATGGCTTTCCTGGAAAGATCAACGCCGACGTAGCGCTCGCACTGCGGCGCTATGTTGAACAGGATCATTCCGGTCCCGCAACCGATCTCAAGCGCGCGGCCCGGACGCAAAGCGCTGATGCGCGCCACCGCGCCATCCAACCAGTCGCGCATTTCGTGAGGCGGAAACGCTAAGCGCGTATAGCTACTATTCCACCCGGCCAGATCGAACCCTGTCTCGCTTTCCACAGACGCGCGGGTATATGTTTCCTCCCACAGGTTGCTCCACTCCGCGACCTGTTCATTAACCAGATGCGTCTTCCCGTCGTCTGATCGAGAAAACCGAGGCGTGACATAGGCCACCAGACGTTGGTCGCCGGGACTGTCTTCGCGCGCCATTACCATCGCTTCCTGAACCGCCGGGTGCTCGGCCAGGCGGGCTTCGATCTCACCCAATTCGATCCGGAAGCCGCGGACCTTGACTTGAAAGTCGTTGCGGCCCAGAAACTCGATATTTCCATCCGCCAAATGGCGCGCCAGATCACCGGTCTTGTACATCCGGGCCCCCGGCTCGTCTGCAAACGGGTCCGCCACAAAGCGTTCAGCGGTCAGCTCCGGCTGGTTGAGATAGCCGCGGCCCACCCCGGCGCCCCCAATGATCAGCTCCCCCGGCGCTCCGATCGGCGCCATCTGCTCGTGAGCGTCCAGAAGATAGATGCGAGTGTTGGCTATCGGCCGTCCGATGGACTCATGCGCAGTTGTTTTGGTAACGGCTGTCGCATCGACTGGCGCCGCCGAAGACCAGATGGTGGTCTCAGTCGGCCCATACACATTCCACAGTTTCCCGACCCGCTTCCTGATCCGACCG
>DATCXQ010000075.1:0-9752 GCA_036565725.1 Blastocatellia bacterium
GGCCGTAGCGGTTGGATGGGCAGCATCGGCGGCGACGGCGGAGTAGGGCTGAGCTTTGGCGAATCTACGATGCGCTTCCTGGCCTTTGAGCCGCAACGCGGCAGGGCATGGAGTTGGAGGCAATTCAATTTCGACACCGACCCGCCGCAGATGGCTGCGTTCTCGAAAATGATTGACGCGATCAACCCTGATCTGACAAACCTCAAAAAACGCGGCGGCAAAATCATTCATTACCATGGCTGGGCCGACGCGCTGGTCAATCCGCAGATGTCGGTGGACTACTACGAATCGGTGATGAAAAAGATGGGCGCGCGGCATACCAGGGAGTTTTACCGGCTCTACATGATTCCCGGCATGTTTCATTGCGCGGGCGGCGTCGGCTGTGACCGCGCCGACTGGTTTACGCCGCTGGCGGATTGGGTGGAAAAAGGCATTGCGCCCGGCGCAATCCAAAGTTCGCGCATGGAAAAAGGCGAGACCGTCCACACGCGCCCGCAGTGCGCCTATCCCGAAGTCGCCCGTTACAAGGGTCAGGGCGACATCAACAAGGCGGAAGACTTCACATGCGTGGGCAAGTAGGGGCGCCCACGCTATGCGTCAAATATCAGCTTTCTGGCGATGCCGATCGGCAGCCCTTACGCCTCGTTGCAATTGATCCTGCCCAATCGAGCGCGCGGGCAGGTCGGAGTCGCAGGTCTCCGCGCTCAATCTGTTGGGCTGATTCCGGGGCCGTTCCTGCCGGGCTTATTCAATGACTGCCTGTTCAAAAACTACCTTTTTAAAAACTCGTTAGCCGCGCGGAGAAAAAAACCTTGCGTTTTGCGGATGACGGTCGTATTTTTACGAGCAATAAATTTCGCTGGGCTTCGACAAAGACCGTACTATAGTGCGCAGAGCGAAAGACGCTCTTAAGTTTTACGCCCGTCTTCTTCGGCCGC
Source organism: Blastocatellia bacterium (assembly GCA_036565725.1). GTDB lineage: Bacteria > Acidobacteriota > Blastocatellia > RBC074 > RBC074 > JAJVID01. The sequence goes on from DATCXQ010000075.1 coordinate 939, forward strand.
CAGGTGACGTGTAAAAGCGCATTCGAATTCAAGCGGCAATCAATGCCTTCGCCCCGAGGCAGGCTGGAAAGGAGCCATCACAATGCACACAAAAAGTTTATTGGCGACACTGTTGTTCACGGCCAGTGTCTCTTTCGCGCAAACGCCCACCGCGGCGCTTTCAGGAGTGGTGCGGGATGAACCGGGAGGGGTTATCACGCGGGCGACGGTCTCGGTCAGGAACAGCGACACCGGAAAGGCGCGCAGCGCCACGACCGATGACGAAGGCCGGTATGGATTCATCAACCTAGAGCCCGGCGTCTACGAGTTGCGCGTCGAGGCTTCCGGTTACAAGACTTCGATTCGCAGCGGCCTGATCCTGTCGGTCGGCGGCGCTGCGACGAGTGATGTGACGATGAGCATCGGCGCGGTCACCGAAACGGTTTCGATCGAAGCCGAGGCGCAATTGATCGAGCCGAACAGGGTCGAGGTGAGCCGCGTGATCGGACGGCAGGAGATCGAATCTCTGCCCAACATCGGGCGCAACTTCGTGGACTTCGTCAAACTCTCCAGCGGAGTGAGCCTGGGGCGCGAGAACGTGGGCGGCGGGCCGTTCAAGGAGCCGGACGTCGGCGTCGGCGCCGTGGCCGCGCCGCGACTGTCGTTCGGCGGGCAGACCGAACTCAACACGTTGATTCAGGTGGACGGCGTGGACAACGTCCAGACCTTCACGGGGCTGCCGCGCGCCACGCCTTCGCAGGAAGCGGCCAGCGAATTCCGCGTGCTCAATTCAACGTACCTGGCCGAGTACGGGCGTTCGATGGGCGGCTTCGTCAACATCATCACCCGTTCGGGGGCGAATGACCTGCGCGGTTCGCTCTATTATTTCGGCGTAAACGACGCGCTCAACGCGCGTTCGATCCTCAACACGCCCGAAACAAACACTCTGCGGCAGCATCAATTCGGCGCGACGCTCGGCGGGCCGCTCAAACGAGACAGCGCGTTCTACTTCCTGAATTATGAAGGACAGCGCCGGGCCGAATCGAACCGATTTTCGCAATTGATTCGAGACAACCTGGCGGCGATCAACGATTTTCGCGCACGCTTCAACCTCAAGCCGGAAACGACCAATCAATTGCGGACGAGCGATTACAATCAGTTTCTGGGGAGGTTCGATCAGACCGTGGGCAACACCGCGCTGGCCCTGCGCTACAACATTCTCGACTCCGCGACTGAAAACTTCCTCGGCGGAAGCTCGCGCGCGGCGACGCTTTCTTCCACCGCGCGCAACAACGACGTGAACGATCAGGCGCTTGTCTTCACGGCCGTTTCGGTAGTCTCGCCGAAAGCGGCCAACGAGGCGCGCTTCCAATTGGCGCGGCGCATGTTTGGATTCCCCTCCGTCGTGTCCGAACCGGCCATCGAAGTCTCCAACCTGCTGGCGATGGGTAAGAGCACCAGCGATGTGGACTTCTACCAGGAAGACCGCGCGCAACTGTCTGATAATTTCAGTTACTCGACGGGCCGTCATCAATTGAAAGCCGGTGGCGATTACAACCACCTTCGCGACAAAGATCGCTGGGCGCTCTTCTTCCCCGCGCGCATCATCTTTCCGGCGTTACCGGCGCTGCTCGCGTTCTCGCCGACTTCGACGACGGGGCCGGTGGTTTTCTGGTGGCCGGTGAAGCTCGATCAGGCCACCACGCCTTATCAAGTCCCCGTGCCGTTCTCGAGCGTTGTTCCGGCGGTTTACGGCGACGGCGCGACGTTCTTCAGCCTCAATCACGGCGCCGTGGGGCTCTTCGCGCAGGATGAATGGAAGGCGACCGGCAAGCTGAATCTGACTTTCGGCCTCCGCTACGACACAGAGTTCTATCCGTCGCGCTTCATAGTCAACCCTGACCGAAATAACGTTCAGCCGCGCGTCGGGTTGTCATACGCCTGGGGCGCTAAGGGCGTCGTGCGCGCGGGCTTCGGAATCTTCCACGACCGCCTGGCTTCGAGCGTCGGGCAGGTCTTCAACACGGCGGAGTATTCCAGCCGCGGCAATCTGGATAACGCGACGCGGCTCTTCCCCAGTCAGGCGCGGATTGCGGGTCGCTTTCGGCAGACGATTGTCGGCGGGCCGGCCGCGCCACCGGCGGCGATCACCTTCTTGACCACCGGGCTCGCTCCGGCGGCGGGTAATTCGACGCTCAACGACACGCTGGACGGCGATTTGCGCACGCCGTACAGCGAGCAGGCCAGCCTGCAAATCTCGCAGGAGATCGGCGGCGGCATGGCGATCACCGCCAGCTATCTGTACGTGCACGGCGTCAAACTGCTCGGCCACACCGCCAACCTCAACGTGATAGAAACCAGGCGCCTGTCAACCGGGAAGTCATTTTACGGCGCGCGCCAGTTTCCCGAGCTCGGCGACAACCACATCACGACCAACATAGGCGATTCGATCTATCACGGCGGGACGCTCGAATTACAGAAGCGCTTCAATCGCGGCCTTGGCTTTCACGGCAGCTACACATGGTCGAAGACCGTCACGGATGTAGATTCGGTGACGAACTTGGGGGACTTTCCCGAAGCGCTGGGCTTCAGCGAACGCGGGCTGTCGCGCCAGCATCTGGGGCATCGCTTCACGCTCTCATTCCTGAGCCAGGTTCCGTCGAGCGCGCCTCTGCTGCGCGATTTCAAATTCAGCTCGCTGGTCGCGCTCGAATCGGGCCGCTACTACACGGCCTTCGTCGGGAGCGACGCCAACGGAGACGGCAACCCCTTGTCGGACCGTCCGGGTTTTCTGGGCCGCAACACGCTCGAAGGGCCGGGCTACGCCACGTTCGATCTGCGCGTTGCGCGCCCGATCAAATTCAATGAGCGCTGGAACGGCGAATTCACGGTGGACTTTTTCAACCTCTTCAACCGGACGAACATCCGCGACATCAGCACGGTTTACGGCGGGTTCGATCTGAATGTGGCGCCGATCGCGAGTTTCAGGACGCCGCGCGATGTTTTCAACCCGCGACAGACGCAATTTGGCTTCAAGCTAAAGTTCTGATTTAAGAGCGTGGGTCGCGCCCTTTTGCCGTCCCAGGCTCCTGTTGAAGGGAAAGACGAATGAAAATAGATAATGAAGATGTTTGAGACCCGAATCCAGACCTACTGGGACGACGCCGATCCGGCCGGACGGGTCTACTACGCCCATTTCTTTCGTTTCGTGGACTGCGCCGAAACAGAACTCTTTCGCGTGTCTGGCGCGGAGAAAATGAAGCTTTACGATGAATACGGCGTCTGGACGCCGCGCGTCGAAGCGTTTGCGAAGTTCCTTAATCCGATTCGCGCCGAAGAGGCGATTTTTGTTCGGCTGCAAACGCGGTTCAAAGGCGAGAAGACCGTGCGTATGGAATTCGAGATTGTTTCCGTAACGGATCGCTCGCTGCTGGCCGAAGGCTACGTCACGGCCGTGTGCATGGATCGCCAGAGCTCACGATCTCGCCCGCTGCCGCCCGCCATACGAGATGTTTTTGCGCGGGCTGCGGCGGACAGTCACACTGTGGATAACGAGTATTAGGGAGCAACGGAACAGCAAGCGCACTTAAGGAAATTTCGGCTATAAAAATTAATAAGATAGGGTATCAGCCTTACTCACAATAAATCGTGATATCTGTTGAGCTGCTTATCCTCGGGCAATAATCACATCGATTGGTATCAACGGTTTAGGGCCACCTAGACTGTCTTAAGTGCGTTCACTGTTCCATTGCTCCCCAACACCGAAGAACCGCAGCGTACCGAACCCGACTCTTATGCTGTTTCACGGAGGCGGTTGGGTGGATGGCCAGAAAGAGCGCAATGTTTTCCAACTCCTGCCGTATTTGTCGCTCGGTTGGGCGGTCATCAATGTCGAGTATCGTCTGGCGCGCAACACCCCGGCGCCGGCGGCGGTGGAAGATTGCCGCTGCGCGCTCAGATGGGTGACATATCACGCGAAGGAGTACAGCCTGGACACGTCGAAAATCGTGCTGACCGGGACCTCGGCGGGCGGACATCTTTCGTTGATTACCGGAATGCTGCCGGCGCAATCGGTTTTCGACCGCCAATGTCCGACCGACAGCGGCGCGCGATGGAGAGAAGGGACGGAGCCGAAAACGAACGTCGCCGCAATCATCAACTGGTACGGCATCACCGACGTGGCCGAGTTGATTGACGGGCCGAACGCGAAGCATTAGGCGATGGAATGGTTCGGCAGTATGAACAATCGGGAGGAGCTTGCGCGACAGCTTTCACCGATCAGTTACGTCCGCGCAGGACTCCCGCCAATCCTCACGATTCACGGGGATCAGGACGACATTGCGCCTTACAACCAGGCGATGAGGTTACACGCCGCATTGGAAAAGGCCGGCGCGCCGAATCAGTTTGTCACGCTGCCCGGCCGCAAGCATGGCGGTTTTAACAGGCAAGATTTAGTGAATAGCTACGCAGTCATAAGAGAATTTCTGCGTAAACATAATCTCTTGAACGCGGAGCAGCGCTGATGGTCTCTGAACAAATAGCGCGACAATATCGCAGGCGCTGATCTCCCCGAATCCGATCCTGTCGGAGTTGGGATCACGCAAGGATCAATTCCTCGCGATGAGGGCATTGTTGCGCTATTTGTTCAGAGCGCATCAGCGCGTTACTGAAGTCGAATCCATTGTTGATAACGCTGTCCATCGCCAAAACCTCATCCGCCTTTAGTTTCAATAACTTGGGAAAATCGGATATAACATGTTAACTGGAGTTATATGAGACCAGTGTGAGGCATTTGGCGTCGGGATGAGGTTTTGGCAAAGGACAGGTGGAAACGAGCCTGGCGAATTCCGCGTGGTAGCAACGGTTGTAGGGGCGTCTTGTTCAGTGTCTTCGCGGTGTTGGCGATGGCTTTGCTACAATTTTGCTACAAAACTGGCTTCACGGAGACGTAGATTGTTCAGTTTTATGCACTACTCACAAGGCGGAAACCTGGTTTGGATTCAATTATTTGCAGTTTATGGGACTCTATTCAAAATGCTCTGAACTGGCTTTTAACCAGTGGGTCGATGGTTCGAGTCCATCACGGCTCATCCAAAAGAACAATAGAATCAATAACTTGCGAGCGGCCAGAGATGGCCGCTCTACTTGTTTTTGCTACGATTCGCGGCGCTCTTATGACACACGATCTCATGTTCGATAGAAGAGTTAAAGTTGTATACTGTCCTGACGCTCGACTGACTCAGCGGCGACCAAACTGGAAAGGAGTGTGTTATGTCAGGTATCACTGTTGAGAGCATTTTTAATCAGATCATTCAACTGCCGCCCCCCGAACGGATTAAACTTTGGCAGTTGCTGGAAAAGCTAAAAGAGCGCGACCCCGTGTCTCAAGAGACACAGGGAACTCCTCAATCGTCGAAGAAAAATCGGCGCCAGGCTGAGCCAATGCGGGACTACAAAACGGAATTGCAGTGGATCGCCGACCATGCGCGTGAATACAAAGGGCAATGGGTGGCGCTCGATGGCGACCGTTTGATTGCACATGGCGCAAACGCGGATGAAGTCTTTGACGCCGCCGAGGCCGACGGCGCCAATCTGCCGTTGGTCGGCTTTGTTGATGACCCTGACAAAATTTACGCTGGTTTCTGAAAATGCAGGTACAACTCTCCTTCACTGAGGAATTCCGCTATCCGGATGATTCGTCCGGGATCACCATTCCCGTGAGACTCTCTCACGGCGAGAAAACTCTGGCCGTCTGGGCTAAGGTGGATACTGGTGGTGAAGTCTGCCTTTTCAGTAACGAGATCGGTTCGCGGTTGGGGCTACAAGTTGAACAAGGCGCCCCCACCACTCTTGATTCGCTTGGTGGCCCGATAGAGGCATTCGGCCATGAGGTAGTTATCCAGACTGGCGACCTTATCTTTGAAAGCCTCGTCTACTTCGCCAAATTTCCAAACCTGCCGCGCAACATACTCGGTCGCCAGGGATGGTTGCGCAAACTCCGCATGGCCGTTGTTGACTACGACAACCTGCTCTATCTGAACACCTACGACTCCTGAATGCATTGATTGTCAGAGTGTCTATTCGGGGCGCCCACACGCCCTGTCGCTAGATCGCTTTGCGGTGGAACCGCGACCTGCTCGCGGCGCTGGCAGAGCTTGCGCGATTGCGTGAACCGGCGCTCGAACGCAAATTCAGTGTGCGGCTGTTCGGCGACAGCAAACGTTTTGAAGACTTGCGTGGCGCGGTGATCAGGGCGCTGCGGCGGCATGATCCCGAAAGCGCGGTCTTTGGGGACGACGGAGCGCTCTTGCGGGCGTATCGGCTCGAGCGCGCGCCAGGGTATGTGCCGATCGCGGGGCCGCTGATATTGCAATCCGGTCATCAGACACTTGATCTCACGCCATTTGTCGCCGGTGTCGCGATCCCCGCGAAATAGACCGGGCTCGAAAGGCTTCAACTCCCGGAAGCGGCGGATTCCTTCTCTTCCCTGCTACATTTCGGACAACGGCGCGGTGAACAGACCCGGCAATACTCTTTACCGCATTGCGGGCAGGGCGCGTGTCCCACCGGGCTGACGATGTGCAATTGATCGTCGCAGATCACTCGCGAGCCTTCAGCGACGAGGCTCCATTCGCAGGGGGGCGGATCGAGTTGTTTGGCGATAGGGTTCCAATCCAGCGCCAGCTTGCGTTCGCCTTTGCGGCGCTTGATGGTGAGCGCGACCCGTAGGACCTGGCTGATCAATTCCAGCGTCTGAACCGGCTCAATGTTGACGCGCATGTCGTATTTCTGTTTGAGGTCGGCGACTTTGGCCTGGTACTCGCGTTCGGCGGCCTCTATTCGCAGGCGTTCGCGCGCGGCGTCGCCCTTCTGCCTCTTCAATTTGCGCCACGACTCTTCGCGCAACCCGCCGAAGTATTCGTGAAGGCGCTCCAGATCGCGATCCAATCGCCGCTGCATTCCGTTGACGAACTGGCTCAATTGCGTGCAGACGCGAACAGGAGCGGCGCGCGTGATCGCTTTCTTCAACCGCTCCGCCGTCCAGTCAGCGGGAAGTTGCGAGGGCGCCGGTTTGGTCACGGTCTCAGTCGCGTTTTCGTCCATCGCCGTTGCCAGCAATTGGCCAACCATAGGATCGATCGCGCTTCCGTTGATCAGGTTGATTCCGAACCTGATGATCCCCTCGCGCTTCTCGTCAGAGATCGCGGTATAGCGGAAGATGAAGATCAAATAGCGCGTCCATGCCTGTTCGACCTGCGACAACCTGTAAACAGCGTTCTGCAACACGACGTTGCGCTCGACCATGCGTTCGACGTGACCGAGCGGCGGGACTGCGGCGCTCGCTGCGAACTTCAAACGCCGCCCACGATCGTCGAGCAATCGGGAGAATTTTTCGAGCCAATCCGATTCGAGACTCGCGCGTTCGGCGCCGGTGGGCAATTCCGCCGCGAAGCCCAATCGCAGAAACTCCGGCGCTCCGATCACCCGTTGCAGATTTTCGGGCAACATCGCTTCTAGCCCCTGTGGCTCGAGGGGTTCGACCAGCGCGCCCTCGTGTTCGAGCAACCGCGCGGCGAAATTGTGGAATCGGTTTGATGAATCAGTCATAACATGTGACATCACTTCTTCTTTTTCTGCCTGGTTCCGGACGCGGTATCTACCTCGACATTTTCAATCACCCAAAGAACGGCGAGTTTTGTCGCGCCTAGCTCATTAAAATAACGGTGACGCGCTTCGCTCGATTTGATCGCTGTCAAGTGGCGCGGATTCATTCCGATGCTTTCGGCGAAAGCTGTTTGCGTGATGCCGCGCTCTTTCATCTGATCAATTAACCTGGCCAGTGTTACGCTTTTTAGATAGCTCGCCAGGTCATCCAGTGTGCGAATGTTCGTTCGCCTTTTTCTGGCGACAGCCACGAAACTTTCCGGATCGTCCAGAAAGGTTTTCGCCAGCGCGACGCAGTGGTGGCAGCCGTCACGACCAACATAACAGCTGCAAGCGCCACTCGCCCGCCCGGCTTTTACAGAGAGTGAAACTGTATACGTCCCATGATTGCCGACTACCTTGGCCATAATCTTTTTACCAGTACGCTGGCGGTCAAAGAACTTTCCGACGTAGCGAGTGACTTTTTCGACGCCGCTCATGCCCCATTGATCACGAATGATCGCCGCCTTGACCTCTTCGATCTCTGATATTTTTTTGTCTTTTGCGCCATATTCATCTCATCCTGTTACGAACTCTTCTCCAAACAATTCTTCGTCGAGGGTCTTGACCTCTTCGTACTGTTGTTTGGCCTCGACCAGGCGCTCGCCTAACTGTTCGAACGCCGATCCTCGTTCGGCTTCCGTCGTCTCGATCCAGGCGGCGTAAACCAGGTCGGCGAAATCCTGCTCGTCCTCCATCTCGCCCAGAATCTCGCCGATCTCACCGACGACCAACTCAAACATATTGACCTTTTCGTCGAGTATCCTGAGCACCTGCTCTTCAAGCGTACCGCGCGCCGCCAGATTGAAAATAAAGACGTCACGTGTCTGGCCGATGCGATGGATGCGCCCTATGCGCTGCTCGATGGTCATCGGGTTCCAGGGCAGATCGAAATTGATCAGCGTGTTGCAGAATTGGAGGTTACGCCCCTCACCTCCAGACTCGGTGCAGATCAGCAGCGGAACCTCATCCTGAAATCGCCGAACAGCGGCGTCCTTTTCCGGCCCCGTCATCCCGCCCTCGAACTGCTCGCAGGCGACGCCTTCGCGATTAACCAATTCGGCCAACCGATGCAATGTCTCGCGGTGATGGACGAAGACCATCTTCTTTTCATTCGGATTGCGGCGCAGC
>DATCXQ010000136.1:0-9971 GCA_036565725.1 Blastocatellia bacterium
CTGGGATCCGAGCTGCCTGCGTTCCTGGCTCAAGGACCCGGACGGCGACGGCGTTTACACGATGACGCTGCGCTCGATCCCGGCCGGGAGCTACGAGTGCAAGGCGGCCATCAATGAAAGTTGGGACATCAACTACGGCGAGGGCGGCGTCCAGAATGGCGCCAACATCCATTTCACCGTTCCGCAAAGTTGCGCGGACGTGTTTTTCAGCTTCGACTCGTCGTCGCACGTCCTCACCGTCAGCGCCTCGGGGGCGCCAAGGGGTGACCTCTCGAAGGCGAAGGCGCACTGGGTGACGCGCGACACGATCGCGTGGAACCCGGCCGGGTTCCAGGCAAACGGCAGCTTCGCCCTCCACTATGCGCCGAACGGCGGCCTCGCCCTCGGCGTCGAGGGCGTATCGGGCGGCGTCGACATTCCGCTCACCTACGACCCATCTGGGCTATCGGACCAAATTAAGGCGCTCTTCCCACACCTCGCCGAATTCAAAGCCTTCAAGGTTCCGAGCGGGCGCCTCGTCGAGGTTCCGGCGGCGCTCAAGGGGCAACTCGCGGTGACGGCGCGCGACGGCGGCGGCGCGCCGACCGACGCCACGTCGCTGCAGACTCCGGGCGTGCTCGACGACCTCTACACCTATGGCGGGAGGCTCGGCGTCTCGTTCAGTAGTCGCGCCCCGACCCTTGCGGTGTGGGCGCCCACAGCCCATTCGGTTAAGCTTCACCTCTTTGACGACTCGAACCCCGCCACGACCTCGACCGTCTACCCGATGTCGCTCGACCCGGCGACCGGCGTCTGGAGAGTCACGGGCGGTTCGGGTTGGAATGGCAAGTATTACCTGTACGAGGTTGAGGTCTACGCGCCCTCGACCAGGTCCGTTCAGCGCAACTTCGTAACCGATCCGTACTCGGTCAGCCTCTCAAAAAACAGCCAACGGTCGCAGATCATCGACCTCGCCGACGCTTTGTTCAAGCCCACCGGATGGGATGCGCTCGTCAAGCCGCCGCTCGAAGCGCCCGAGGACATCGTGCTCTACGAACTCCACGTGCGCGACTTCAGCGCTAACGACCAGAGCGTGGCAGCGCCGCTCCGCGGGACGTTCAAGGCTTTCGCGCAGCCGGGATCGAACGGGATGCTGCACCTCGCGGCGCTCGCCCAGGCGGGGCTCACTCACGTCCACCTCCTTCCGTCCTTCGACATCGCGTCGGTCAACGAAGACAAGTCGATGTGGCGCACGCCCGCCGGAGATCTCGCGAGCTATCCGCCCGATTCCGACCAGCAGCAGGCGGCCATCGGCGAGGTGCGCGACACAGACGCCTTCAACTGGGGTTACGATCCGCTCCACTACATCGCGCCGGACGGCAGCTACGCGACCGACCCGGACGGCGCAACGCGCGTGCTTGAGTTCCGGCAGATGGTTAAAGGGCTCAGCGACGCCGGTCTCAGGCTCGTCATGGACGTCGTCTTGAACCACACGAGCTCGGCGGGCCAGAACCCCGGGTCGACGCTCGACAAGATCGTCCCGGGCTATTACTACCGGCTCGGCGACGACGGCGGTATCCTGAACAACAGTTGCTGCCCGGACACGGCTTCCGAGCACAATATGATGGAGAAACTGCTCGTCGACTCGTGCCTAAGCTGGGCGAAGTTCTACAAGGTCGACGGCTTCCGCTTCGACCTGATGAGCTTCCACATGAAGCGCAACATGCTCAAGCTCCGGAGCGCCCTCGATGCGCTTACGCTCGCGCAGGACGGAGTCGACGGCTCGAAGATCTACCTTTACGGCGAGGGCTGGAACTTCGGCGCCGTGGGCAACAACGCCAGGGGAGTTAACGCGACCCAGTTCAATATGACGGGTACCGGGATCGGCACTTTCAACGACCGCATCCGCGATGGCGTCCGGGGCGGCGGCCCGTTCAGCGGCATTCAGGAGCAGGGCTTTCTTACGGGGCTCGCCTACGACCCGAACGCGACCTCGCAGGGGTCGGCGCAGGACCAGGACGCGCGGCTCCTTCAGTTATCCGACTGGCTCAGGCTCAGCCTCGCCGGTAACCTTGCAACCTTCAGATTCGCCGACCGTCACGGAAACATGATCGCCGGCAGCCAACTCGACTATAACGGCCAGCCTGCAGGGTATACCGCAGACCCGCAGGAGAATATCGGCTACATCGACGCCCACGACAACGAGACCCTATTCGACGTGATTCAGTTTAAAGCGGCCTCCTCAAACAGCATGGCTGACCGGGTTCGCATGCAGAACCTCGGTCTAAGCATCGTCGCGCTCGGCCAGGGGATCCCCTTCATCCACGCAGGCGCCGACATGCTGCGATCGAAGTCGCTCGACCGCAACAGCTACAACTCGGGCGATTGGTTCAACAAGCTCGACTTCACCTACCAGACCAACAACTGGGGCGTGGGGCTGCCGCCTGCGGGCGACAACGCGTCGAACTGGCCGATCATGCGTCCGCTGCTCGCTAACCCAGCGCTGCGGCCGGCGCCGTCGAACATCCGGGACGCGGTCGTGAGCTTCCGCGAGACGCTCGCGATCCGCAAGAGCTCGAAACTCTTCCGCCTCCGCACGGCTTCAGACGTCAACGCGAGGGTACGGTTCTACAACACGGGCCCGAACCAACTCCGCGGCCTAATCGTGATGGGCCTCTGGGACACTGACGGCGGAGTCGACCGCGCGCACAAGGTGGTTGTGGCGCTCTTTAACGCCAACGACGTGGCGCAGACGTTCCAGGAATCCGATTTCCAGGGACATCTCCTCTCGCTCCATCCCGTCCAGGTCTCGTCGCAGGATCTCGTCGTGCGGACGTCAGCTTTCAACGCTGGCTCGGGCGCCTTCGTGGTTCCGGCGCGCACCACGGCTGTCTTCGTCGAAGCGCGGCCTGCCACCGAGCGCATCCAACTGCTCAAGGGCGACGTAATGGCGCTCGCGAACAGTGGCGCGCTTACCAGGGGCCAGGCCAACAGCCTCGTAACGAAGCTGGACTCATCGCTTGCCCGGCTCAGTCGCGGGGACACAGCCGGCGCCATCACCCGGCTCCGATCGTTTGTCAACCAGGTTCAGTCGCTGATGGGCGAGCGCGTCCTGACGCCGACGCAGGCGCGGCCGCTGATCAAAGAGGGGAAGACCATCTTCGGTCAACTGTGTTCGTAGAACGCAGCGGTCGCGAAAACCCCCGAGAGGAGCATTCGGGTCGAGCTCACAGCGGTTTTCATAGGGTGAATAGCCACAGAGCACACAGAGGGCGCCGCAGGACATAATGATTTCTCTGTGCCCTCTGTGCCCTCTGTGCCCTCTGTGGCTGGCAGTCTTCATACATTTGAAAACTGGTATAATTTCCAAAGCAGTAAGTAGATAGTATGGACACGCATTATTTCCACCTGGGACGCTATGACCTGGACTTCCTCCGCGCTCAATGGGTCAGCCTGGCTTCTCAGCGCACGGCGAATCTAGCCTTGATCGAAAGCCTCTTCGATTCCATCGTTGAACACTACTCGGCGAGCGATCGCGCCTACCATAACCTGAGCCACATTCAGTCGCTGCTGGCATTGAGCGAATGGCTCTTGGACAAGGTTCAGAACCGGGACGCGCTTTATTTCGCCATCTGGTTTCACGACGTCATCTACGATACGAAGAGATCCGATAACGAAGAGAAGAGCGCCGAGTTCGCGGCGGAGGCTTTGGCCAGCCTGGGAATTCCGGAACAGACCATCACGACCACGCGGGAAATGATACTGGCGACAAAGCATCATCGCGCCAGTGATCTTTCGTGGGATATGAAGGCTTTTTTGGACCTTGACACCTCAATACTCGGAGCGCCGGAGGATGTCTACAAAGAGTACAGCGCCGCGATCAGGAAGGAATACTCCTGGGTTCCCGACTTTTTATATAGGGAAGGCCGGATGAAGGTCTTGAATGGTTTCCTGGGGAGAGAGAGCATTTATAATACCGTAGAATTCAGCGCTAAATATGAGGCGCAGGCGAGACATAATATTGCGGAGGAAATAAGAACTTTGCCTGATTTACCGGAAGCGCCTACATCGGGCTTGGCGCGATGACCGCATTGACCGGCTCAAGCAAAAAAGGGTAGATGTCCCAAGAAAATCTCACACTGAGCGAGGCGCGGCGAGTCGCGCTCACCAGCCAAGGATTTGACCGCCCGCGGCCGAACGGAAAGGTTAATGCGAGCCACATTCGGGTTGCGATACGACGGCTCGGCCTTGTGCAGATCGATTACGTCAACGTCCTCACGCCGGCGCACTATCAGGTTCTCTTTTCGCGGCTCGGCCCGTACGAAAAATCTCTCTTCGATGATCTGGTCTACCGGCGGCGCGAATTCACCGAGCAATGGGCGCACGAGAGATCCATCCTGCCGGTGGAGAGTTGGCCGCTGCTCCGCCATCGAATGGAGGCCCACCGCGTGCGTCCGTGGGGGTTCGAGAAGTTCTTGGCGCAGCAATCAAGCTACGCCGCCTGGGCGCTGGAAGAGATTCGCGCGCGGGGGCCTCTGAGCGCGGAAGACCTTCCGGAGCCTGATGGGGCGCCACGCCGTATGAACGACAAGTGGGGCTGGGGAATGAATTTCAAGAGTCAGACGCTCGAAGCCCACTTTGGCTTTGGCCGGCTTGCCGTGGTTGAGCGCCTGCCAAACTTCACGCGTGTGTACGATCTGTCGGAGCGCGTGATCCCGGCGGAGCATCACTGTCGCAAGGTCGGACGCGAGGAGGGGCAGCGCGAGTTGATTCGCATGGCCGCGCGTTCGCACGGGGTCGGCACGGCCAGTGATCTGGCTGATTATTACCGCATGCCGATTCGTGAGGCTCGCCATCGCATTGCCGAACTGGTTGAAGCGGGGAAATTGCGCGAGGCGCGGGTGGAGGGATGGCGAGAGCCGGCTTATCTTCATCCGGAGGCCCGCGTCGCCAGACGGATCGAGACGTCGGCGCTGCTGTCTCCGTTCGATCCGGTGGTCTGGCATCGCCCTCGCGCGGCGCGACTTTTCGGCTTCGATTACCGCATCGAGATATTCACGCCACAGGAGAAGCGGCGCTGGGGTTATTACGTGCTGCCTTTCCTGCTCGGCGAGCGTCTGGTCGCCCGCGTCGATCTCAAGGCCGACCGCGCCATGCGCCGGCTGCTTGCGCTGGCGGCATATGTCGAGGCCGGGACAAATCCCGGCGAGGTCGCAGACGCGCTGGCCGCTGAGTTGTGGACGATGGCGGCGTGGTTAGGATTGGACTCGGTCTTTGTCGAACGGCGTGGAGGTTTTGCGCGGACGCTCGCATCCGCCGTCCGCGCTTGCGAGGAGGGAAGGTAGAAGGTCGAGGATAGAAGATCGAGGATGGAAGATCGCCATTCTCAATCCTCCACCCTCTATGCTCGATCTTCACCGCCTGGCGATTACGCAAGAAGCCTCGCGCCCGATCTTCCGCTTCACAATTCTTATGTCGCGGAATCCTACCCATCGCACCAGCCCCGCGACCTCCGCGATCTCATCTTCGGTGAAGCCCGGCGCGAGCGCGAAGCGGCTCGTCGAATGCATGCGAAGGCACAGAACCAGCAGTCCGCCTTCGCGCATGACGCGGCGCATCTCGACCAGGTTGAGTTCCGCGTTCGGCCAGAATTGATAGTTGTTTACCGCCAGAGCCCTCGTAAACCGCCCACACTCATACGGCAGATCGGCGACCGAACCCTGGCAAAGCTCGACGCGGCCAGCGACGATCAGGTCGAGGTTGTATTTCGCCGCCTGACGAACCATAACATCCGAAAGATCGATGCCCGCGACGAAACCGGCTTTGGCGCGCTCGGCGATCATTCGAACCGTTCTCCCGTGGCCGAAGCCGATCTCCAAAATCTGATCATCCGGTTGGATGTCGAGCATTTCGACGGCGAGTGCGTTCATCTCGGAGTTCTTGATAGCCATCAGTCGTCCGGCGAGGCGCCCCAGCAATCCCGTCGGGCAGGCGAATTGCGACATAAGGCTCGAAGCTCTGCATCCCGTCGGAGAAGAGGGTTGTATCAGCGGATGATTGACGTCGATCCGAGTGTTCATCAATATCACCATCTCCTTCACTGCGCGTTTTTCAGTAATCGTTTCCAGCGTTCACTCTCGAAATACGCGCGCACCGTTCGCAATGTTTCAGCCGCCTGGCGCAGATCTTTATCCGTCACCTGCAGATCAGCCTTGCTGAGCAGTCCGGCCTCGTTGCGGTTCATTGCGTCAACCGTTTTTTTGCCGAGCGTGGTCAGGCGCGCCAGCGGCGATCGCTTGTGAGCGGGATTCGGCGTCAATTCGACAAGGCCCTCGGCGACCAACTGGTTGACAAGCGCCTGGACGTGCTGACGCGAAACCGCGCGCGCGCGGGCCATTTGCGGGACCGTCTGCTCTCCCAGTTTGTACAGGCTGCGCAGGATTGATCGCAGGGCGCCTGTCGTCTCGCCGCGGTGGTGTATCTGGTCGGCCACGACGCGCAGACGGTGGAAGAGCGACACCGTCTCGTTGATCAGAGAGTCGAAGGGCGATTCGGCCGGCGATTCGCCTCCCCTCGCCCGCTGCGCTCTCTTTTTTTCGCCGCCATCTGTCATCAGGTGTTTAACGGCAGGCAGATTGTCATAATGACAAGTCGATTGTCAAACGCGAATGGTGGGGCGCGAATGGTGGGGCGCGAATGGTGGGGCGCGAAAGGTAGGGAAGGATAGCCACCGCAGGCCACAGAGAACACAGAGAATAAGAGACGAAGGAATGTAAACACAGAGGGCGCAGGGACAAGGAGAAGGGGGGGATTCTACTTGCCTCTGCGCCCTCTGTGTACTGCGGTGGCTAACTGTAGAAATCAGTTCACTGCTTCGTCGGCTTTGAAATTCAGGCCGTCGAGCAGCGATTTTTCGACTCGGTAAATTTCGGGCCGCCCTTCGACCTTCACGTAGACGTTTTCTCCGTCGGCGGAAGAGATTTTGATAATCGTAGTTTTGCCGTTCTTGTCGGTCAGTCGGACTTCGACGGCGGGTTTGGCGATCTTTGCCGCGACCGCGCCCGACGGCTTGTCGAGCACTTCTGTGGCCTGGGTCTCGAGCGGGGTTAACATCTTGAACGTCGTGGTCTCTTTGTCCTTCTTGTCCGCCGGCTCGATGATCTTCCACTTGTCGTCTTTCTTTTCGGCCACCAGCGTGACGTTGGAGTTCTTGATGTAGATCTTCACCAGCTCGTCGCGGTTAAATCTGACGTACTGTTTGCTACGCAGCGACGCGAGCTTCGTATTGAGTTTCTCGTAGAACAGCGTGTCTACTTTGATGAGTTGTGGCTGGTCGGAGACTTTGGCGTAGTAGTTCTCATCGACTTTAGAGCCGATGGAGACGGTCCGGTCGCCGCCGGTGTTGAGCCTTGCGGTGATCGAAATCTTGGGCTTGTCGAGTCCGTATTTCGCCGGGTCGTCCACGCTCTCGCTGACGACCTCCGCGGCCTTGGCGCCGGTTATGTCGGCGAGCATGCTGTTGACCTGGGTCTCATCCGCCGGCCCATCGACTGGACTTTTGATTTTCCATTCGGACTCCTTCTTCTCGAGTTCGTAACCCCCGCCATCGTTGACGATCTTGACCGAACTGAGTTCATACTGCGTCGCGCCGAGCACCAGGCGATCGCGCAAGTCGTTGAGCGATTTATCCGAATTGTTCAAGAGATTGGCCGGGACGAGCGCCACGTTCTGCGAACCGTCGATTTTGGCGTAGGCCGACAGGCCGATCGGGTCCCTCCCGCCAAGTTCGACGCGGTGCGTCGAGCCGTTTTTGAGTTTGACTTCAAGCTTGACCGCTGGCTCCGAGAGGCCGTACTGCTTCAGGTCGCCTCCGGACGGAGGAAATTCGCTATCGACGCTGGCGCTGATCAGATCGCCGATGATGACGTCCACCGCCGCCGAGTCGGCGGCGGCGGTGACAGGCTGCGTGATCACCCACTTGTTGTTCTGGTTTTCGAGGTTGATCGTCTGGCCGCCGCGATGGAGCGTAATGCTCGTTATGTCTTCGCGGCTGAATTTGAAGACCGGAGGAGTCTTTTCAGTTTCTTCATCGGTCGATTTGCCGGACCTTCCATCGATGAAATAAACGGCCACGCCGGCGACCGCCGCAATCAAAAGAACAATGAGAGTGCTTCGTTTCATAAGTTATTCATTAGTCGGTGGTTGGTGGTTGGCGACCGGTGGTTGGCTATGAACCTCGGGGGCTTGCCAACCGCCGGCCGCCAACCATTATTTCATCTTCGTTTCAGCCAGATGTAAATGCCCGAGCCGATGACGGCGAGCGGCATGAACGCCACGCTCAACAAAAAGAAGGTGCGCTGCTGGCTCGCGGTCATCGTCACCGAGCGGTTGGTGACGCTCTTGGGGCGGATTGAGATCAAGTCTTCATCCTCCGCCAGCCAGTTGACCGAGTTCAGGAACAGGTCCCCATTGCGAAAGCTTGGGACCCTGAAGACGCCGTTCGAGGCGAATTCGGAGTTCCCGATGACCACAAGGCGAGACTCTTTTTTCTCGCCAACGCCTTTGCTGGCCGCCACGCCGAGGGTTAGCGGGCCTTTCTGGTCCTTGCCCGCCTCGTAATCGGGATTCTTTCCGGGCGTAATCTTGTCTTTAGTATAGCTCTGCTCGGAGGTGGTCAGCAGTGGAGCGGTGTTGGCGGTGTTGGCGCCGCCTGAGTCGCTTGTGACCTTGATGGCGCGCGCCTTCGGGAAGACGCACATCGTGCGCCCGAAATCTTTGGTGATCGTATGACTGCCGTAATCTGAAACGACCGGAGCCAGGGCGCCGGCGCCGAACATCTGGCCCACGCCGCTGACGTCGAGCACTATGTTGTCGGCGGACTGGATGTTCCACCTCTTAAGCACGTCGTCGAGCTGCGGGTCGGTCTCCGGGTCGAGCATCAGCATTGCCTTACCGCCTCCGTCCAGGTACTTGCCGATCATCGCGACTTCGGGCGGCGTAACGGATTGCTTGGGGCCGGCGACGACGAGCGCCGCGCACTCCGAGGGCACCTGCTGCTCTCTGGCCAGCAGCACGGTCTTGATCTGGTAGTTCTCGTCCTTGAGCCGTTGTTCGACGGTCGAGTACCCTTCGGCTTGCTTGTCGGAGAGCGACTTCTCGCCGTGACCTTCGACGAAGCAGATGGTCTTCAGGCTGTCGCGCGTGACTTTCAGGATGGCGTTGGTGACGCCTTGCTCGGCGGTGTCGCTGATGATCTCGCTGCGGTCGCCGGCGGCCACGACGATGTCCCCCATCCGCCGCACCTTGTACTGCCGCGCCATCTCCGGGCGCTGATTCGGGTCGACGCGCTCGTAGGTGAGGCGGGGGCCGGAGTACTTGTACTCACTCATCAAGTCGGAGAATTGCTGATTATCCGCCTTGTTGAAGTAGATCACCTTCACGTCTTTGGGCAGATTGGCGACCACCTTCTTGGTTTGGTCGGAGATCGAGTAGAGGCCTTCGGACGTCAGGTCGAAGCGTTTGTGTCGGTGATAGCCCGCGTAGTTGGCCACCACCACCAGCCCCAGCACGGCCACCGACAGGACGACGGTGTTCGCGCCCAGCTTCCCTTGTCGCCTGCCGAAAAACCCGAAGATTGCGCGGAAATTGAACGCGGCCGAGACCACGACCAAAATCGCTCCGATGATGAGCATCGCCGGAGTCAGCTTGCCCAGGAGGCCCTCGCCGACCCAGATGCCAAGAATAATGTAACGAATAATACCTGCCAGAATCATCGCCACCCCGATGAATCCGGCCAGCCGGTAGATTTCTTGCCGATCGATTTTCATAAGTTTGTCAGGTAATGGGGAGTGGAGAGTGGGGAGTGGGGAGTGGGAGTCAAACATAACTCCCCACTCTCCACTCCCCATTCCCCACTCCCGCTCATTTTATGCCCTTCTCCAGCGCATGGAGTCCAGATTGCGCAGCGTCAGGAAGACGCCGATCGTGGCCGC
>DATCXQ010000163.1:0-14477 GCA_036565725.1 Blastocatellia bacterium
TCTGCCTCGACGCCCACCGCCGCGAGTGACGGACTCGCCGCGGCGAGCATCTCGCCGGTCGAACAGCCGATCTCCAGAAACCGCCCTTTCGTAAAAAACCGTTTGAGATCGTCCAGCCTCTCGCGGGCCGTCATCTCACGCCAGGGCCGCTCACTCTCCTCGACCTCCGGCGAGATCAGATCAAGCGCGCGCGCGCGTTCCGCCAGCCGCGCCATCTCCGACGCGGCCGAAGGCATGGGACAAACCGCAGTCTGTCCTGGCATGGCGCAGACTGCGGTCTGTCCCATGCCTCCATTCCCGGGAAAAACGACATAAAAGAGACCGCAATCGCGGCACCGAACGAGCGGGCCGTCGAGGCGCGGCGTCGTGAGGACGAGACCGGATTCGGTCGCGCCGCAAAGGTCGCAGGGCGGGTATTGCTGATCAGAGATTCGATATTCGAGATTCAAAGCCGGATCAAGCGATCAATTGCAGGGAAAGGGATTTCAGCCGCGAATGAACACGAATATTCACGAATATGGGCAAAGTGGAGGGAAAAAATTGATGCTCCGTAATCTAGAAAGAGATTCGTGTCCATTCGTATTCATTCGCGGCTGAAATTCCTTCCCCTGAACGCCGTATAAGCCTCCTTATAAAGCCTCAGAGTTATCTCCGCGGCCTCGCGCCAGGTGAACTTCTTCGCCTGAGCGATCCCCTTCTCGCGCAGTTCCGCGCGCAGGCGGTCGTTGTTCATGATTTCGATCAAGGCGTTCGCCAGCGCCCGTTCGTCGTTCGGGTCGATCAACAGCGCGGCGTCGCCGGTGATTTCGGGGAGGCTGGAAACGTCACTGGTCACGACCGGCGTCCCGCTAGCCATCGCTTCGAGCGGCGGCAGCCCGAACCCCTCGAAGAGCGAAGGATACACAAAAGCGCGGGCCGCGCGATATAGGGCGGGCAAATCTTCGTCGGCGACGTACCCGGTCAGGATCACGTCATCGGCCCAGCGCTGTCTCTTCACCTCGTCGAAGATTTCGCTCGCCAGCCACAACTTCCGCCCCACTATCACCAGTTGGGGCCTGAAGTCTTCGCGCTCGCTCCGCAATCTCGCGTATGCCCTAATCAATCTAACCAGGTTCTTACGCGGCTGCAAACTGCCGACGGCCAACAGGAAATCGCGCGAGACGCCGAAGCGTTTGCGAACCGCTTCGGCCTCGTTCGGGACCGACGGCTGAGGGGTGAAACTCGATTCAACGCCGTTGTATGTGACGACGACCTTTTCCGGCGAGAGTTTGTAAATGTCCAGCAAATCCTGCCGCGAGTATTCCGAGACCGTCGCGATCCTCGCCGCTTTTTTCGCCGTTCGCCGCACGGTCAACTTCAACTGAAAGCTCCCCCGGCGGGTGAACGTCTCGGGCATGCGCTCGAACGCAAGGTCGTGAATCGTCACGACGACGGGGACCCGGCAAAAAGGCGGCGCGGTGTATTGCACGTGCAGCACGTCAACAGGACGCCTGAACAGCTCATAGGTCAGATAGACCGGAACGCGCACCAGCGGCGTTGGCGGCGGCAACAATCTGACGCTGAAATTCTTATATCGAGTCGTGAACTTTTCGCGCCACTGGGCCGCGGCGCCCGCGTCGGCGAGGTAGATGGTGTAGAGGTTATCGCCGTCGATCTCGGCTAAAGATTTGATGAGGTTTGCGATGTAGGTTTCGTTTCCGCCCTGCCGCGCGCCGATGGCATGGGCGTCTATTCCGATATGCATTCTGAGACCGGGTGACAGAGCGACTGGGCGACTGGGCGATGAGGCGACTAGGCGATCATCTTCTCGCCCAGTCACCCAGTCGCCCCATCGCCCAGTCTCATCTTCTGTTATTCATCTTCTCCAATTCGGTCATCGCCTGATCGTAGCGCTCGAAGCGTCGCTCGTCCGCCCGGAACGCCGCCGTGTGGTAGACGCGGCGGCCGTTGACGGTGCGCGGGCGGTGTTTCATATGAAGCATTTCGTGATAGAGCACGAATTCAACCAGGTATTCCGGGGTTGCGGAGGTGTCGAGTGAACGGCTTATGACTATCGTTTCGTGAACGTAATCGTGATGGCCCAGAATCCGCTTGGTGCGGCGCGCGCTCCAACTAAGAACCGGCTTCGGCAATTCGTTGCCGAAATAGCGCCGGTTGAGCCGCGCGAAGAGTTTGTCCAGGTTGTAGGTCCTGCCGACGGCGCTGGTCAGCACCTTGCGGCCGCGCTGCTGCCGGGCCAGATCGGTCGCGCGCTGCACCTGCGGGTGATAGGCGTATTGACGGTAAAGGTCTTGATGCTCCGCCGTCACGCGTTTGTTATAGAGTTTCGAGACTAGGATGAATGCGAGCGCGCGATGCACTGAGGCCGGAGCGTCGCGCATAATGTCAGAGATGCGCACATAAACGCGCTGTTTGCGTATGCGAATCGTATGATTGAGACCCGCGAAAGGGTAGAAAGTTACGTGAATTTCCGGCGACTCCGCTCGCTTGGTGATTTGGCGGAACGCATCGGCAAAATGAATCCTTATCGAAACCTCGCCTGGCGACATAAAGGTACACCTCTTTCCTTTTGGCCCCCGCGCCAAAAACTCTAATTGTTTTAATAGACCGGCCTAGAACTCGGAACAGTTCAGGTGGTTGTCGCATGCTAGAAAGTCAGCAATCCCCCGTCAAACGCGCCCAAATCATTTGTCCTAAATTGAGAACTTTACCAGGATCTTGACTTTTGCGCCCGTTTCGAGCCTGTGTACCTTCAGGCTCGGCAATCGTGCTATGCTCTGGCACATGCCGACGAGCAAAAGACCATCGAGTCTCTTTCCCGAGATGGAAGAGGGTTCCGCAAGGTCTCACAAAGCATTCGACAGCGATCCTTCGACAGCGCCTCTCGCCGAGCGGATGCGTCCGCGCGCGCTCGAAGAATTCGTGGGGCAGGATCATCTGCTCGCCGAGGGAAGGATATTGCGGCGCTTGATCGAAGAAGACCGTTTGACCTCGCTGGTCTTCTGGGGGCCGCCCGGCTCCGGCAAGACCACGCTTGCCAGAGTGATCGCCAACAGCACGGCGTCGGAGTTCGTCCCATTCAGCGCGGTCACTTCAGGCATCAAGGAGATTCGCGAGGTGATGAAGGACGCGGCCGAGGTCCGCTCGAAGTTGAGCCGTCGCACGGTTCTCTTCATTGATGAGATCCACCGGTTCAACCGGGCGCAGCAGGACGCCTTCCTGCCCTACGTCGAGAACGGGACGATCATCCTGATCGGCGCGACGACCGAAAACCCCTCGTTCGAGATCAACTCGGCCCTGCTTTCCCGCGTCAAGGTCTTCGTCCTGAATCAACTGACCGAAGACGAGATCGTCAGGATTCTCGCCGAAGCCGCGCGCGACTCGGCGCGGGGCTTCGGCGAGTTGAATGTTTCAATCGAAGAGGAACAATTGCGCCGGCTCGCCCGCCATACGGGCGGTGACGCTCGGACGGCCTTGAATACGCTCGAACTCGCTGTCCTTTCGGCAAGTTCGGTCGAGAAGGACGGTCAAAATGGTCGCGTCATAACCGACGACGACCTGAGCGAGGCTTTGCAGCGCGCCTCGGCGCTTTACGACAAATCGGGCGAGCAACATTACAATCTGATCTCGGCTTTCATCAAATCGATCCGCAATTCCGACCCCGACGCGACGCTCTACTGGCTGGCCAGAATGATCGAAGCCGGCGAAGATCCGATGTACATCGCGCGCCGGATCGTTCATCATGCCGCCGAAGACGTCGGCCTGGCCGATCCGCAGGCGCTCGTTCTGGCCGCTGCGGCCGCGCAGGCGACGCA
Organism: Blastocatellia bacterium; assembly: GCA_036565725.1. Taxonomy (GTDB): domain Bacteria; phylum Acidobacteriota; class Blastocatellia; order RBC074; family RBC074; genus JAJVID01. Next base: position 3,816 of record DATCXQ010000163.1, read on the forward strand.
TCTGATCGGACTCCCCGAGGCCCGTCTGACACTGGCCGAAGCGGCCGTATATCTCGCCCGCGCTCCCAAATCGAACAGGGTCTGTGTGGCTTACGAGGCCGCCGCCGAAGACGCCCGCGCGACGCAAAGCGAACCCGTGCCGCTCCACCTTCGCAACGCGCCGACCGGATTGATGAAGGGTCTCGGCTACGGCAAAGATTACAAATACGCTCACGATTATGAAGAAGGCCGCAGCGACATGGTATGCCTTCCGGAGAAATTGAAGGATCGGAGATACTATCAGGAAGATCAAACATCCTGAGAAAGCGCAATAAAGATGTGAGATCGCGGAAAGGGTAGCGCACACTCGACAGTTTGCGACGCTTCCTCGATAAGCCCTCTGCCTAGATCGGTTTTCAATTGCGTATATGGGATCAGCAATTGGTGTTTGCAGCAATAGAACGCGGATAGAGCGGATTGGCGCTGATCTTTTATGGCTTTATCAGCGATGATCCGCGCCCGTCCGCGCCATCCGCGTTCTATTAACCCGTACACTGATCTGAAAACCGCCCTAAGCAGCGCAAACTCGACCGCTTTGCGCTACCCTTTCTACAAGACACCCTAAACACAAAGACAGACAACGCTCAACACATACACTTCTATGGCAGCTCAATACGATTTACGAGGGAAAGTCGCCATCGTCACCGGCGCGGGCTCCGGCATCGGGCGCGCGTCGGCCGTCGCGCTGGCGCGCAACGGCGCGGCGGTCGTCGTCAACTATTTCAAAAATGAAAGGGGCGCGGCGGAAACCGTGGCTGACATCCAGTTGATGCGCCGCAACGCGCTGCTGGTCCGCGCCGACGTGACGAAGCGGCCCCAGGTCGCGCAGATGATCGTGGACGCGCTGGATAATTTCGGGCGAATAGACATTCTAGTCAACAACGCCGGAAGCATCGTCAAACTGATGCGCATCGAGGACTGCGGCGAGGAGGTCTGGGACGCCGTGATGGATCTCAATTTGAAGAGCGTCTTTCTCTGTTCGCAGATGGTGGTCCCGTATATGAAAGAGCAGCGCGGCGGACGGATCATCAACATCTCGTCGCTGGCGGCGCAGGTCGGCGGGCGCGGCGGGTCGTTGCCTTACGCAGCGGCCAAGGCCGCGGTCAACACGCTCTCTAAGGGGCTGGCCAACGAATTCGGCCAGTACAACGTGACGGTCAACGCCGTCGCTCCGGGCATCATCCTGACTCCGTTTCACGACCAATTCTCGCGCCCCGATCGTTTGCAGGAGGTCATTAATGCCACGCCGCTCGGACGCGCAGGCTCGCCGGAGGAGGTGGCCGAGTTGGTGGCCTTCCTGGCTTCGGATGACGCGAGCTTCATTACAGGCGAGGTTTTCGGAATTGACGGCGGGAGATGATTAACCGCCAAGACGCCAAGGTCGCCAAGAGGGAATTGGGGGAACGCAAGCCATAGTATCTCGTCATGCCATCCCCACTCCTCATTCCCCAACTTCCCTTTCTTCTCTTGGCGTTCTTGGCGTCTTGGCGGTTGATTCACTCCAACTCTTTGACCCTCGGCACGGCCAACGCCACTCCGATGGCAAACAAGACGATGACCGCGCCTCCGGCGGCCATCGCCCACTGCGCGCCGTGATGTCCCCACCGCCATCCGATCAGGTCAGCCAACGCGCCGATCAACAAGCCTCCCACTGGCGGCAGCCCGATGAAAGCCAGAGCGTACATGCTCATCACGCGCCCGCGCATCTCGTCCTGCACCAGCATCTGCAACAGCGTGTTGACCGTGGTCGTAATGCAGACCATTCCGGCGCCGACCAGCGCGAGGAAAATGCAGGAAAGCGCGAAGTTGCGCGACAGCGCGAACGCCGCCACCGCCAGCCCGAAAAAGACGTTTCCGGCGAGCAGCAATCGGCCGCGGCGCCGCGAATTGCTCAAACTGTAAGCCATCGCCAGCGCGCTCAGAAGCGCCCCCACGCCCATCGCCGCCCATAACCGCGACAGCCCCTGCGCCTCACGATTCAAAACGTCGCGGGCGAAGACTGGCAGGAAGATTAAGAATGGCCCCCCGCAGAGGCTGATCACCGTGGCGACGCCGAGCAGCGCTTGCACGCGGGGCCGCTTGCGGACGTAGCGAATACCGGCGACCATTTGACGCCACATCTCGCGCGCGCCGAGGCTGGCCGGCGCGCCCCAGGGCGGCATCCGCAAAAGCCACAGCGCGGCGATCACCGCTAAAAAGCTGGCGCTGTTAAGGAAATACCCCCCCGCGATCCCGATGACGCCGAACAACAATCCGCCGATCGTCGGTCCGATGATGCGCGACAAGTTGAATTGCGCGGAATTGAGCGCGACCGCGCTCGGCAAATCCTCGCGCCTGACCAGGTCGAGCATCAGCGCCTGGAACGCCGGCGTGGCCAGCGTGGACGAAAGTCCGCTGACGAAAGTGATGGCGATCACATGCCGGAGTGACAATCCTTCCCATAACTTCCAGTCGCGCAGCAGGACCAGCGCTCCCAAGGCGGCGGCGTTGAACATGTGGACCGCTTGCGTGGCGATCAGCAGTTTGCGGCGGTTGAACAGATCGGCGTAGACGCCGCCGAAGAGCGAGAAGGCTATCTGCGGAAACGAGCTGGCGAACGAGACGAATCCGATCAGCGCGGTTGAAGCTGTCAACTCGCGCACTAACCAACCCTGCGCGACCGTCTGCATCCACGTCCCGATGTTTGAAAGGAAAAAGCCTATCCAGATGAGGCGATAGTTTGGGTAGCGTAGCGCGCGGAAAGTCCCGCCGAAGATGGGTTCAGTCTTTTCTCCGACGGCGGCGCCCCTTACATCATCCGACACTGTCTCCTGCTTCACGACTCCGATCTTGCCACAGCGTTACGACTGAGACCAGTGGGTCCACGTCTTTCATTTTTCATAATATCCGCCTGACGCTTATGCGGATATTATTCCGGCGTTGCGGCGATTTCCCCTGAGGCTTCGGCTTCCCTTCTCTCCTTGAAGTGTTCGACGATCATCTCGGCCTGCTTCTGGCCGACGAATGGCTTCAATTCGGCGACCGTCGCCTCCGATACGCGCTTCAAGCTCCCGAAATTTCGCAGCAACCGCTCTTTCAATTTCTCGCCGACGCCAGGAATCGAGGTCAGCTCGGATGTGAAGTCGCGCGTCGCGCGTCGCTGCCGGTGGAAGCTTACGGCGAAGCGGTGGGTCTCGTCACGGATCATCCTGACCAGCCGCATCACAGGCGAAGTCTTTTCCAGAAAGATCGGCTCGTCTTCCCTGCCCTTGAGGAGCAGGTGGCTGATCTCTTCGTGACGTCCGCGCGGTTTGACGATGCCGGCTATCGGCAGGTCGGCCAGTCCCAATTCGTGCAGCGCGGCTGCGGCTGACGACAGTTGTCCCTTGCCCCCGTCAATGAAGACCAGGTCAGGCAGTTGTTTCTCCTCTTTCAACAGCCGCGAATATCGCCGGTAGACGGCCTCGCGCATCGAGGCGAAATCGTCCGCGCCTTCGACAGTCTTGATGATGAACTTGCGGTAATCCGACTTCTTCATCTCGCCTTCTTCGCAAACGACCATCCCGGCGACGTTATCGGCGCCCTGGATGTTCGAGACGTCGAACGACTCGATGCGATGCGGGTACGACGGCAGCCCCATGGTCTCCTGCAATTCGGCCAGGACCTTAGACCAGTCGGGCTTGATGACGCGGAAGCGCTGGTCGAAGCCGAGCTTGGCGTTCTTCTCGACCAGGTCGATCATCTCGCGCTTCTTTCCCCTCTGCGGGTCGAGTATCTGCACGCGCCGCCCGCGCTTATCGCCGAGCACCTCTTCGAGCGCCTCGCGGCTTTCCCAATCGACCGGCACGTGAATCTCCAGCGGCACGTAATTGCCGATGGTGTAATACTGCTCGAGCACCGCCCCCAGGAATTCGGCCGGGTTGAAGCCTTCGACCGGGATGTCCTCCCAATAAAATTCTCGCCGCCCGACGACGCGCCCCTCGCGCATTGTGAACAGGTGGAGCGACAATTGATGCCCCTCGCGGTAATAACCGAAAATATCGATGTCGAGATCGAGCGTCCCCATCATCTTCTGGTGCTCGCTGAGCGCGCGAACGGTCTTGAGCAGATCGCGGTATTTCGCCGCCTGCTCGAACCGCAGCTCTTCAGAAGCCTTCAGCATTCGCGTTTCCAATTCATCGGCCAGCTCTTTGTCCTTGCCTTCCAGCAGCAATTTCACATCATCGACCGCTTCGCGATACTGATCGGGCTTGCACAAATCCTTCTGGCAAGGCCCCATGCAGCGTTTGATCTGGTACTCCATGCAGGGCCGACCCGCGCGCCTGTAAATTTCATAAACCTCGTCCGAGCACGTGCGCAGTTGGAATTCGCGGTTGACGAGCGAGACGGTCTTGTCGGCCAGCGACGCAGGCAGGTAAGGGCCGTAATAGGCCGCGCCGTCCTTCTCAACTTTGCGCGTCTTGAGAATGCGCGGGAAGTCCTCACTGATCGTGAGCTTCAGATGCGGGTAGGCCTTGTCATCCTTGAGCATCACGTTGTAGCGCGGCCTGTGGCGCTTGATCAGGTTCGATTCGAGGATCAGGGCTTCGGCCTCTGTGTCGGTGACGATAAATTCGACATCAACAATGCGCGCGACCAGTTCCAGCGTCTTGGCGTCCATCGCGCGCGAGTTCTGGAAGTACTGCCGCACACGGTTGCGCAGGTTCTTCGCCTTGCCGACATAGAGGATCTCGCCCTTCGCGTTCTTGTGAAGGTAACAGCCGGGGACGGTTGGAAGATTCTGTAACTTCTCGTCTAGCGTCATACATTGAAATTATGAACGACGAGCGAGAAACCTTGAAGGGGGCGCATTACTCCGCTTCCATTCGGCGCCGGGGCGTTCAGGGCGTCGTAGCTCTCTCTTTTGTTCTTCTCATGCGGCGCCTCAACCCGATCACCGCAAAGAAGGCGATAACAACGGCTCCGATGGCCAGAATCTCACCCAGCCCATAGAACCAATTCGCCCACGGCGATCCGGGCCGCGCCCCTTTGATTTTGGCCGAGCGCGGGTCGTCTTCGGGCCAGACGATTCGCACAGTTCCGCCTTTAACCAAACCAGGAGCGCTGGCGGATTCGACCACGTCGACGGCGACTACGGGCTGATCTCTGCCGTCTGGCGTGAAGCTGAGCTGGACGATGTCGAAAGGCCAGGGCAGTTGTGAGCTACTGCGGCGGGACGAATACTCGGTGATGTGACTCACATCGCTGATGACCGCCGTCGATTCCCGCCATGGGCCGCGAGGGCTGCTCGAAAAGCGGTCCCCGATGAGCGAAAATGTAGACCTGTCTTTCAGCCGCGCGAACTTGAAGACTTGCCCTAAATCCAGCACGCGCGCCTCGACCGTCTGCCCAATTCGCAACGCGTCGAAGGTCGCAGCGTCGCATCGAAGCCCGATCGGCGTGGGAATGTTTTCGCCAGGCGACTGGTATTCGACCTGTACCGAGAGATTGCGGCGCCACGAGCCGTTCCTGCCAAGACTGATCGTGTCGCTCTTATCCACGACTTTGACCGGCGTGATGATTCCAGCGGCGTCCAGGTAGAGCGATCCGCCCGCAAGCACAGCTACAGCCAACGCGGCCAGCAGCCAGAGCGGGATCAACTTCCTCCCCGCAACCCAATTCACCAGACGCGACAACCAGTAGAGCGCGGGCAGGATGAAGAGGAGGCCAAGGAATAGAAAAATTCCGCCCTCGACAGTCATCGCGTCTCTCCTTCAGTAATCATAACCGCCATCCAATTTGCTTTTTACGTTTGTCATTAGCCAGGAGTCCGGCAATGTGACCGAGCTGACACGCGGCGCATTGTAACGGCGCTGTCCGGTCATCGCAACGGCGGCGCAATTGCATTGCGCCCTGGCGGCGCGGCAGTGATCACGCGCCGGCGATCGCTATGGCGATTGATTGACGCAGGCGATCGTGGCCCAAAATCCCGCCTGCGTGAATGAATGCCGCTCTAAAATGGCGGCGGTGTTAGCGGGATACTTCGACGGTTTAAGGTTGTGGCAATGGCGCGCCCCATTAACAGAGCGGGTAATGACGCGGGCAATTATAGCCCGTCAACGCATATGTCTGTTCCGTATTCTCTCCCGCGCCTCGCCATCAGCGAGGCGCGGATCGAGCGCGACGGCCCGGTCGTAATCGGCCCTGGCCCGCGCCAGATCGCCCCGCTCGCGCCAGACGAGCGAGCGATTGAAGTAACCGATCGCCGACGCAGGATTCAATTCGATGGCGCGATTGTAATCGGCCAGCGCGCCTTCGAGGTCCCCTTTGGCCAGCCGCGCCGCGCCACGGTCGCCCCAGGCTGCGACGAAGTCGGGCTTGAGCTTGATGGCCCGCGTGCGGTCGGCGATAGCGCCGTCGAAATCTCTCATGCGATAACGCGCAGTACCGCGATTGTAGTAGGCTTCCGCTCGCTTGTGATCGAGCATGATGGAACTGTCGAAATCGCTTACCGCGCCTGCCAGATCATCATTGTCCATTCTCGCCAGTCCGCGATTGTTCCAGGCCATGGCCAGCCGCGAGTTGAGTTCGATGGCGTGGGAGCCATCGCTGATCGCGCCGGTCAGATCGCCAGTGACGTAGCGAATCCCGCCGCGATTGGCCCAGGCTTCGGCGAGACGAGGATCGAGTTGAATCGCGCGGTCGTAGTCGGCGAGCGCGCCTTCGAGATCGCGTTTCTGACTCCGAGCCGAGCCGCGATTGTAAAACGCCAAGGCCAAAGTCGGGTCGGAAGCGATGGCGAGATCGAAATCGGCGATCGCTCGATCCAACTCCCCTTTTGAGACCCACGCGGCGCCGCGTTCGAGATAAGAGGCCGCCGTCGCGGCGCGCGAGTTTTGAGCCCGCGTCGTCGCCAGACAGCAAAAGATTGACTGAAGGATGATGAAAGTTGTCAGTACGCTTCCGCGCTTCATTAGTCTCCCTCCCCTGAAATAAAATGAAGCCGCTGACGAACCAGCGACGGCAAACGCCAGCAGCTTCATCGGCGCAATCTCTTCATCGCGCCTCACTGCCTCATGCGGAAATTAGGGAGAAAAACTGCAACCGCCTCGTAATTATTTTCAGCGACGCGCGTAATTATTTTCAGCGGCGCCGACTTTACGGCTGCGCGCGTCAGCGGGCGCCCGCTCGATGCTGACGCGCGGCGCCAAACCAGCTTGCAAGCGGCAGGAAAATATCCACGGAACTTGATCCATCAGATTTTCCTGTCCTGCATTTTTCTGTTTTCACCAGGCGGCTCACAAAAAATGCGGCGCCGAGGCTGAGCGAATAACCAGAGATTGTGCAAAATACCGTATGTCGGAGCAGAACCTACACGAAGTCTCCCAATTGCTTCTGGCCTGGAGCGAGGGCGACAGGGCGGCGCTAGACCGCCTTGTGCCCCTGGTCTACGCCGAGCTTCGCCGGTTGGCGAAGAGCTATATGCGCCGCGAACGCGCGGGCCAGACGATGCAAACCACCGCGCTCATTCACGAAGCCTACTTGCGGTTGATTGACGCCGATCATGTGCGGTTGGAAAACCGCGCCCATTTCTTCGCAGCGGCGGCGCGGGTGATGCGACAGGTGTTGGTAGACCTCGCGCGCGAACGCGGCAGCCGCAAGCGAGGCGGCGAGGCGCGCCGAGTCCCGCTCGATGAAGCGATGGCGGTCGGCAAACAACAAGACGAGGGGCTGCTTGCGCTCGACGAGGCGCTCGGCGCGCTCGCGCAAATCGATCCGCGCAAAAGCCGGGTGGTCGAGTTGCGCTTCTTCGGCGGGCTGAGTGTGGAAGAGACGGCCGAGGCGCTCGGCGTCTCGGCCGAGACCGTTCATCGCGACTGGCGATTGGCCAGGTCGTGGTTGTTGCGCAGACTGCGCGGAGGAAAGTCCGATGTCTGAACGTTGGAAACAGGTTGAGAGTCTTTACCACGCGGCGTTGGAACGCGAGACGGCGACGCGCGCGGCGTTTCTGGCCGAAGCCTGCGCCGGCGATGAAGAGCTACGCCGGGAGGTCGCGTCGCTGATCGCCTACGACGGCCAGCCCGCCAGTTTCATCGAATCGCCCGCGCTCGAAGTCGCGGCCCGTGAATGGGCCGATGAACCGTCTTCTCTTCTATCCCAACCTCCGGCAAAGGCGCCGTCACAGATAGGCGCTTATCGAATCCTGTCGCCGCTCGGTCGCGGCGGAATGGGCGAAGTCTGGCTCGCGCGCGACACGCGATTGGGCCGCAAGGCCGCCGTCAAGCTGCTGCCCGCCGAGTTCACCAGTCAACCCGAACGCGTGCGGCGCTTCGAACAGGAGGCGCGCGCGGCCTCGGCGCTCAACCATCCGAACATCGTCACAATTTATGAAATCGGGGAAGTCGAGGGACGTCGCTTCATCGTCACCGAGTACGTCGAGGGAGAGACATTGCGCCATCGCATGCGGCGGCGGATCGGTCTGACCGAGGCTCTGGAAATAGCCTCGCAGGTGGGCGCCGCGCTCCACGCCGCGCATGAGGCCGGAATCACCCATCGCGACATCAAGCCGGAGAATGTCATGGCGCGCAAGGATGGTCTGGTCAAGGTGCTCGACTTCGGGCTGGCGAAGCTGATCGGCGGGAGTGGTGAATGGGGAGATAGGGAGTGGGGGAATGGAGAAAAACCACATTCCCCATTCCCCACCCCCCACTCCCCGCTCCCTTCACTCACCACGCCTGGGATGGTGATGGGGACGGCAAGCTACATGTCGCCAGAGCAGGCGCGCGGGGAGAAGGTGGATCATCGGACGGACATCTTTTCGCTGGGTGTAACGCTGTATGAAACGCTGGCCGGGCGCAGGCCGTTCGAGGGGGCGACGGCGAGCGATGTGATGGCGGCGGTGCTGATCAATGAGCCCGTCCCGCTGGTGGAGATCGCCCCGGAGCTTCCAGTCGCCTTGTGGCGGATCGTGCGCCGGTGTCTGGAGAAAGATCCAGAGCGGCGATTCCAGTCGGCGGGCGATCTCGCCTTTGCGCTGGACGAATTGAAAACTTCGTCTGGTTCCAGTCCAAGCGTGAAGGTCTCAACAGAAGCGCGGATCACGGCGCCGTTGTTAAGTAGTCTCGGCAAAGGATGGAGACGTTGGGCCCTGGCGACGGCGGCGACAGCCTTGACGCTTGCGGCCTTCGTCGTGGTCGTGTTTCAACTGTGGAGCCGACCGGAAGAGAAGCTTGCCGTTAGTTTTACTTTCGGCTTACCTGATAATTGGGAGTTCCGGTGGCATGATTCGCCGGCTGTCTCGCCGGACGGGAAGTATATCGTCTACAGCGCATCCCCGGTTTCGGCCCAAAGTCGAAGCGAAGCCCCACTCTGGCTGCGTAGTCTGGACTCAGCCAAAGCGAAACCTTTGCCTGACACCGAGGGGGGGGGTTCGCCGTTTTGGTCGCCAGACAGCCGCTTTGTCGCATTCTGGGCCAGGGGGCGACTACGAAAAATTGACGTGTCGGGCGGCTCCGCCGTGACAATCTGCGAGGCTGGCGGCTCGCTCCCTGGAAGTTGGAACCTAGAAGGCGTGATTCTCTTCTCGCCAGACTCCAGACTGAGCCGCGTCGCGGCCGCCGGCGGACAGGCTGTCGCGCTAAAACCCTTCGCCGACGGCGAGACGGGCCAATTCAATCCCCGCTTTCTGCCCGATGGGAAACATTTCCTCTATTCCTCACAAAATAAGGACCGGCAAAACGACGGGATTTACGTCTCGTCCCTCGATGAAAGCGCGCAGCGGAAGCTGATCTTGAGGGGCGCGGTTTCCGCGGTCTATGTTCCGACGGATCATCTGCTGTTCACCAGAGAAAACCTACTGATGGCGCAGCGTTTTGATCTCAAGCGACTCGAAGTCACTGGGGAGCCTGTCCCAGTCGCAGAGCAGGTGACAAGTTATACCGGCGATAAATCCATTCCATTCGCCGCGTTTTCCGCCTCCGAAAACGGCGTGCTGGCGTGGAAGGTCAAAGCCGCCGACCCCGACAAGACGCAGTTGACCTGGTTTGACCGATCAGGCAAGCGGCTCGGAACGATGGGCGAATCGGCTATGTATTCCGGGCCTTCTTTTTCGCCCGGCGAAGACCGCCTGGTGGTGTCGATGGCTAACCCTGAAACCAGGATGCGCGACTTGTGGATTATGCAAATGCCGCTCGGCGCCGGCTCCCGGCTTACATTCGATCCCGGCGATGATTTAAATCCGCGCTGGACGCCTGACGGGAAATGGATCATCTTTACCTCCGCGCAAAATGGGCCGCGAAATATTTATCGCAAGCCGGCGGACGGCAGGGGCGCCGTGGAACTGTTGCTCGCGTCGGATGAGTCTCTGAACCTCGAAGACATTTCCCCTGACGGACGGTTTCTCCTCTTCAATCACTATCCCGGTCAGTCGGAACCGCGACTCTCTCTGCTGACGCTCAACGGAGAATGGAGGCGGACGCCGTTCCCGCCCGCGAAATTCAGGGAGGACTCGGGCAGGTTCTCCCCGAATGGACGCTGGGTTGCTTATCGTTCCTTCGAAACCGGCGAGTCGAGAATCTTCGTCCGAGGATTCCCGTTGTCCGGCGGCGACGCGGGCGGCAAATGGCAAATCTCGGATCGCGGAGGAAACCAACCGCAATGGCGGGG
>DATCXQ010000169.1:0-6772 GCA_036565725.1 Blastocatellia bacterium
CCTGCCGTTTTCCGGCGAAGACAAACGGCTGTTGCAATCGGTCGGCGCCGCGGCTTCGCTCGCGCTCGAAAACGCCCAACTGGTCGAACGCATGCTCGCCGAAGCGCGCCGCCGCCAGGAGATCGAGGCCGAAAACCAACAGCGCGCGAAAGAGATGGAAGAAGCGCGCCAGTTGCAGCTTTCGATGCTGCCGAAGGGCGTGCCGCATTTGCCCCACGTCGAAATCGCGGCATCCATGAAACCGGCCAGCGAAGTCGGCGGCGACTATTACGATTGGCGCCTCAGCGCGGACGGAACGTTGACGATCGCCATCGGCGACGCGACCGGACACGGTTTGAAAGCGGGCACGATGGTGACGGTCACCAAAGGCTTGTTCAATCATCTGGCCGAGCAGGCTGACCTCGTCGCCACGCTAAGCCAGACCTCGCGCGCGTTGAAGCGGATGAATCTGCGTTCGCTGTTTATGGCGATGACGCTGGTCCGGCTGAAAGGAAATCGCTTGCAATGCAGCGTGGCCGGGATGCCGCCGATTTTGATCTATCGCGCGGCCACGCGGACCGTCGAAGAGATTCCCTTGCGCGGCGCGCCGCTGGGCGGGCTGACCGACTACGCTTATCGTCAGGCCGAGACCTTCTTGTCGGTCGGAGACCTCGTGCTGCTGCTTAGCGACGGTTTGCCCGAACGGTTCAACTCGGCGGGTGAAATGTTCGGTTACGACCGCAGCAAAGAGTCGTTGGTGGCCAATGCGCATGCCTCGCCGCAGGCCGTCATCGAACGCTTGTTGCAAACGGGCGAAGATTGGGCGGCTGGCAATGCGGCGGCCGATGATATGACCTTCGTCGCATTGAAAATGAAATAAGCAATGCCCCGAAATTTACCGTTTGACGGGTTGGACGATTGTGCTATAAACGAGACGGAAGGCTTAGATCATTTTGCGATTGCGTGTACGGGAAAATAGCGCGATCTTTTGCAATCCGCTCTAGAGGCAAGAAACTGGCGCCAAGCCTTGGCAGTAAGCAATGCCCTGGAGACCTCAAGATGGCTCACAAAACAAAAGAGATGAAAATCCTTGCCACGCCGGAAAAGGGAGAAGTCTCCGCGCTGCTGATTCGGCCTGCCGACGCTAGCCATATGCTTATCCTCGGGCACGGGGCCAGCACGAACATGCGGCATGCCACACTCCAGACCATCGCGGAGCGGATGGCCGACGTGGGGATTGCGACCTTTCGCTACAACTTTCCTTACATGGAGCGCGGCGCGGGACGCGACTCCAAGGAGGTTTGCACTGCAACTGTTCGTTCAGCGGTCGCCGCGGCGCACAAGGCTGCCCCCGACCTTCACCTTCTGGCCGGCGGCCACTCCTTCGGCGGGCGCATGACTTCCACGGCGGCCTCAGAGGCGCCACTCGAAAACGTAGAGGGTCTGGTCTTCTTCTCCTTTCCGTTGCATCAGCCCGGTAAGCCTGACACGAAGCGCGCGGACCATCTCAGCGAGGTCACTGTCCCAATGCTCTTTCTAAGTGGCACGCGCGACGAGATGGCGAGCCTCGACCTTCTACAATCCGTCTGCAAAAAACTCGGCAAACGCGCAACACTCCACCTGCTGGACACTGCCGACCATGGCTTCCGCATTCTCAAACGCTCCCGCAAGAGCGATGAAGATGTGTTCGTCGAGATGGCCCGCGTCCTCAAGGAGTGGGCCGGGAGTTGGCACACTTTGAAGTGACGCCCATGTCATCTACAGGAGGTAATGATGAAAGCATTATTCATGACCGCATCGCCCTACGCCGACGACGCCATGAACCTTCCGGTTCAAAACGTCGATGCGTCGATTCCTTACTACGAAAAAGTGTTCAGCTTCCGCGTAGTGTCACGACAAGACGCGCCACATAAGTCGGTTATTCTCGCGCGAGACAACATTCAGATCGGCCTGGCCGAAAACGGAGGCGACCCGACGCAGGAAGGGTGTTTCTTCGAGGTGGACGACGTCGAAACCGCCTTCGCGGAATTGAAGTCGAATGGTTTAGAAAAAGAAGAAGCGGGCTTCCGCATTGACCGATACGGGGACACTTCCTGGAAAGTCTTTTTCGTCGTGGCGCCGGACGGCCTTTGTTACTGCCTCGGCGAACGGCAAGGTTGAGAATGGAGGTTCACATGGCCGAACTCAAGACAAAACGCAATGACGCATCCGTCGACGACTTTCTCAACGCCATCAAAGATGAACAGGTCCGCAAAGACTGCCGGGCGATAGCCGACATAATGGAGAAAGCCACAAAGGCAAAGCCGCAAATGTGGGGTTCCAGCATTGTGGGTTTCGGCAGTTTTCGCTACAAATACGCCAGCGGTCGCGAGGGCGATTGGATGCTGGCCGCATTTTCCCCACGCAAACAGAACATCACTCTCTACATCTGGCCAGGTTTCGAAGGCTACGCCGAGCTGATGGCTCAGCTCGGCAAACATTCGTGCGGTAAGGCATGCGTCTACATCAAGCGGCTCTCGGATGTCCATCTGCCGACGCTCAAGAAGCTCATCAATGGATCCGTCAAGCACATCATCAAGACCTTTCCGCCTAATAAGGCTGTGAGAGGCTGAACGAATATTTGGCGCCGATGCAAAACGTTGAACGCCGAAAACACAGTTCGACGACCGGGTATGGAGAACGAATCGATCCGGCAAAAATTCGCTGAAGCGCTTGCCGCGCTCATCGAGCAGGTGAAAGAAGACCGCTCCATTCTCGCGGCCATCCTCTGCGGCAGCCTGTCGCACGACGCGGTTTGGGCGAAATCCGACATCGATCTCGTGCTGGTGACAATTGACGACAAGAAAGCGCCACGATCCGGATTGTCGCTTTACGCAGACGGGGTGAACGTTCACGCGTTCCTCATGCCGCGCGCGGAGTTCCGCAAAACGGTTGAGGGCTCGATCCACAACTCGTTCATGCACTCGTTTCTGGCCAAGGGAAGGCTGCTCTACACCCACGATCAGACGATAGCCGATCTCTGCGAGAGGCTTCAGGAAATCGGCGAGCGAGACCTGCAGGTCCAGCTTCTGCGTGCGGCGACCGCCGCGCTGCCGCCGATATACAAGGCCCACAAATTTCTCGTCACACGCGGCGACCTCGACTACACCGCGCTGTGGATTCTCTACGCGGCGACCCCGCTGGCGCGGATCGAGGTGATAGGCGCTCGCCTGCTGGCCGACCGCGAGGTGATTCCGCAGGCGATGAAATTGAATCCGGCGTTCTTCAAAACGATCTACTCCGACCTGCTTAACTCAAAAAAGACCCGGAAGGGCGTGCAGACGGCGCTGGATGTGATTGACCGATACGTGGCGGAGCGCGCGGCGACGCTGTTTGCGCCCGTGATCGATCATCTGCGAGAGGTCGGCGAAGCGCGATCGTGCAGTGAGATCGAGGACCATTTCAAAAGGAATTTCGACGTGGAAGGCGTGACCACGGCGTGCGAGTACCTGGCCGACCAGGGTCTTATCGGCAAGGCCTCGACGCCCGTCCGCCTCACGAAGAAGAGCAACGTCGAAGCGCAGGAACTAGCGTTTTTCTACCTGGAGGAAGCTTCGCATGGACAATAAGACTATGGCGAAGCCAGCGACAAAACCAATGGTCTTTTGCGCCCCATTCTTCCGCCGCCTGGCGGCGCTTGAATTTAGCAGTGCGTTTTAACGCACGGTACGTAAGCGAAACGAACCTCCGCGTCGCGGCGGGGAGACATGAGTCATTTGTCGCATACATTCCTCAAAGACCTTAAGTTTATTGGACTTTGGGCGCTTCCCGGTTTGATCGGGTGATAAAGCAAAAATGAAACGGAGCACTAAAAAAGCTGCGCCAACTATTTCCCGTCCGACTCCGCAAAAGATGAACGGAAGGGCTGGCGTCCGCACGACGATCGCTGTGCAGGGGGCGCGCGTCCACAACCTTAAGAACGTCTCGGTGGAAATCCCGCGCGACAGTCTGATCGTCGTCACCGGGCTTTCAGGCTCGGGCAAATCCTCACTGGCGTTCGACACGATCTACGCCGAAGGGCAGCGGCGCTATATGGAGTCGTTGTCGAGCTTCGCCAAGCGGTTCATCGCCCAGGTAGCGAAGCCGGACGTGGATTTCGTCTTCGGCCTCTCTCCGGTGATTTCGATAGAGCAGAAGACCGTCGCCAACAACCCGCGATCGACCGTCGGCACAATGACCGACATCGCCAGTTATCTGAACCTGCTCTTTGCGACCGTCGCCGAAGCTCATTGCCCGCGAACCGGCGAACCGGCGCCCAGCAGAACGTCGAACCAGATTCTCGAAGCGATTCTGTCGCTCCCGGAAGGCGCTGAGATCGAGTTGCGCGCGCCGGTCTTCAAGGTTTACGGCGAGGATCTGGATTTTGTCTTCACCGAGATTCGGAAGAAGGGGTGCCGGAGGCTGATCATTGACGGCAAGCCGGTGGACATCTCCGAGCAGGTCGAACTCGATGAGGAGCGGGTCCGCGACATGGACGCGGTGGTGGATCGGTTCGTGGTCGGACGTAAGCACGAGAAGGCGATCAAGGCCGGGATCGCCGCGACGCTGCTGGTCGGCGACGGGCTGATGCAGGTCCACGTCGTGAAAGGCGCGGGCAAGGCGGAGGCGGAGCGGTTTTACAGCGCCTCGTGTAGCGCGACGCATCATTTCGTTTACGGGGACATCGCGCCCGAATACTTCGTCTTCAACCTTCCGGAGAGCGCCTGCCGGACCTGCGGCGGGCTTGGAGTGGACAAGCTCTCGCACCCGGAGTTGCTCATTCCCGACCCGAAGCGGAGCGTCATCGGCGGGTGCTTCGTGCGCGAGGCGTTCAAGTACAATCCCGACACCTGGGACGGCCGAATAATGTACAGCCTTGCGAAGGACCTGCGTTTCTCGCTCGAAGCGCCGTGGGAGAAGCTGCCGGAGACGGCGCGCAACGCGATCCTCTTCGGCATTGAGAGGAAAATTCCGATCGTGACGCCTCCCGAAGCGAAAGTGAAACGCGACGATTGGGAAGGGAAGGAGGTCGGCTTCCAGGGGGTCGCGCGGCGAATCGAGCGGTATTACCGACGATACCGCCAACGCGGCGAAGCGAGTTCCGGCATCGAGGCCTGGCTCGACAAGGTGATGGTCGAGCTTACCTGCCCCGATTGCGACGGCGCGCGGCTTCGCGCGACCCGGTTGCTGTTCACCATTGCCGGCAAAAACGTCTACGAGGTCGGCCAGATGAATTTCGACGAGTTGCACGGCTTTCTCGGCGCAATTAAACCGGCGGGCCGCGGCGCCGACGCGGGCCGGCAAGTGCTCAAAGAGATTCGCGGACGTCTGGAATTGCTGCTGGGCATCGGTCTTGATTATCTGAACTTCAACCGCCGTTCGGGCACGCTGTCGGGCGGCGAGTCGCAGCGGATCCGCCTGTCAACGCAGATCGGGTCGGGGCTGATGGGAATGCTTTACGTCCTCGACGAACCTAGCATCGGCTTGCACCCAAAGGACAACGTAAAGATGATCGCGACGCTCGAACGGCTGCGCGACATCGGCAACACGGTGATCGTCGTCGAGCATGACGAGGACACGATCCGCGCGGCCGACCACGTCGTGGAGATGGGCCCCGGCCCCGGAGTCCACGGCGGCAATGTTGTTGTACAAGGCAAGCTTGACGACGTGCTCGCGTGCAAGGCGTCGCCGACGGGGCAGTTCCTCTCTGGCAAGCGTTCGATCGTAACGCCGAAACAGCGGCGAAAGGGTAACGGCAAGGCGCTCGTGGTGCGCGGCGCGAGAGAGAACAATCTCAAGGCGATTGACGTGACCTTCCCTCTCGGCATGCTCGTCGCAATCACAGGCGCATCCGGGTCTGGCAAGAGCACGCTTGTCAACGAGATTCTCTACAAGGCGTTGTGGAAGCGACTGGAGGACACCCGCGCGCTGCCGGGCGAACACGACGGCGTTGACGGCCTGGAACACGCCCACAAAGTCGTCAACATCGACCAGTCGCCGATCGGGCGGAACAGCCGGTCGAATCCGGCGACCTACATCGGCTTCTACGACAACATCCGCGACCTGTTCACGCGCGCTCCTCTGTCGGTGGAGCGCGGCTATAAGGCGGGGCGGTTCAGTTTCAACGTCAAGGGCGGGCGCTGCGAAGAGTGCCAGGGCGAGGGCGTCATCACCACGCAGCTCTACTTCATGCCCGACGTGGAAGTGATCTGCGGCGCGTGCAAAGGCGCGCGCTTCAACAGCGAAACGCTCGAAGTCACACTTCGCGGCAAGACCATTGACGACATTCTCAACATGTCTGTTGAAGAAGGCGTGACCTTCTTCGCCGCCGACCCGGCGATCGGCAGGAAGATACAAGTGCTCGACGACCTTGGGTTGGGATACCTGACGCTGGGCCAGTCGGCGACGACGCTCTCCGGCGGCGAGGCGCAGCGCATCAAGATCGCGACCGAAATGAGCAAGCTGCAGCGTTCCAAGCACACGGTCTACATCCTCGACGAGCCGACGACGGGGCTGCATCTCGCGGACGTCGAACGGTTGTTGGCGTCTTTGAACCGTCTGGTGGATGCCGGGCATACGGTGATCGTGATCGAGCATCACCTGGACGTGATCAAGACCGCCGACCACGTGATCGACCTCGGGCCTGAAGGCGGGCACGCGGGCGGCGAAGTGGTGGTGACCGGCGCGCCGGAAGAGATCGCCGCCTGCAAGCGGTCGCACACGGGGCGATTTCTCAAGCAGCGCTTGCATACGTGACCACGTCCCTCGTCCTCCT
>DATCXQ010000174.1:0-8103 GCA_036565725.1 Blastocatellia bacterium
CCGGCGTTGATGGTCTTTGAAAATTAAGCGCAACCATGTAGGGGCAGACCTGTGTGTCTGCCCCGGCAGGAGGCGAACCTCGGCGCCGGGGCAGACACACAGGTCTGCCCCTACATGGTTGCGCTTAATTTTCAAAGACCATCAACGCCGGCCTAAGCTCAACCGTCGCTCCGCGACGAAGAATAAATCCGTAGGGTGAAATGACAAGGGCTTTAGGCCCAGTCCTGCCGGAAATTCCTTCCTCTGTGCGGCCATGTACTGACATATTCGAACGCATGGCGCTAGGATTCTTCAATGTCGGAGATTTTCAGCGCGTACAGAAGCTCGATCTTATAGGCGTTTATCCGGTTTGCGAATTCGTTCCTGGAGCCGTTCTGGAATCGCAACCGCGTCGAGAGCATGCAGATCACAGTGAGGATAAAATGAAAGAAACTTCTATGACCCCGGCGGCGTCCGCGGATTCCGCAAAACTCTCTGTCGCTTCCCATCCGCTCTCTACGGAAGAATTGCGCAAGATGAACGCTTACTGGCGCGCGGCGAATTATCTTTCCGTAGGGCAGATTTACCTCTACGCCAACCCGCTGCTGCGCGAGCCGCTTAAACTCGAACACGTCAAGCCCCGCCTGCTGGGGCATTGGGGGACGACTCCCGGACTAAACTTCATCTATGTTCACTTCAACCGGGTGATCAAGAAGTATGACCTGAACGTGATCTATATCTGCGGCCCCGGACACGGCGGGCCGGGCATGGTGGCGAACACCTATTTGGAGGGAACCTACACGGAGCTTTATCCCAACATACAACAGAATGAAGAAGGCATGAGAAGGCTCTTTAAGCAATTCTCTTTTCCAGGCGGAATCCCCAGCCACGCCGCCCCGGAGACTCCAGGCTCAATCCACGAGGGCGGGGAACTGGGTTATTCCCTGGCGCATGCCTACGGCGCGGTCTTC
Organism: Blastocatellia bacterium; assembly: GCA_036565725.1. Classification (GTDB taxonomy): domain Bacteria; phylum Acidobacteriota; class Blastocatellia; order RBC074; family RBC074; genus JAJVID01. Next base: position 951 of record DATCXQ010000174.1, read on the forward strand.
GACAATCCAGATTTGTTGGCCTGCTGCGTGGTCGGCGACGGCGAGAGCGAGACGGGGCCTCTGGCCACAAGTTGGCATTCCAACAAGTTTCTGAATCCCGAGCGGGACGGGGCCGTGCTTCCCATACTCCACCTGAACGGCTACAAGATTGCGAACCCGACGGTCCCAGGTCGCCTCAACGACGACAAATTGATTCAACTTTTCACGGGATACGGACACAAGCCTTATTTTGTGGAAGGAGACGAACCGGAAGCAATGCATCAAGCGATGGCGGCGACGCTTGATACGGTCATCGAAGAGATCCACGCCATCCAGAACGAAGCCCGCTCAAAAGGATCGAGCGCGTTTCCCGTCTGGCCCATGATCATTCTGCGTAGCCCGAAGGGTTGGACAGGGCCGAAATTCGTTGACGGCAAACCGGTCGAAGGGACGTGGCGCGCCCACCAGGTCCCGGTCGCCGACCTCGCGCACAAGCCGGAACATCTGAAGATTCTCGAAGAATGGATGAAGAGTTACCGGACCGAAGAGTTGTTCGACGATGGCGGAAAGCTGATTCCGGAACTGGCGGAACTCGCGCCGAAGGGGGATCGGCGAATGGGGGCGAATCCGCACGCGAATGGCGGCCTGCTGCTGAAAGATCTGGTGATGCCAGACTTCCGGACCTACGCCGTTCCCGTGGCCAAGCCGGGCGCGGAAACCGCTGAATCCACCAGAGTCCTGGGCGCGTTTTTGCGCGACGTGATGAAACTGAACCGGGGCGCCGGGAATTTCCGGGTCTTCGGTCCTGATGAGACCGAGTCAAACCGGCTCGACGCTTTGTATCAAGCCACGGGCAAGGTATGGATGGAGCCGCTTCTGCCCACGGATGAGAACCTCTCGCCGGGCGGGCGCGTCATGGAAGTCTTGAGTGAGCACATGTGCCAGGGCTGGCTGGAGGGGTATCTGCTGACCGGGCGTCATGGATTTTTTTCCTGCTACGAGGCCTTCATTCATATCGTGGATTCGATGTTCAATCAGCATGCAAAATGGCTCAAGACCAGTCGAGACATTCCCTGGCGGCGACCGATCTCGTCGCTAAACTATTTGCTGACCTCTCACGTCTGGCGTCAGGACCACAACGGCTTCAGCCACCAGGACCCCGGTTTCATTGATTTCGTGATGAACAAGAAGGCGGACATCATCCGCGTCTACTTGCCGCCGGACGCGAATTGTTTGCTATCGGTCGCCGACCATTGTTTGCGCAGCCGTCATTATGTGAACGTGATAGTCGCCGGCAAGCAGCCGGAGCTGCAATGGCTCGACATGGATGCGGCCATCGAGCACTGCACACTGGGGATCGGCGTCTGGTCCTGGGCCAGTAACGACCAGGGCGTCGAGCCGGACGTGGTGATGGCCTGCGCGGGAGACGTCCCTACGCTGGAGACTTTGGCCGCCGTCGACCTTCTCCGCCGACATTTCCCGGACATCAAGATTCGAGTCGTCAACGTGGTGGATTTGATGACGCTTCAACCCTCCACCGAACACCCTCACGGCCTTTCGGATCGCGATTTCGATTCGATGTTCGGCGCCGACAAGCCGATCATCTTCGCTTATCACGGATATCCCTGGCTGATTCACCGGCTGACTTACCGCCGCGCCGGACACGACAACTTGCACGTCCGAGGCTACAAGGAAGAGGGCACGACCACGACCCCGTTCGACATGACCGTGATGAATGACCTAGATCGCTACCATCTCGCGGGCGACGTTGTGGATCGCGTGCCACGATTGCGGCGCCTCGGCGCGCACTTCAAGCAGTTCCTGCGCGACAAGCTGGTCGAGCACAAACAGTATGTGCGCGAACACGGCGACGACATGCCGGAAGTGAAGAATTGGGCCTGGCCGTACTGAGAAATGAAAATACTCGCGCTCAATTCGGGTTCCAGCAGCCAGAAGACCTGCCTCTACGAGATCGGCGATACTCTTCCCGCAGATCCGCCGGATCGCCTGTGGGAAGGCAAGATCGAATGGCAAGGCGAAGACGCGATGGTGGTGATTAAGAACTCTGGCGGAGTCTCGCGACAGGACAGGGTCAAGGCGCCGTCGCGCGCGCAGGCGGTGGAGCGTTTACTGAGCGCCGCCTGGGACGGCGAGACGCGGGCCCTCGTTTCCGCCTCGGAGATCGACGTCGTGGGGCATCGCGTCGTTCATGGCGGCCCGCGTTACAAAGAACCGATTCTGATCACGCCCGGGGTGAAGTCGGCGATCGCAGCCGCTTCCGAGTTAGCGCCTCTGCACACCGGCGCCGAGTTGGAAGGCATGGAGATCATCGAGAAGCTTCTGGGCGATGTCCCCCAGGTCGCCGTGTTCGATACCGGGTTCCATCGGAGAATGCCGCCGTCCGCGATCGTCTATCCAGGCCCATATGAATGGTTCGAGAACGGCATTCGCCGCTACGGATTCCACGGCGTCAATCATCAATATTGCGCTGCGCGCGCCGCCAAACTCCTGCGCCGCGACCTGGCGTCCCTCAAGCTGGTGACTTGCCACCTCGGCGCCGGTTGCTCTCTGGCGGCGATCATTGAAGGACGCAGCGTCGACACCACGATGGGATTCACGCCACTAGAAGGCCTGATGATGGGCTCCCGCTCGGGTTCCGTGGACCCCGGAATTCTGACCTACCTGATGCGTCAAGGCCGGCTTCAAGCCCACGATATCGATGAAATGCTGAACCAGAAGTCGGGGCTGTTCGGAATCTCCGGCGTCTCCGGCGACATGCGCGAAATTCTGGCCGCCATGAAACAAGGCCATCCGCGAGCGAGGCTGGCGTTCGACATCTACACGCATCGGCTGCAGGCGGGCATCGGCGCGATGGTCGCCGTGTTGGGGGGAATCGACGCGCTCGTGTTCACAGCGGGAGTCGGAGAAAACTCCCCCGAAGTGCGGAGCGCGGCATGCGGCAAATTGGAGTTTCTCGGCCTCAAACTGGATGAGACGGCCAACGCGCAAGTTTCCGACGACCAGGATGTCGCCGCTCATGATTCGCGGGTCCGCGTCCTGGTGATTCGGGCGCGGGAAGAATGGGCCATCGCGGAAGAATGTTGGAAGCTCACACAAAAACCGACCGGCGCCGTTTAGCCACTTCCATCGTGAGGATTGTCATTAACCCAAATCTTTTGCGTTCCCAGATAGGCGCTTTTTCGTCGCTCCGCGACGAAGAATAAATCCGTACCCTTACCTGATAACCGCTCTAGATTCGGCTTCCCGGATATCAGGAATTCAATGAGGGGTAAAATTTTTGTGGACGTTGATCTGGAGAAGAGATCAATTTGGGGTTATCTAAATCCGCCAAAGAATACTCCATCCATAGCGTCAGCTTGGATGGAGATGAATTTGGCATCGTGGGCGCTTCGCCCACGATTAACTGCGCGCAAAAAGTTCACTGATATAATGTAAAATATCTCCGTGATAGTCCAAAAGGCCTTCAAATACAGATTCTTTCCCTCTGATGAGCAAACTGCTCAACTAGTCAGGACCTTGGGCTGCGCTCGTTATGTGTACAATCAGGCTTTAGAATTTCGCAGCAAGTCCTGGCAGCAGGAGAAGAAAACCGTGGGCTATCACGAGACTGCATCCAAACTCACAGAATGGAAGAAAGAGCCTGAGAAAGCCTTTCTTTCCGAAGTCAGTTCGGTTGTTCTTCAACAATCGTTGCTGAATCTGGATACGGCCTTTAAGAATTTCTTCGAGAAGCGAGCGCAATATCCGAAATTCAAATCAAGACGAGCGCGTCAATCGGCGCGCTATGCCACCAATGCTTTCACGTATAGAGACGGCCGCATCACTCTCGCCAGGCAATCTGAACATCTCAATATCTCCTGGAGCCGCCTGCTTCCCGAAGATGCGAAAATCGTCAATCTGACTGTCAGCCGGGATACTAGCGGACGCTATTTTGTCAGCATCCTCGTTGAAACTGACGTTAAGCATCTCAAAAAGGCCCAAGCTGAAACTGGCATAGACGTAGGCATTAAGACGCTGGCTACGACCAGCGACGGAGAGAAACTCGAAAATCCTCGCCCACTCGTCAAGTGTGAAAAGCGATTGAAGATGCTTCAGCGTCAGGTGTCGCGCAAGGTCAAGGGGAGCAATAATCGCAGGAAAGCCAGACATAAAGTAGCCAGGCTGCACGCTAAAATCGGCGATGCCCGAAGAGACACGCTTCAGAAATTCACGACGAAGATCATCCGCGAGAACCAAGCGATCTTTGTCGAAGGACTGAACGTGGCTGGGATGATTCAGAATCACAATCTAAATCAGGCCAACAAACTTTAGGACAGGAGAAATGGCCACAGAGACACAGAGACACAGAGCAGAAAGAGAAAAAGGCTTTCCCGACAATCTCTTTTTCTCTTTTCCTCTGTGTCTCTGTGTCTCTGTGTCTCTGTGGCAAAACAAATGTCTGAATGTTGCTTGTCCTGATTTAGCCAAACATATTGCGGACGCGGCGTTCGGCGAAATATTCCGGGAACTTGAATACAAGGCGAAATGGTACGGCAGAACCTACCTTCCATTGGACAGGTACTTTCCGTCGTCGAAGTTGTGTTCGTCGTGTGGGTATCTGTTGGAAGAATTGCCGCTGTCGGTACGAGAATGGGACTGTCCGGCATGCGACGCCCATCACGACCCAGACATAAACGCGGCGATAAATATCAAGAAAGCTGGCCAATACCTGCTGAAGTTGCTAAAAGCTACCGGGTCGGACGCCCGGAAAGTAACGCCTACGAGAAATGAGCGACGGCGCTCAGCGTAGGAATCCCCCGCCATAACGCGAAGCGTTTGGCGGTGGGAGAATGTCAAGTTGAAGATAGGGAACATTCGCGGGTGAAAACATTATTTGGCAAGCGAAAACAATCGGAGACGTAACAGTAAAGGAGATAATCATGTCCGACGAAGAAAGAATCGTTTACAACACGGCGGAAGATCAGGAGTGGGCCGATCTGCTTTCGCCGCCGCGCCGCAAGCTCATCGTCAATGCCGGCCTAACGGCTGCTGGCGTCATGGCCGGAAACATCCTGGCGCCGGGTCAGGAAGCGCTCAATCCCGGCAGTCTCAGCTTCAAGCCGATTGTGCCCCCGCCTGACGTGGGGAAGAGCCCGTGGGGATACGAAACCTACAAGGAGCCGACGCCCCGGCCGCGGAGCGTGCGGCCGGGAGAGGAGAATGGCCTGCCGAAATCGCCGCGCCCTTACACCGACATCAAGAGCTACCATGCGCATTTCTATTTCGACGAGGACACCTACGAGAAGGCCGCGCTGGTGCGAAAGTGGTCCGTCGAGCGCTTCCCTGTGGAATTGGGCAATTGGAACCTGGAACCGCGCGGCCCTCACGTAACCCCGTCCTTTTATTTCGGCTTCACCAACGACCTGTTGCCGATCATCGTGCCGTGGTTGCAACTCAACAGTCTGGGGCTGACCATCCTGCTACATCCCAACACCGATGACCCGCGCGCCGATCACCTGTATTACACGTTGTGGGTCAACCGCTCACAGCCGGTGAACGCCTATAGCATGCCCAAGCGGGCGAGTGTGGAGAAGATTTTTCCCAACACCACGCCCACGGTGAAACTGGAAACCTAGATCAGCTTGCGATTACGTATGCGGGAGGGCTCGCTGGATCAGTACCGCGAGCGGTAGCGAGCGCGACCAAAAGCGCAGCCCGCTCGCTACCGCTCGCGGTACTGATCCGTATGCGCATTTCAGTACGCCGTTTACCTATCGCAACTCCACGCGGCCACGCGGGCTGTCAATGAGCGCAACGAGCGCAGGCGTCGTCCCCGATTGCACGGGAAGATCGAGTCCGAGTTCGTTTAATAAGCGCTGAACGCGTTGCGCGTCGGGGTGTTCCGCGCGCAGGGCGATCAGCGAGGCGCCCTGCGCCGCCGTACGAGCGGGATGGGGCGACTGTCCCCAGTCAATGAAAAATGGGACAAGTCCGTCAGCCAAGACCGTCTGTGGATCGGTATAGCGCCACGACAGGAGAACCCCGTCCGTCCGCCGCCGACTCCCGGACATTACTTCACCGAGGCGCGCCCCCTTGCGCGCGGCTTCATCCCTCAGACGCTCGAGATCACTGCCCTTGGCCGCCCACGCGACGAGCCTCGACGCCTTCAGCCCGTCGATCCCGAAGGGGCGTGGTGTTTTGGGAGGCGGCTGCTCCGGGTCAGGCGCGATGATTTCCAGATAGATTGCCGGACCCAGTGTGATCAGGGCGTTTCGCGTTCCACGCCCCGGGTGTTGACCACCTGGAGTAGCTCGAACCCCCAGGATCTTCTCGATTTCCTCGACGCCGCGATTCAAGTCGGGTGTGGCATAGACGAGATGATCGACTTTTGTCAGTAATTCTGCGGCTCCTTTCTGAGTCGCGCCGGCGCCGGTCGTGATGAGCGCGAGCGCGGTCAACAATGGCGCAATGCGAAACCTGGTCATGGGACCCTCCATTCATTCATTTATACCGATTTTCAGGTATATGAAGACGGTTAGCCAAAGAGGACACAGAGGACACAGAGGGCACGGAAAGCAATCAAGGAGTTCATGATTTCTCTGTGATCTCTGTGATCTCTGTGGCTATTCATCCACATGAAAACCGCTGTAGGTAACCAAATCTCTCACGGCCCTACCTCTTCCAAAAAGCCGCGAATCTCATTCGCCACTTCCGCCGGTTTTCCCAACATCAGGAAATGCCCGGCGCCGCCGATTTCCTTCAGCCGGGCGTTCGGCGCTTTACGCATCATTGATTCCGCCGTAGACCGCGACATCACGACGCTGTGTTCAGCGCGCAGAATCAGCATCGGACACGGAATCTTCTCGACCGCTTTCCACATTTCCGCGGGGCGCCAACTCCGATACGTTTCGGGATCGAGCGCGAACCGGAAGCCGTCGGCGCTTTTACGCATCCCGGCTTCGATGAATGAAAGAAAGGCTTCATCCGGCACGGTGTCGTCCACCTGACGCATTCCCCTGAGCGCGCCGCTCAATGACGGAAAAACGCGGGCGACGGAGTCGGCGCGCTGACGAAAATATTCCACCTGATCGTCGGGGATGTGTGGGTTGACGTCCATATAGACCAGCGCCTTCGGCTTCGGCTCGAGATGGGTTGCGAAATAGAGAGAGGCGAG
>DATCXQ010000175.1:0-12620 GCA_036565725.1 Blastocatellia bacterium
AGCTTGTTCGCTATATAGAAGGGAGTCCCCCTGAGATTGATGTAGGGGTTGACCTCTTCCAGATGGATGTTCGCGGGGATCTGCTTGTGCTTGATGGCGAGCAATGCCTTGAGCACGCCCGCAATGCCGGCGCCGGTCTCCAGGTGGCCGATATTGGTCTTGACCGAAGCCAAACCACAGTGGGAAGCCGTCGCGGGAGCCCTGTTGCGCCTCTTGTATAATTCGGCAAAGGCCTTGCTCAGCGACTGGATTTCGATGGGGTCCCCCAGACTCGTTCCAGTGCCGTGGCATTCGATATACCCGACGGTCGTGGGGTCGATTTGCGCCTTTTCATACGCCTCGATGAGGAGTTCCGTTTGAGCGAATGAATTCGGCGCAGTCAGCGCTGTCACGCGCCCGCCGTGATTTTCCGCCGTCGCCTTGATGACCGCATAGATATGATTCCCATCGGCCTCGGCGGCCGCCAAGGGTTTGAGGAAAACCGCCCCGCAACCCTCTCCTCTCACATATCCATTGGCCCGCTTGTCAAAGGTCTTGCATTTACCGTCGCCGCTCAACATTCCGGCCATGCCGAACGAAATGTAGGCGGCCGGACTCAGCATGACCTGCACGCCTCCCACGATCGCCATCCCACAGCTTCCCGTGTGGATCGATTCGATGGCCCGATGCATGGCGACCAACGAGCTGGAACAAGCCGTGTCGATGGGCGCGCTGGGTCCGCGCAAATTGAGCAGGAATGAAACACGATTGGCCAGGACCGAATGGGAATTTCCCGAGGCCGAATACCCATCCAGCGCGATGCCACGGCCATTCATCATGTCGACATAATCGTTCGTGGCGACGCCCACGAACACTCCGGTTCGCGTGCCAGCCAGATCGGAGACCTTGTGCCCGGAATCCTCAATCGCCTTCCATACGTGTTCCAGGAAGATTCGCTGCTGCGGATCCATCATCTCCGCTTCTCTCGGAGAGATGCCGAAGAACAGCGGATCGAATTTGTCGACCTCCTTCATGAACCCTCCCCACTTGGAGTTCGACTTATTCGCCTCCTTGAGGGGATCTCCGTAATAGTCCTCCCACCGCCACCGATCCGGCGGGATAACCGTGATCAGATCTCTCGAGTTCTTTAAGTTCTCCCAGAACTCATCCAGGTCCTCGGATTGCGGCATGACGCCGCTTGCGCCGACGATCGCAATGGGCATGTTCACAAAGCGAAGCTCCGGAGATAAACCTCGGCCGGAAGCTAAAAGCGTTACTTCCCGATCCAGCGTGGTAGGATCCCAGCCCTTGCTGATCTCGAATGTTCCTTCCCGGCGAGTTTCAGCGCCTCCAGTCTCAGCGTGTCGCCCCGGCGCCGGCGTGACGCTTGCGGCGGCGGGAGCGGAACCACGATAGAATCGCAGAAGGTCATCCTTCCGCTCCACAATGAGATGCTTCGCAATCTCGTCTATCGTTGGATAATCAAAGAACAGGACGGGCGTGATGTCCATTTGATACTTATCGTTGATCGCGTTAGCAAACGTCATCAGGCCAATCGAGTCGAAGCCAAGATCCAGTAAGATCTTATCCGTCGAGGCATCGCCGGCGTCGAGCTTCAGGAATTCCATCACGATTTGCGATAAGTCGTTCTGCAACCGCGCCAGAATATCTCCGTCTCCGTTGTCGGCAATCGGCGCGGTCGCGGCTTGATTGGAAGACGCAGGCGCGGCAGGCGCCGACTCTCTCTTTTTCAGCCCCCACGCCAGCTCAACCTTCTCCTGAACGCCTTCGAGCACGGCGAATTGGGATCTTTGTGAAGCAAGACCTTGAACAAACGCTTCAAGCCCCGTCGCTATGCCCAGGGGCTTCATTCCAACGGTTTTCTTGAGGTAAAGCTCGGTCTGCTCGTCGACCTTCATTCCCCCGTCAGCCCACAACGCCCAATTGATGCTCAACGTTTTCCCGGATCTCGCTCCTTTGGCTCGAAGGAGTTCGCGCCCGGCCACAAACGAGTCCATGAAGTGATTGGCGAAGCTATAGTCGCATTGCCCGGCATTGCCGGCGACGGCGGCGAGCGAGGAAAATGTGACAAAGAAGTCCAGACGTTCGTCTTTGGTCGCTTCGTCCAGATGAAGCGTCCCGAAAACCTTCGGCGCAAAGACTGCGCTCATTTCCTCCGGCGTTTTATTCCTGACCAACGAGTCCCTGATGACGCCGGCGGAGTGAATGATTCCATTGATCTCTCCAAAACGGGACCTGCTCTCTTCGACCAGCTTCTTGACGTCTTCATAGTTCGAGACGTCGGCGGGCAGGTAAAGCGACTCTGCGCCAGACTTTCTGAGCTCGTCCAACCTGGCCTCACGTTCTACTGACAGCTTGGATCGACCGGTGAGTATCAGTCTCGCCTTGTACTCTTTCGCCAAAAACTCCGCGAAAATGAGGCCCAGTCCACCCGCCCCTCCCGTAATCAGATAGACGCCCTTTTCTCTTATGCCTACACCTTGGCCCGTATCTTGGGAAGAATGCGAGCCTGCGGCCTCTTCGAGGTTAAACGCCCTGAGCTTCCTGATGTACCGCTCTTGAGCCTTATAACGAACGGCAGTCGCATCCGGCGTGCGGGCGCGCAAATCCGCCGACACCGCGTCGAGAATCCCCTCGTGGCCGGCGCGAGCCTGGCGAACTTCGAGCGTTTTGCAGAGCAGCTTGGGATGCTCCAGGCGCAGCGCGTTGACAAAGCCGCCCATCGCTTCATTGTGCGGCTCCTGCGGCCCGTCATCGCTTCCTGAATAGAGGTAGAGCAGTTGGACTTTACTGTCGAGTTTGCGCTGGATAAGGGACTGGCAGAGGAATAGGAAAGAGTAAACGCCTCTTTCCAGAGACTCGTTCACACACTTCTCGTCACCCAGATCGACCTCGTGTGCCTGCCAGGCGAAGCAGATGTTTTCTATCGCGCATTGTTTCTCGATCATGACGTCGAACAGACGGCCGAAGTCATCCTTGTCTCGCGGATTGACGGTGTAAGACTCCTCGCCCAGATCCTGAAAACTTTCGCCGGGCCGGACCAGAATGACCTGGTCAGAATTCGTTCCGGCCGCCCTCAGCCGCTGCCGATAAAGATCACGCAATGTTTCTTCAGCGTCGAAAAACACCACGGCGGCGGGGCTGTCTTGCTCCGCCTTCCCCACGGCCGGCGCGGCTTTCTCCCATTCGTATGAATAGTAGAGCGTGGAAAAGCCGTCTGCGCTCTGTCCCGCTTTCTTATGAAGTTCTCGCAGGGGCACGCCTGTCGATTCGCGAATTTTTACGAGGACCTTTCCCTCCTGGTCGACAATCAGCACGTCGCTTTTCAGGACGCGCGACTTCTGGCTTTTGTCTTTCTTGTCCTCTTTCGACTCTGTCACATAGCTGAAGCAGTCGGGTTGAAGTGGGTGCAGAATTTCGACTTCGCCGATGGAATAGGGCACGAACATCTCGCCGACCTGGTCGCCGAGCTGCGCGGCCATTCCGGCCTGTAGAGAACCATCGACAAGGGAAGGATGAAGAACCAAGCTTTCGAGGTCCCCGTGACGAAACTCCGGTAGCCTCAGAACTCCCAAGGTCTCATGGTCATTTTTGTATACGTCCCGAAGCGTCTGAAAGCTGGGGCCCAAATTCAAGCCGAACGACTTGAACAGGGGATAGGCCTTCTCGCCGTCGGTAACTTTCGCGCATCTCGCCCGGACGCTCTCGAGATCGATGTATTCGGCTGCGGCGACGGCTTCCTGCTGGGTGGCGTACAGAAGCGTGCCCTGTGAATGAAGCGTTTTGGCGCCCTTTTCGTCGTGGCTGAAGACTTCAAACCGAACCGTGGTTTGGGTGGGCTTGAGTTCAATGAAGACCTCTTTGGGTATCGAGTTTTGGATCGCAATCGGGCTTACCCAGAGAATATTGCGGATTTTTTGCACCTTCCTGCCGGCGGCGAGCTCGCCGGCTTTCCGCGCCAATTCGAGATAGGCGACGCCGGGCAGCGTTGGGATCTCCGATACGCGGTGGTCATGGATGAAAAAGTCCCGCTCGTCAAACATCTTTTTGAAGATCTGTCGCTCGAATGTCGATTCATTGGCATCGATTAGCGGGCTGATGCTCGCGCTGATGCCCTCCGCTGGGCGCCCGACGAAGCGAATCGGGGATTTATCACAGGCCCAGTGTCGCTTGTCGGCGAAGGAATAGGTCGGCAAAGAGATTCTCTTTCCCAAGCCTTGAGACTGAAATCCCTGCCAGTCTGTGAGCAGCCCTTCAGCCCACAGTCCGGCGATCCTGCGAGGGTCCCGGCCCTCCGAAACCAGCCGGATGAATTCCTGCTTCTCCCGCCGGCTGAGCAATCGTGTAACGCCTTCGCCCCCCTTCACGTGGCCGGTTGCGATATCCTCAGTGCGTTTTCCGTCAATGAAGCAGGTCAGCCTGTCAATCAACTCCTCTGCTGTCCTGGCCGCGATGGCGAGGCGATGCTCGAATGACTTCCGCCCGTGTTGCAGCGTATAGGCGACGTCAACCAGATTTACACGGTTCTGTTGGAGGAATTCCCTCAGGCGGATGGCCGCCTGCTGCAACTGGTCCTCATTCCTGGCGGATAGAGGGAAGACCAGATCTTCAGATCGAGCCGGTTCTCCTTCCGCCCGTCGCACAGGCTCGTAATGCTCGAGAATGACGTGCGCGTTTGATCCGCCGGCGCCGAAAGAGCTGACTCCCGCGCGGAGGGGAAGCCGCACGCCATCCACCTCCTTGTTTTTCCACTCTTCCAGACGTTGTACAACGTAGAAAGGGGTATCCGGAAAATCGATGAACTCGTTCAGTTCGGAGCAATGCAAGGAAGGCGCAAGCCGGCGATGCTTCATCTGCAGAAGCGCTTTTGATACGCTGACAACCCCTGCCGCCGCCTCCAGGTGGCCTATATTGCTCTTGATCGAGCCGATGGCGCAGGTTTGATTTTCCACGGCGTATGACTTGAACGCATTGCCTAGCCCGACGACCTCGACCGGATCGCCCAGGGCGGTGCCTGTGCCGTGCGCCTCGATATAACCGATGCTTCGCGCATCGATATTCGCCTTTTCGAGCGCCGACAGAATCAGCGCTGATTGCGCTTTCGGATTTGGAACAGTGTACCCGCTGGTCCGCCCGCCGTGGTTGACGACGGCGCTCTTGATCACCCCATAGATGTTGTCGCCGTCCTGCGCCGCCCTGTCCAGGGGCTTCAGAAAGAGCGCGCCAACGCCTTCTCCGGCCACATACCCATTCGCATCCTTTCCAAAGCTGCGGCATACGCCGTCAGCCGACAGCGCGCCCCCGGCCCAATTGATATCGAATTTGGCCTGATGCAGGTCCAGGTTCACGCCGCCGACGATTGCGGCGGAACACTCGCCCGCATAGATCGCCTCACAGGCCAGATAAATGGCCGTCAGGCTGGAGGAACACGCCGTATCGATCGTCAGGCTAGGGCCGGAGAGATTGAAACAGTAGGAAACGCGGTTTGCGATGCTCCAGAGAAAAGAGTTGGGGACCGTCTTATTGCCGACGTGCCTCTCCTCGACGCCAAGCATTTGATACATCGCCCATACCGCGCCGACAAATACGCCGATGTTCCGCGACTCGTCTTCCTGGGCCAGGGTCTCGGGGTAGTATCCGGCGTCCTCGATCGCCTCCCAGGCCACCTCGAGAAACAGCCTCTCTTGAGGATCCAGCATTTCCGCTTCCCGGGGAGAAATATTGAAGAACAACGAGTCGAACTTATCCACGTCGTCAATGAAACCGCCGCGGTACCTCTCAAAGCTCCCATGCCGCAGACGCCGTTCATAACGCTCGGCGGGAATCTCCTCGATGCAACCCCTGCCCGCAGCCAGGTTGTCCCACAGTTCGCCGAGGTTCTTCGCTTTGGGATAACGGCCGGCCATCCCTATGATGGCGATATCCTGTGTTTGACGCGACCTCTCATAGCGGTTTGCAGATGGATCAAGAGTAGTCACAGAGGTCACAGAGCGCACAGAGCCAGCGTCCTCGGCGCTCTCTGTGCGCTCTGTGACCGGAATATTGTCTGGTGAAGCGGCTGCTGTGGAATCCGTTCGAGACCGAACGCTGCCTGACGCGTTGTGATACTTTATCAGTTTGTAGTTCGCATAGACCACACCAAGCGGCCGGGGCGCCTCGCTCTCCATGACGATTTCGGGAATGTTCGCCTTTTTGTCGAATAAATGGACGAGCCTTTCGATCACGCTGTCGATCTGGCCACGCTCCAGGCCGACGGGGACGGCCAGACGGACGAGGCCATTGATGGGAGTCTGCTTTTGCATTCCCACGCTGTGCGCGCTCGCGCGAATCCCGGTGTTCAAATACATCCAGGCCAGGAATGACGCGACCGGATACCTGAAATCCTTGAATTCCGGAATCTGTTTAACGTCGATCAGAACCGCGTGGCCTCCTGCTGGCTGCGCGACCGGCGCCTTGCGCTCGACGAGCGCCCGCCAGATCCGGCGGGCGTCTTCCATTCTGCGCAACACCCAGGCCTCGATCTGCTTTCGATTCTGTAATGAAAGCGCGATGAGTTTCCTGTCAATCAGATCGATGCCGCCACCTTCTTCACAAACGAGCTCCTGAAGTCTCTGAAACAGCTTGTCGTCATTAGTGGCGATGAGTCCGCCCTTGTTCACGCAAAAATCCTTGGTCAGGCTGCCGATGACCACGTCGGCGTAGGAAAATATTTCTCGCGCCATCGCCCATAGACTCTTCCCCGCATATTCCTTTTCTTGTTCGATCAGGAACTGCGCATTTTCCACAACCCGCGTGCCGTCGATCACGAGAGGGATGGAATGTTCGGCGAGCAGGGCTTTCACATCCCTGAGATGCCGAATGGAAACGGGATACCCGCCTGAGGCATTGTTATTCACCTCGATACAAACCAGGGCGATTGCGGAAGGATCCTGCGCCACTTGCGCCTCGAACTCATCCCACGCCATGTCGCCTTTGTACTGTTCCCGTGAATTCAGGCGGAAGACCTCCGGATGGGGCGCCTCCCTGGGGGTGAAGCCTTTGTCGATCTCATGAAAGATTGTGCTGGGAAAGAGCAGATTCTGGAGCGCGATCCCTTTCTTCGGCCACGCTTTGAACAGCACGTTCTCGGCCGCCTGCCCGGACTCGGTGAGGACAAAATGGGCGAAAGGAAAGATAGCTCTCAAACTCTCATCGACACTCGCAGGCCGCTGCAGTTGCGAACGCAGACGCCTTACGTGAGCCTGTATCGCAGGCGTCTCCAGTTGAGCCCAGGAGTCCGTCTTCAGATCGAACTCGACGCGCTGGGGCGGGATATTGAGCGGATTGAAGCCGAAATCCGATAAGATGCGTGATCGCTCATTCCCTTCAATCACCAGTCGCTCACAACTCGCCTGGGCGCATTCTGAAGACGTTGATCGACGCGCCGCCGGCTCTTCCACGAACGTCGCGACGTCACACAGCGCTTTGCCGAAGTTATGGTTTTCTTCATCCGACGTCAGCATCTTCAGAGGATCGGCAATCATCATGATGATGTCGATGACATTGTCGGGATTACCGCTCCCTACGGGACGGCACAGGTATATTGCCCTGGTTTCAGGGCGGAACTTATTTTTGAATTGAAGGTTGCCCGCGTCGTTGAAGATATTCTGCGCCCGCAAGTCATCCAAAATCCTATCGGCCTCCGGATCCGCATTGACGCAAGACTCGAGCTTGCAGCCGTAGGTTCCGCCCAGGCTCAACACATCGTGTCCTTCTGCCGCGAGAACTTCGATAATATGCGCAATCGCAAACTCTAATCCTCCCAGGGGCATATCCGGATGATAGAATTCCATATCCATCAAATAACCGTTTTCCTCAGCAGACATTGCAGTAATGAGGATGGCATTCTGCAAGACATTGTCGAGATAGGTGAGGAAAAGCCTGTGTTCGGGGCCGAGCGCGCCGGCAAGGATTTCCGCTTTAACGTCGTGAACCAGCGGGTTGACCATAGTTCTCGCTGCGCGCCATTTCTCGATGACGTCGACGATTTTCTTGTCTGTCGCTTGATCGGAACCGCACTGATACTCCCCCGTTTTGCATACGCCGGATTTCTGGAACTTGGATACCTGGTAACGCAACCGGCGCATCGCTCCGCCTTCAAGGGAGAACTCCTTGAGATTTATGACGCGTTGCAATACACCAAACGGCGTAGCAGAAAAGGGCACGCCGTTGATCGGCTGAATTTCTTCGTCAGTGATGATGTTGAGCTGGAAATTGTTGGTCTCGCAATACCGGTACATCTCCTCCAGAAGAGCAGGCAAATAATCTCGTGGACCAGTATAACTGTACACCAGGATAATATTCTTGCTGCGCCCATAGTTGAAATAGCCGCGTCCTGCGCCGCCGATAAATAGATTCGGCGCAATCTTTCGGGTTCCGCGCGACACGCAGCCCTCTACCTTGAAGCGGTCAAAAAGCCTTTGGACGAGTTCCTGCAATTCAGGGTGCGCGTAGGCGTCCTTTTCCAGTATGCGAATGGGCGATGATTGGCCGGCGATTGTATTTGCACGGCTCGCCGCCGACGGTTTGGCGTCTTCAAGGACTTCGACCGGTTTTAGTCGCCGGCCGTTGGTATGGGCGACAGAATCGGCGTCCTGCAATTCTTTCGCAAACATGGCGCAAAGAGTCTGCTCATGTTTGCCGACAAAGTAATTGGCCAAATCATCGATGTTGAAATTCTCGAACAAGAGGCTCTTGGGCAACGTGCCGAAGTCGGATTCCAACTTTCTGATTATCTTTAGCACATAGAACGAATCGATACCCAGCTCGCCGAACGGCGTAAGCGAGTCGAAGTCCGGGCTCAACGACGCCACCACCTCGGAAATGAGAGATTTGAGATAAGACTCGGCCAAGTCTTGAAGTGATTTCTGATGAATCATAGTCGGTTTTCTTGTCCCGTGTCGCCCACCTGGAGTCCTAGGCGCTGGGGCGGGTTGAAGACCCTACTTCGTGACCGCCGCAGGATCTGCTTTGGCGTCCATGGGTGTAGAAGGGGACGTAGAAGGCGCCCTGGAAGCGAAGTAGTCGTTGAGTGACAGGAACTTCTTGCCAAGCTCGGGGGCGACCCCCTCCCGCCGCTCCACCTCAGCGAGGAACCAGCGGGTCACGGGGTTGTCCGGCTTGTAGCCGTTGTTCATATCGTTAGCCTCGATATAGGCATCATAAATCATCCCCAGGGGGAGAGCGCTGCCAAAGTGGTGGGTGACATGGTGAGCCCTCCCGATCACGGTCACTTTGGCGGGAGGAAACACTCCGGGGATGTATTGATGAACGACCATGTCGAAGGCGATCGAATACATCCAGTTGAATTGCTGGACCACGATGCTGTTCAAGGGGTCGAGCCACATGAGCGTACGGTCGACGTTCTCGAGGAATCCCGTTCCGCCGGCGGATCCGATCAGTGCGGAGGGAATCGCATCGTGGTGATGACCATGGAAGACGGTAAAGAAAAATCGCGACCGATGGGCCAGCCTATGATTGTCGTAGAACAGGTGGTGGTGGATGAGGCCCGATTTCTCGATGAGGTTGCGCTTTTCCAAGGGACGGGCGATCGCTCTATACAATAAGAACCCGGCAATGAGCAACCCTTCGCGCAGGATCGATGGGCTGGTCCACCTGTAGAACAAAACGGCGGGCGCGACCAATGAGAGGTGCGCCACCATGCCGGTAACAAAAGCATGAAAGATATGCTGCTGGATCGAAAATTGCGCGATTGCCTTCTTTTGCGTCGAGCTTTCCAGCACCTCGCGAACCACAGAAGCTCGAAGCAGATGCGCAATCAGGATTGCCACCCGAAACGCCGTCACGATCACGAAGGCCACCCAAACGACCCATTGCCACGGAAAGGGGTCGAGCCATTTCGTCCCGGCGAGAGCAGGACGCAGGAAGTGTTCTACCGTAAGAGCGAGGAAGAAGAAGACGGCGGTGGGAATGATGATGGCGCGGCCGGTCTTCCAGTTGCGCGCCAGAACTGCCGGATAGCGCGCCACTCCCTCGAGGACGACGCGAACGACGCTCGGCTCGAATTTCGCGCCGTGTCGGATCAGAAAAAACCCGGAGAGGTATACAAGACCGCAGACCAGCAACACCTGTGCGCCAGGGTGGGGAAGCGCAGGGAAAATCAGCGCGCCTGCCAGCGCGAGCCCCAGCAGATAAAGCGGAAAGTCCTCCGGACGATATTGCATGAAGAATGAGCGACGCGGCGTTGTCGTAACCATACGGTCCTTTCTTAAAAGTGATGGGTTCAGGCGCTAACGTCGGCGGTGGGAGAACTTCAGGCGGCTTTTTGCTGCTGAATTTGCTGTATCATTTTGGTTAGGACATTTCCCGACCCAATTTCGGTGAACTCGGTGACGCCCTTGTCGATGAGGAAATGGATGCTCCCGGTCCATCGCACCGAATGCGTGATCTGCTGCGTCAACAGCGACCTGACTGACTCCGACGCGTTGTCGGTCGGATAAGGGCGGGCGGTCGCATTGGCGATGACGGGAATTTTGGGCGCGGCGAAAGAGAACGGCGCCAGAAAATCATCGAACGCTCTCGCGGATTCCGCCATATACCGCGAATGAAAGGCGGCGCTGACCTGCAGAGGCATATATACTCTTGCGCCCGCATTTTCGAAGAGGGGCCCCGCGCGCCTGATATCCTCGATCGGACCCGACACAACCGTTTGCGACGGCGTATTGAAGTTGGCGATATCGATCCCCGCCAGTCGGCTTTCTTCGATCACCCCCGCGACCACACCGGCGCCCAAACCGATCACCGCCGCCATGCCACCATTCTTCGCGCGCGACATCAGCTCGCCGCGCCTCTGCGCCAGTCGCAGTCCTGTCAGAAAATCAAAGACGCCTGCCGCAAGCAATGCGTTGTATTCGCCCAAACTGTGACCCGCCAAGTAATCGGCGCGCGCGCCCTGATTAACAGCCTTGTAGTAATGCAGCGCATTGACCACATAGAGACAGGGCTGGGTGAACTCGGTTTCTTTCAAGCGATTATCCGGATCTTCCAGACACCGCTCGCGCAATGAATAGCCGAGAATCGCATCCACTTCCATCTCGACTTCGGCATATTGACGCACTTCATCGAACAAACCAGCGCCCATGCCACGTTTCTGTGAACCTTGACCAGGGAACACAAAAGCAATCATATGATTCTCCTATTGTTATAACGGTTTTCAGGTGGGGGCTATTTCAACGACCACATCGCTAGTGACGTGACATCTTTACATTTCCCGGCCCCATTTCGCCGAATTGCGTAACGCCCTGGCTGATGAGGAAACGTATGCTCTGAGTCCATGTTTTGGGCGCCAGAGAGGAAAAATGTGAGAGGGAAAAATAAGAACTGCCATTTTTCCGTCTTACATTTTTCCTCTCTGGTTGGTCTTAGCGGCCGAAACGATGATCAATACCCAGGTGGATGGCGCCTGCGGCGGCGCGCGCGTCTGAAACCCGCAGGAATTCGGGGTCGAATGTTTTTTCGCTCAGCAGCGGAACCGTCTGCCGAACTATCGGGCTCGAAGATAGCGAGCCGACTCGTTCGGCGCATATCGCCACCAGATATTCCTGCCTCGGCCGGAACTGCCAGAGCTGCCAGCGCGCCGGCTCGTCAGCCAACTCAGGATGAATCGCCAGCTCGACCGTGCGATCATTGGGGTAATGAAAGCTGAACCTGTCAAGCGGCAGGGACAGACCCATGCCACGCGCCTTGATGTAGGCTTCCTTGAAGGTCCAGTATTCAAAGAATCGATATTGCTGTCGCGGCGGCGGCGCGGCGGCAAGCGCCGCGACTTCTCGCGGCGCGAAAAAGCGATCCGCAACATCAATCGGCGCCTCTCGCACGCGGAAATTCTCGACGTCCACGCCTAATGCTCGACCTCTCGTCACCCCTAAGACGATCAGGCTGCGCGTGTGCGAAATATTGAATGACAAACCTCCCTCCCCTGCCTGCGCATTGACGATCTCGGGGCGGCCATAGGCATTCGCAGAAAAGACCCACTCCTTGGGATAGACGGGCGCGTAGCGCGACAATACGGTTCGCGTCAAAGCCCGCGTAATCAGATAACGGCGCCGATCCATGGCGAAATAAAAACGCGACTCCTGCTCCTTCTCCGCGGGGCTGAGCAGTTCCCGATATGCCGAATGCAGGCGTTGTTCAGTTATTTCATCGTAAAATGCGAGCCACAAATGAATCTCGGCGGGCGTGAGTGGGATGATCCGGTTCATGTTAATACTCATGGATGCACGTCAGGCTCTTCGACGTTATCCATGCTTCGTACGGATAGCCGAAAGCATTGTTGATATATGAGACGCCGTCGATCTTCACGTGGCGGTTAACGTGGCTATGTCCGTAGACATGAATGATCGGGTTGAGCTTCCGCAACTGGCTCTCCAGGCGAGTGGAACCCAGGATCGGATAGAGAAGCTTGTGTACGCACGGAATGAACGCCGGCATCAAATCGATGCGCGGCAAAAAGTGCGAGTAGGTGATGACCGTGTCGCCTGCCACACTGATCTGTTCGTCGTTGAACGCCGCAAAACGCGCGGCGACATCTTTTTCCGTGTATCCGCTCGGCCAACGGCAGG
>DATCXQ010000180.1:0-9911 GCA_036565725.1 Blastocatellia bacterium
TACGTCTTCTCCGAGCGCACCGGAGTCGAAAAGCTCTGGGTCGTCTGGGCGGCGCTCGCCGCTCAGCCGCTTGAAGCGATCAAGGACAAGGTCAATCCCGTTGATCAAGGCGTCGTCAGCGACACGATCAAGCGCGATTCCATCAGGGAATGGCTCGCCATGCGCGCCGCCGACAAAATTATGACCCAAAGTGACGAGAGCGCCCGACAGACCGTCGTCAGAGGGCGGGGTGATGTCCTGGCCAGCCTCATCGAGTTGACACACCGCTTACCGCAATCTGTTGGTTTGTATGATCTGATTCGAGATGAACTCTCGTACTACGGGTGTGGAAGTGACGGACATGAGACCGTCAAATGGCGGAATGCGCCAGTCCGCTTGAACCTGTCACTCTAATCTTGAAGGAAAACCATAGTTCGTTTTTGAAGGGAGATATGATCTGCTGGTCCCGCATTTTTTAACCGGGACATCCAAAGTCACGGAAAGCTTCGGGTCGCAATGGAACAGAGCGGGCGAAAATGAGAGGGATGCGCTCTGGGCATCCGAACCACTTCACCGCCCATTTGGACAAGCCATCAAATTGAGGCGCGACTCTGTTTAACCAAAGCTACTCTGCACGAGCAGAATCGCAGCCTGCGTAAGAACAATTAACATCGCCCCTGGGCAAGCATCGCTTCGAACGCGCTTTGCTTCGATCAAAGACCGCCTGAGGAAGCCCAAGCGCGCTGGAAGCGATGCTCGCCCAGGGATCTTCGGAGGAAAATTATGCATAAAGAAAAGAGCAAAAAGTCAGAGCATCTATGCGCAGACTTTCCGGCAGGGCAATGGATTATTCAAGCCTGGGTTGAGGGTCAGGACGGTTCTAAGTGGGATATGGGGCTTATCAATCTCATAGAGACTGAAGGCGCGGATCCAAGATTCATAGGCGCAATACAATTCGGTGGGGACGTCAAAAGAGTCGCCAACAACCCCTTTCCTTTATACGTCCATTTCGAGGATGGAGCGATCCACTTTCATATTTTGGGAGCAACCCAGGATTTCGACCCGGTTAATGATGACAATTTCCATTTCAAGTTCGATGGATTTTGTGAGGTGGTGAATGGTGAGAAAGTGCTTTTGGGGACTGGCGGAGTCCCGGCGCAATTTGTCCCGGATCCTCCCCCACATGACAAAGCGAAACGGCGCCCGCTGCGCGGTGATGGGGACAATGTAACCTGGACGTCCAAAAACCCCATCGAGCCACCGGACAAACATTCAAAATGAGACGCTATCATGACTCCCCCAAGTGAACCCCGCTTTTACCGCCGACGTGCGCGCTCTGTGATTGCTCTTTGCCTTCTGCTAACCGCGCTGGTGTGGCCAGTCACGGTTGATGGGGATCAAACTGGCGTCAGCCAGGAGACCCTTCCGACATTGGAAGCCGGCAAGACCATGGGGCGCCAATTGTCGGGCGGCGAGGCTCACGCTTTTCAACTCACTCTCGCCCCCGGTCAACGGCTGCGTGTAGTTGTAGATCAGCAAGGAATAGATGTCACAATAATAATCTCCACCTTCAAGGGCCGAGAACTGGCCGAGATGGATAGTTTGAACAGCACACAGGGGCCGGAAATCGCCTCGGTCATTGCGGAGCAGGCTGAGAGTTATCGTGTGGAGATTCGTTCATCGAGCAAAAGCGCGCCGGCAGGACGGTATGAAGTGAGGATCGAGATCGTTGGAATCGCCACTGAGCAGGATCGCCAATGGATCGAGGCTCAGCAGGCTTATAGCGAGGGAGGGCGGTTGAGCGCCAAGCCAACTGCGGAAGCTCAAACCCAAGCGATCCGGCAATTCGAGAAGGCGTTGGGGCAATGGCAGGCCTTGGGCGACAAATTGATGACAGCGCATGCGCTCTACTACCTTGCGCTCATTCATCGGCGGCTAGGCCAATTGCAGCAATCGCTTTCATACTATAGCCAGGCCAGGCAATTAGTAATGGAAACTGGAGAGGCGCGAGAAGTAACGATAGCGGAAACCTATATTGCCAATCTACACACCTCGCTGGGTGAGCCGCGAAAATCACTTGAATATTACGACCGAGCGCTCATGAAGTGGAGATCCCTCAACGATACCTACCTTGAAGCGCGAGCGCTCTTAAATTTGGGCGCAGCATATGCGGCGCTCGGTGAAGCGCAAACAGCGATGGAACATTATGACCGATCGCTACGGTTTTGGCAGAGGCTGGGTGATCGCCGACAGATGGCGGACACTCTGCAAAACATCGGAGGGGGTTACGAGATCGTAGGTGAATGGCAGAAGGCGCTGGAGCATCACAATCGCGCTTTGGAGCTCTACCAGGCTGGCGGAGACCGGCGAGGGGAGGCAAGGTCTCTCAATAACCTGGGTTTTACATACGAGCAGTTGAGCGAATCGCGAAAGGCGATGGAATATTACGAGCGAGCGATTGCAGAGTGGAGAGTGATTGGAGACCGAAACGAGGAAGCTTCGACGCTGATGAATTTGGGATATGCGCACGCGAGAACGAATGCCCCGCAAAAGGCGTTGGAATGCTATCGGCAATCGCAGAAACTCTGGCAGGAAGGAAGAGATAGCTTGGGTGAAGGATACGTGCTTTTACTGATGGGGGGTCTGCTTGCTTCATCTGATCCGGGAAAGGCGGTGGAACACTACGATCAAGCTCTTCTACTTCTGCGAACCACAGATGACCGTTGGAGAGAAGCTGTCGCGTTGCGCGGACTGGGAATGGTCCACGCTTCCTTAGGCGATCTGCCGCTGGCGAGTAACTATTTGAATCAGGCGCTGAATTTCTTTCGCGATGGAGGCGCCAGGAGCGGCGAGGCCCAGACGCTTTATGGCCTCGCCGTGGTTGAAAGCGTCCGCGGCGACTTCGCCGCCGCCCTCCGGTGGATCGAGTCCGCCATCACACTCGCCGAGCGAACGCGCGCGGATGTCCGCAGCCAGCGACTGCGGGCTTCCTATTTCGGTTCGACGCAGAAGTTCTACGAACTCCAGATTGACGCGCTAATGCGGTTGCATCAGGCGCGTCCGGCGGAAGGCTTTGAAGCGCTAGCCGTGCAGGCGAGCGAACGCGCGCGGGCGCGCAGCCTGCTCGAATTGCTGGTCGAATCCCGCGTCGATGTTCGGGAGGGCGTGGACGCGGCGCTGCTCAAACGTGAGCGCGACTTGACGAAACAGATCAGCGCAAAGGCCAGGCGCCAACTGGAACTGGGCGCGAACTCTCCCCAATTGGCCCCGCTCAAACAGGAGATCAGCCAGCTGGAAAATGAATTCGAGATGGTCCGGGCGGCGATCCGCAAAGACAATCCGCATTACGACGCTCTGGTTCAGCCGCAGCCGCTCACGCTGGCGGAGATCCAACAACAACTGGACGATGACACGTTGTTGCTCGAATACAAGCTGGGCGATGAGCGGAGCTGGCTCTGGGCGATCACCAACCGGACGCTGAAGACTTATGAATTGCCGAAGCGGGAACAGATCGAACTTGCCGCCGAGCGGTTCCGCCTACATTTGACGGCGCGCAGCCTGGCCGTAGAAGGCGAGACTCCGCCTCAGCGCCGCCGGCGCATCGCCGAAGCCGACGCCAGATTGCCCGAAGCGGCAAAACAATTGAGTGGGATGATTCTCGATCCTGCCGCCGGTCAATTCGGCGACAAGCGACTGGTCATCGTTCCCGACGGCGCGCTGCATTACCTCGCCTTCGCCGCGCTGCCGTCGCCAGAGAGGGGGAGAGGGGGAGAGGGAGAGAGCGGGAGAGCGGGGGGCCAGGAGAGAAAACAAATCCGCAATCCGCAATCCGCAATCCGCAATCCCTTGATCGTCGATCATGAGATCGTGATTCTGCCTTCGGCTTCGGTAATCGCTACGCAGAGGCGCGAGATGGCGGGGCGTCCAATCGCGCCAAAGCTGTTGGCGGTGTTGGCCGACCCGGTTTTTCATGTCGAAGATGAGCGACTTGGAAGGACTGCCAAACGGCCTGCGACGGCGACTCAGGAGTCGCAGCCCGCGTCGCGCAGTATAGAACATCTATCGGAAGAAGCGTTCGGCGGTCTGTCGCGCAAACTCCCGCGCCTGCCTTTCACCCGGCGAGAGGCCGACAGGATTCTGGCGCTCGCCCCAGCCGAGGCGACTTTCAAGGCGACCGGCTTCAAAGCCAGCCGGGGCGCCGCGCTCGACCCCGAGCTCGGTCGTTATCGTTACCTGCACTTCGCAACGCACGGCCTGCTCGACAGCGAACGGCCGGGGCTTTCGGCGCTGGCGCTCTCGATGGTGGACGAGGGAGGACAGCCCCAAGACGGATTTTTGCGCGCGAACGACGTCTACAATCTCAAGTTGCCCGTCGAACTGGTCACGCTCAGCGGGTGCCAAACGGGCCTGGGTAGGGCGGTCAAAGGCGAAGGTCTAATCGGATTGACGCGGGGATTCATGTACTCGGGGGCGGCCCGCGTCGTGGTCAGTTTGTGGAACGTCAATGACCAGGCGACATCGGAACTGATGGCGAGGTTCTATCGGAAGATGTTGAAAGGGAATCAACGTCCGGCGGCCGCCCTCCGAATGGCCCAGGTAGAGATGTGGAGACAGGGGCAATGGCGAGCGCCATACTACTGGGCCACGTTCGTTTTGCAGGGCGAATGGAAATAGTCTTGAGCCAATTCGCCTCCAGATTTCGATTATCATGTCGGAGCGTCGCATATGATAGTGAACCTTCTGCAATTCATTCTGTGCCTGTCCCTATTCGCCCAGCCTCAGGGCGCCCACCGTCTCGAACGTGACATTGTTCCGGAAGAGTTCATCAAGGCGCGTCCGGTCAAGTCGTCCGCCGTTCGACGCAAACGCGTCAAGTATCGCCGCGTGAGCGTCGGATCCGCGAGGATGAGCCGGACGTCGCCGGCGACGCAACTCGGCCTTACGATTTGGCGGTTGCGCCGCGCGACGGCGGCGGAGGTCGGTGAGCGCATCGTTGTTCAGGAAGAAGGCGGAGTCGTCGAATGGATTCCGGAGCGCGTGGAAGCGGGCAGACCTTTACGCATCGGCGAAAAGATCAGGATGAGTTTTGAATCGCAGCAGGCGGGTTATCTTTATGTGATCAATCGCGAGCAATACGCCGACGGGCGATTGGGCGAGCCGTTGTTGATCTTTCCGACCACGCGCACGCGCAATGGCGACAATCAGGTCGCGGCCGGACGGTTAATCGAAATCCCCGCGCAGGAAGACCGCCCGAACTTCTTCACGATGCTTCGAGGCCGGATGGATCAGACTGGTGAACAGTTGATCGCGATAATTACTCCTCAGCCGCTTACAGAGCTTACGATCGGCGCTGAGCCGCTGAAATTGACCGATGAATTGGTGACGAAATGGGAGCGACTCTGGGGCGCAACGGCGGCGATGTTTGAAAGGGCGAACGTCGGCGGTAAGACCTGGACCAGGGGCGAGCGCGAGGCCGGCGCGGATGCGACACGCCGGCTGACACAGGACGAACCGGGGCCGCAAACCATTTTTCGCGTCGCCGCCGGGCCGGATGAGCCGCGCTTGATAAAGCTCACCTTGCGATATGTCACGCCATGACCCCCCAATTTGCCACCGGATCGACTGCGATTGTATCGATCTCACCAAGGTTCGGATCAATCGGATCACGACTGGGACCGATCCCGACGAAACCGACAACGTCGTCGCCTCGTTCGGCGAGCCACCAGCCGATAATGCAAGACTCCGCCAGAGCCATCTGCCATCTGCCGATACTAGCAGCGTCTGCTTCTATAGCCGGCATCCGTGGACCGAAGCCGGCATTCCAAGAGTCGACGTAGATGTGAACGATGGCGTCGACATCGCCAGTACCGGCCCGGCGAATCTTTAGCACTGCGTCATTTGTCTCGAATTTTCCGTACTCCGAGGGCATTTCGATACCAAAGCGTCGGCGATGATCCGATCCTTTCTATCATTTTCACCCATCATCCTGTCTGAACTTTTTCATTCATGAATCCGTTCATCACAATGTCAAATCGCTGACGATATCAATCAAAATTTAGTGGGAGGGGTTTGCCATGTTGATGGCCGATACGATGGCGATCTTTTTCGTGATCCTGGGACTGTTGTTGGCCTTTCCGGGACTGTGGATATTGTGCCGTGGGCTGTGGCCGCGCGCGGTGACTAAGGCCGCCGCGGTTTGCAGCAAGGGCTTGATCAAACCTTTCCTCGCGGGTTTGCCGCTCACCGCCGTGATGATCTTTGCGGCGGCTGTGTTAGGCAATTTAGGCCCGGCGGGAAAGATCGCGGCTGTGGCGACGGTCTGTCTCTATCTGATGATCGCGAATTGCGGCGTAGCCGGATTGGTCACCGTTGTTGGAGAAAGATTGGCCGGGCATTCCGGAGATGTAGATTCTCAGCGACCTTGGCGAGCGACGTTGCGTGGAGGCGTTGCGCTCGGATTGGCTTCTTTATTACCGATCCTTGGATGGTTCGTGATCTTGCCGGCGGCGGTGATAATCGGCTGCGGCGCGAATCTGCTCTCGCTGCTGCAGGCGTTAACGGGGTCACGAGTTCGGTCTGGACATGCGCTTGCGTCCCCCGTTGAGACATCCGAACTGGGAGCGGCGTCCACATTCGGAGCAGAGCAATGACGACTACGCGGCGCGAATGGATGAAAGTGGCGGCTGTGGCGGGCGGCGTTTTTTCGTTGCCTCCAGCCCTCGTTGGATGCGAGCGCGTCATCAGCAGCGTCACAAAAGAGTTTGGCCAGACAATCCCCGAACGCGTCAGCGTGGCCGGCGGATCGGAGATTGATCCTACGTTCCATTTGCTCTCGCGGGCTTCGTATGGCGTGTGGCCGGGCGATCTGGATCGTGTCCGGGCAATGACCGCCGAAGCCTGGATCGAAGAGCAGCTCGCGCCCGAAAAGATTGACGACGCGTTGTGCGACCTGCGGGCGCGAAGGTTTGAAACTCTGCATCACGAACCTGGAACCTGTTACGAATACAAAAAGCCGGTGTTGCGTGAAGAGATTACACGCCACACGCTGCTGCGCGCGGTCTACAGCCGGCGACAGCTCTTCGAGGTGATGGTCGGATTCTGGACCGATCATCTGAACATCAATCTCGAAAAAGGCGACTCGATCTACCTCAAACCTTACGACGATCGTTCGGTCATTCGGGCGCATACGCTCGGCAAATTTCGCGACTTGATTCGCGCCTCGGCCCTCTCGCCCGCGATGCTTGTTTATCTCGACGGCAAGGAGAACAAGAAGGCCGGACCCGAGGACATCCCGAATGAAAACTACGCGCGCGAGCTGCTGGAACTGCACACGTTGGGCGTTAGCGGTGGTTACACGCAAGCCGATGTTTACGAAGCCGCGCGCTGTTTGACCGGATGGCGATTGCGAACGAAATGGCGCAAAGGCACGGTTTATTTCGAGCCCGCGTCGCACGACGACGGCGAGAAGTCTGTGCTCGGGCATCGGATCCCGGCAGGCGGCGGAGAGAGAGATTTAGATCGCGTGGTCGAGATCGTCTGCGATCATCCTTCGACCGCGCGTCACATCGCGACGAAACTCGCGCAAAAACTGGTTTCGGACCAACCGCCCGTGACGTTGGTCGATCGCGCGGCCAAAGTCTTCACTGAAACCGGCGGGGACATCAAGGCGATGTTGCGCGAGGTTCTTCATTCAGGCGAATTCAAAGCCTCGCGCGGGCTCAAATTCAAACGGCCATTTCATTTTATCGCCAGTTGCCTGCGCGCTACGGGCGCCGATACGCACGCCCACAAGCCGCTCATTGAATATCTGCTGCGGATGGGGCAGGCGCCGTTTCAACATCCCACGCCGGACGGTTATCCGGATGAGGCCACGCCGTGGCTTGGCACGCTGCTGTGGCGATGGAATTTCGCTCTGGCGATCGCGGCGAATCAGATTCCGTCAGCGCAAGTCGAGCCGCAGCGTTTGATAAACGCGATCGGGGCCTCCGGTCCGGCGCAATTGTTGCCGCATTTCATCGGGCGGGCGGGGACGGAGGCCGAGTTGAAAGCGTTGAACAATTACGCGGCGAGCCAGGGAATTGACACGGACGAACGCAAGGCCGAGATGCTTGGATTGATTCTTGCTTCGCCTGCGTTTCAAAGCTACTGAATGGCCCCGGGAGCGAAGGCGAGGCCGCCTGCGCTCCCGGGGTGAGGCGTTGAGCATGAGCCTGACCACACGACGCGGTTTTCTTCGGCAAGTGACCATCGGTCACGAATCGGCTTTACCCGACGCGGGCGAGCGAACGCTGGTTTGCGTTTTCCTGCGAGGCGGCGCTGATACGCTCAACCTGATCGCGCCTTACGGCGATGATCGCTATTACAAACTTCGCCCGACGATTTCAATCCCGCCGCCGAATGGCGACGAAGAAACGAAAGACGCAGCGATCCGGCTCGATGACTATTACGCGTTTCATCCGAAGCTGCGACCGCTGCTGCCTCTGTTCAAAGAGGGAAGGCTGGGCATTGCGCAAGGCGTCGGTTCGGACAACGCCAGCGGGTCGCATTTCGAGGCGCAGGATCAAATGGAGCATGGCGAATCGCAAGGCCGCAGCGTCGCCGGAGGCTGGCTCGGCCGCCATCTGCGTTCGCGCGCGGGCAAAAAGATGACGCCGCTCTCGGCGGTGGCCATTGGCCCGACGATCCCCGAATCGCTGCGAGGCGCGCCTTCCGCCAGCGCGATGAGATCGCTCGATGAAATTCAAATCAACGTTCCGTCGAACAACATGCTTGCCGTCTCCAAAGCTCTCTCGTCAATGTACGGCGCGGAGGTTGGGTTGCTTGCCGCGCCCGGACGCTCGACGCTCGATCTGCTCGACAGGGTCGAAGCGCTCAGAAACAAGCCATACAACGCAGAGAACAACGCGGTCTACCCCGACGATGATTTCGGCGCCGGTTTGCGCGAGATCGCTCGTTTGGTCAAAGCCCGCATCGGGCTTGAAGCCGCCTGCATTGACCTCGGCGGATGGGACACGCATTTCTTTCAGGGCTCGACCGGCGGATTGCAGGCTGAACAGATTGACCTGCTGGCGCGCGGGCTTGCCGCTTTCGACGCCGATCTGAATCGTGAGCGCGACCGCGTCACGGTGATCGTGATGACGGAATTCGGCCGCAGAGTTTACGAAAACAGCTCGTTTGGCACAGATCACGGGAGAGGCTTCGCGATGATGGCCATTGGCTCGCAGATCAACGGCGGAAAGATTCATGGCGCCAAACCCGACCTGATCGCGCCCGGTCTGAGCGTGAATACTGAATCGCTGCTCGGTCCTGAAGGATTGAAGGTTGTCTGTGATTATCGCTCCGTACTGGCTGAAGTTCTGGTCGGCGTAATGGGCAATCAAAACCTTGAGAAGGTTTTCCCCACGTTCAAATCTCAGCGGGTAGGGCTGGCGTCAAATGTCCATGGGCCTTCCTGGCGATAGCATCCATATCAATGGCCGTGACAAGGCGAATTGCTTTTCACCACATCATCCTGGCGCCCTGCCCGGGCAAGCCCTGTCACGACCATTGATCGAACGCTATAGCGTCGTGAAGGTCGGCATCTGACCGGTCCCGTCAAAAAGGCCAACGCCGTAGCTGCCGCCGTAAGGCACGGTCATGGCATTGGAACGCACGGCGGCGCGCGCCCAGTCGGCGTCGCCGACCGACGCCGCGGCGAGCGCGGCAAGACCAGTGGCCTGGACACACTGCAAGAAGTACACGCTGGTCACGAGGAGCAGGTCGTAGACTGCTTGGTCGAAGTTCGATATGTTGAGATTTAACTGGTTCCCTGGCGCCCAGACAAACTTGCCCCGAGAGACGCCGGCCGACTGGATCGCCGGCAGAGTGTCAGCGGCGCCGGCGCCCTGGACAACCGCTTCGTAGCGGCTACCTGGTTGAGTGGCCGCTCTCGC
>DATCXQ010000197.1:0-3199 GCA_036565725.1 Blastocatellia bacterium
AAGGGACTCTTATGACTCATTACAAACCGGCCATCAGCTGAGTACGATACAAATCGCAACTACGAAGAGGAAATTGGCTTCGGCACAATCAATAAAAGCTGTCTTCATTCGTAAGATGGACTTTTTACTATGGACAAGACCTCCGACGAAGATTCAGGATCGGGACAGTCTACCATCATTGATACGAGACATCCGTTTTTTGCAACACAACCTAGTCGTTTCGTTTGATGTGCGACAATCCACACTGTGGGCAGCTAAGGTTTTTCATTGAGATGGCTCCTCGTAATGAGATTGTTAGCGCTTCTCTATTACAGAGAGTCTCTCGACTTTATTCAACCTTTTAGCCTTACATTTGCAGCACTACCGAGAATCAAGCGCCGGAAGGTTTCAGAAAAACTGTGGTAAATGGCAATCGGGCGCTGAACGCGCCGGGCTCTCGTTGACCCGCGGCGCATTGGCGCCCTGAAATGCGCGCTTCTCTGTCAGATATTTGACGTCGTCTCGCCGTCTGCACTCAACACTATCCGCCGTTTCCGCCACATCGCCAGATTCGCCAGGTGCGGGCCCGTTACGGCGTTGTGACCTACTTCGACGGGCGCGTTCGGTTCCTGACGCGAACTGACGCAAGCCAGGAAATTCTCGACGTGCGGTTCGACCGGAATCCCTCCCCTGTACTCGTGGATCGGTCGCGGGGCGTTGTTCGTCCCGGTCCAGGGTTCGGGATAAACGCGATAGCCATCGTCATCCAGCTCCATCGTCGCCTTACGTCCCTGCAAAATAATCTGCCAGCCGTCGTGATATGAATTGCTGTAACACAGGGTCCAGGTCGCCATAAATGACGGGTATTCGTAAACGGCGCTGAAGGTGTCGGGCGCGTCGCCGCCTTTGTGCTGCATCACGGCGCCCTGGCAGACTGCGGAGACGGGCGGTTTGCCACCGTTGCAGAACCATTGGATGACGTCCATTAAATGAGTGCCCTGATCGGTCAGGTGGCCGCCGTTGTAATCGATGAAATTGCGCCAGTGGAAATAGCGCCGCTCATCTAGCGCATGTTTCTTGCGCGCCGTCGCCTGGAAGCGTTCCCAATCAAGTTTGCCTTCCAGTCGCATTTTCTCCGGCATCGGCTTGCGGTTCCAGTACCATTGGGCGCGAGCCAGAATCACTTCGCCCAACACGCCGTCGTCAACGAGTTTTTTCGCGCCGCGCACGGCCTCAGCGCTGCGCCGTTGCATCCCGACCTGGACGATCTGTCTGGTTGCGCGCACGGCCTTGACCATACGCGCGCCTTCCTCGATCGAGAGCGAAAACGGCTTCTCCGTGTAAACGTCCTTGTCGGCTTTGACCGAATCAATCAGAACCGCAGCATGCCAATGGTCGGGCGTGGCGTTCAAGACGGCGACGACCTCTTTGTTGTCGAGCGCTTCGCGGTAATCGAAGGCTGCCCTGGCGCCGGCGCGACATAGTTTCAACGCTTCATTCTGGCGCGGTTCATACACGTCCGCGACGGCGATGAATTCAACCTTGTCGGAGACTTCCAGGAACGAATTCATCACGTGGCGTCCGCGTCCGCCCGCGCCGACGATCGCCATCTGAATGCGATCGTTCGCGCCGACGATACGGACGTATGATTCGGCGGTAAAAAGCCCCGTTGCAGCAGCGCCGGCTAAAAAGCCTCTGCGATCCAGCTTTTGTGACATAAGATGGTCCTCCTAGTGATGGCGGTGTTTGAAGAATGTTCGAGCGCGAATTGGATACGCCGCTCGCCGAAATCGGCGATGATGCGGCCTCGATTAGAGCGCGAGTCGCGAAAGCATCCTGAGATCTCTTATCGGTCTTGCCTCAGCTTGCTCTTGCCGACCAGCCGTTACAGTCCTTGGCGCCTGGAAAACGCTTGCCTGGCTAACTCCGCCGGCGTCAAGTTACGCCAGAAATGGAAAAAGCCGGCCGGCATTAACTGCTGACCGGCTATAGATCGTTGGTGTCCGCTCGGCAACCAAGATTGACAGTCTTCTTTAAAATTCTTCTGTCTCTGCAGGATCAGTCGAATTGTGGTCCGGATCTTTCTTCTTGGGGAGATTATATGCAAAGAAAGGCCGGCCAGGAATCCCTTCCCGGTCGGCCTTCCGCTTTGCAAATTTTGCAAACTCCCTACTGCCTCGCCTCCAGCGCCGCCTTCGCCAAATCCGCCGGCGTCCAGTCCGGGACCCGCGCCTGCTTTCCTTTTTTGATTTCTCCCCGCCTGTTCATGCTCGCCGCCTTCGCATTGAAGCGCTCCAGTTCCTCATTCACCAGGTCCCGCACCACCTTCTGATCGCTTGCCTTCAAGGCTCGATACTCAGGGATCGATCGCAGCGCCGCGTAAGCGTCCCCTCGTATCGCCTCGATCTGGCGTTCG
Organism: Blastocatellia bacterium; assembly: GCA_036565725.1. Taxonomy (GTDB): domain Bacteria; phylum Acidobacteriota; class Blastocatellia; order RBC074; family RBC074; genus JAJVID01. The sequence continues at coordinate 2,396 of DATCXQ010000197.1, forward strand.
ACGTGGATCGAGCCGGAGGAGAGCTTTCCGGCGCGCTCCGTCGCCTCCGGATCAAGTGACCGCTCATAGACGGAGCGCCTGGTCTCACATGACATCCCGCGCACGTTCTCGTCATCGCTCAGGTCCGCGAGCGCGCTCTTGTAAAGCCGTCCGCGCTCGCGTATGACTAAACCTGTAGAGAAAATGTTGACGACAATCGAGGCGGCGAAAATATTAGGTGTCAGTCCGGCCAGCATGCGTGTTTGGCTGAACGAGGAAGGCCACCCGCGATTTCCGAACGCTCAAAAGTTCTGCCGCGATTGGCAAATCCCAGAGTCTGATCTTGAAGACTTACCGAGGGGCCGGAAACGAGGCCGACCGCCGAAGACAGCAAAGAAGGGGCGAAGAAGAAATGACTTGGACAACTAATTGGCCGACGAAGTCCGGCTTTTACTGGATCAGAAATTTTGTCACCAATGAGGGCAAGGATCGCGGTCGCGGAGCCTATCCGCACCCGCGCGTAGTATGGCTTGACAGAGATTTCGATATTTATTACGTCGGGACCGACGCAATCAGCCGCCGCGAGGATATGGCTTCAGCCGAATGGTATGGCCCGATTGAGCCGCCAGGAGAGAACAGTTAATGACCGCCGAAACCACTAAAGCGCACGGTTGTGTATCAGAAATGATGATGGCCTGCTGAGGAGGCTCGGATAAGTTATGCTTCCGTCGCTATGTGTTACGAAGTAATCATTTGTCCGAGTGTAATAGTCAGGAGTTGTACGACTCAGCGCTTGATTTCCGGAGTAGCCTTAGCTACGGCAGG
>DATCXQ010000255.1:0-12143 GCA_036565725.1 Blastocatellia bacterium
CGCCGCCCATCATCATCGCGACGCCGATAGTCTCGACGATCTCCGGCCTGGTCGCCCCGGCGCGCAACGCGTCGTGAACGTGATAGGCGATGCAGGCGTCGCAGCGAGCGGCGATCGCCACGCCGAGCGCGATCAATTCCTTGCTCTTCCGGCTCAACGCGCCGTCGGCCAGCGACTCGCGGCGAAGTTGCGCGAAGCCTGACACGGGGCCTGCCAGCTCTTTCGACAACCTCTTCATCAGCAGATTGAGACGCTGGCGATATTTCGGAAAGTTTTGTTCAGACATTATTCACTCCTTTGGAGTCCCTTTCTTGAGCGCCTCTCTTCAGAACCCACTCGTGAATATTTCTGAGCAATGAGCGTGCCTCAATAAAAAGCGGGCCCGAGGTTTGGAGATGGATCAAATTGAGGAATCTTACGCCCCCCCTTAGCGGAAAATTCCGAAATCGCGAAGTAGCTTTGGATCGGCTGGAAATGTCGTCAGGCCGTTGGCGCAGGTAGGTAAACGTAAAAGATCCGGCCGCAGCGGCCACTGAATAATTGCTGCGGCCGGATCGAAGGCGACAGCCGTGTTATATCCGTCTGCGCCTTGTTATTCAGATTGGTTATTTGACTTTGACCTCGATAACGAATACCTCCATTTCGATGGTTATGTGTCGCTTGCTGAACTCAAATTCAGCAAGCTTTGTGCCGTTGAAATGCGGATGGAGTTACAAGGAGATACGGAGGATGATCGGCCACCGCTGCGGAGTTTCGCGCTAATGGGTGGGCGACTTTACGCAATGTTTGCGGCATTATCCCTTACTTCGCCAGCGCTCTGTCCAGTTCAAATAAGCCCGGATCCAAATGCAAACATCGTCCAGTTTATGGCCTCAACTGGCGGATAAGTTTTCTCGCTATGAAATATCGCCCAGCCGCTGCGGAAATATCCCAATCGCGCGAGCAAGAATCCATATCTCATCGGCCTGAATTCATTGATTCCCCGTAAAACTGGCCTGTGGCGGCCTCAGGCACGCCCGTTGCTGATACGCCATTCAGGAGGTGTCGGGCTGGCCCTGACTTGAATTATATGATTGGCTTAAAACACATTCTTTGTCCCACTGACCTCTCGCCGGAATCCGACGCGGCGTTGCGTTATGCGGTCGCCCTGGCCGCCGCATACGAAGCTAAATTGACCGTCTGTCATTGCGCGGAAGCGACGGCGCCTGTTGACGGGACAATGCGCGAGAAATTCAGAGAGCGCGTCGAGTCCTGCGTCAGGCGATGGACGGGCGTAGGCCATTGTCCGCCCGCCGATTTCGAGGGGATCGTCATCGAGGGCAATCCCTGCGAGGCGATCGTCAAGACGGCGGCGGAGCGCCGCATCGACCTGATCGTGATGCGCTCGCGGCGGCGTCCCGTAGCGGCTGCGATCCTCGGTTCCGTCACGGAAGCCGTCTGTCGCACGGCCCCGTGCCCCGTCCTCGTCACGCATCCTGACGAACGCGAGTGGGCAGGATTGACTTCGTGTGACATCGACCTGCGCAAGATTTTGGTCGCGCAAGACTTTTCAATCGAGTCCGAGCTGGCCCTGCAACTGGCGATTTCACTGGCCCAGGAATATCAAACGGAGCTGCACTTGCTGCACGTATTGCCGGTCGCTCTTGCGCCAGTCGCCGCCGATCTGCCGCCGGGAGTGGAATCCGATTTCCATCGCGTGGCGCGGGCGCTACAGCGATCGATCCCGGACGAAGCTTATCTGTGGCGCAAAGTCGTCCAGGCGGTCAAGTGCGGGCAGCCCTACCGCGAGATTCTAAGCTACGCCGAAGAGAACGAGATCGACCTGATCTGTATGGGCGTTCACGGGGCGGGATTCGCGATGCGCGCTCTGTTCGGGTCGAATACCGACAGGGTGTTGCGCCAGGCCCCGTGCCCGGCGCTTATCGCGCGCCCTCTCAAACCGGCGTTTGGCGCCAACGGGCGGAAAAATGGTTTGCAGCGCGAGCAAATCGTAGGCTGACAGCAAGGAGGAACATATGACTTACAAATCAGATGAAGAGATCCAGAGTGAAGCGCTATTTCAACTCGACTGGGATTCGCGTCTCAAACAGAGCGACATCGGCGTGACTGTAAAGAAAGGGGTCATCACGCTGACCGGGACGGTTGACAGCTATGCGAAGAAACTGGCCGCGCAGAAGGCCGCGCACAGGGTCCCCGGCGTGCTCGATGTCGCCAATGACATCGAGGTAAAAGTGACGGGAAGCCTGCGGCGAACCGACTCGGAGATTGCGCGAGCCATTCGTCTCGCGCTCGAATGGGACGTTCTCGTCCCCTCCGATCAAATTCATTCGACCGTATCGAACGGCTTGGTGACGCTCGAAGGCGAAGTCGATTATTACAGCGAGCGGGCCGACGCCGAACGCGCGGTCGCGCATCTACCGGGCGTGCGCGGGGTGACTAATAAGATCCAGGTCTGCGCCACTCCGGTCGAACCCGAGCGGGTGAAGTCACTGATCGAAGACGTGCTCGAAAGGCGCGCCGACCGCGAAGCCAATCGGATCAGAGTGAGTGTCGACGAAGGAGACGTGACGCTGACGGGAGCGGTCAAATCGTGGGATGAAAAGAAAGCGATTCTCGGCGCCATCGGTCACGCCCCCGGCGTGAAGATGATTCACGACCATATTTTCATCGACCCGTACGACGCGCGCTTCGCATCGGCGTGAGCGGTGCGGTGTGGCTGTGTGGGTTCAACCTCAGCCTGTCGACGGGGGTCGGCTTCATTGCGCTATTCGGCGTGGCCGTGCTCAACGGCGTGGTGATGGTCAGCCACATCAACGGCCTGCGCGAGGGCGGATTGGAATTGCGCGCGGCCGTGCTGGAAGGCGCGGGCGCGCGGCGTCGGCCCGTGCTGATGACCGCGATGGTCGCCAGCCTGGGTTTTCTCCCGATGGCGATCTCGACCGCGCCAGGGGCCGAAGTTCAACGCCCGCTTGCCACGGTCGTCATCGGCGGCCTCATCTCTTCTACCTTACTCACGCTGTTCGTCCTACCGACTCTGTACGAATTGATCGCAGGAAAGCCATCCTGGGAATTACGGCCTCTTACTCCAACCAACGATCCTGATACCCCAAAGTTTTAACGCCACATGATGTGTAAACATCCTCACCCTCTGGGCGGAATTACGCGGATGTCGGGTCATTGTGCGGCGCGATCAGTCTGAATCTCGCAGCGATAGGCATTTCTCAGCAAAGGAATGCGACTTGCACGTCAATATGCGGATCGGAAACAACTGAGAGGAGACGTAAGATGGCTCAAGAAAGGCGAAAATGCGCGAACCCGGAATGCAGGTGTTCCGCGCCCAGCGGCGGCGATTATTGCAGCGATTACTGTCAGGATCCGAGCCTGCCAGTTCAAAGCGATTATGACCAACCGTTGGATACAGGCGCGAAACTGATTTGCAAATGCTCCCACTCCGAGTGTCGCGAGGAGAATGCCCGGGAGAAACAGCCGCACCGAGCGCACGCCACGTAAGGTTCGAGGATCTATGGCGCCTTAGGCCCCTACAACGCCGCCAAGCCGCCGTCCGCTGTGGTGGGAAACCTCGACTTCGGCCGTCAGCGGCCGGATTGAGGAATATAGCCTGCCATTGATTAGGTCTTTTTTTGCAATCGTACTGAACATGTTGTCCGCGATTAATTCGTCGGCTTCCAGCCGGCTTGCCGTAACAGCGACATGCTGCGGTCGATTGGAACGGCGTAGTTCGATAACCTATTCTGCTCGAAGTAACCGAAATGAATGCCGATCACACGTCCGGACGGCCCGAAGACCGGCGCGCCGGAACTCCCTTCGCCAATCGCGGCGTCGTAAACGATCCGGTCGTCGTACAAATCCATCACGTGCCCTTGTGAGGTCAGCGGTTTGACGATGTTGCGACGCGCCAATTGATTAAGCAGAGACGGGCCTTCTTCGCCGTACTGTTCCAGCAATCGCTTCGCCTCCCCCTCCGGTAATACCGACATTAGACGATCCGCGCCCGCAGGGAACCCTATAGTCGTGACACCCTGTGCGATCTTCGCCGGCTCTGCGCCTTGGTCGAGAGGGAGGGCCGGAATCTCCTTCGCCCCTCCCTCTCCGCTCAACTTGCAAACGGCGACATCGTCGCGCGACGAAGCCAGCTTGACCGTCAGTTGATAGGGCCGTCGCCGGCCAGGGAAAAACGCCTCCAATTTAACCAAACGCGGCCGGACACTGAGGACCTTGCCGAAGAAATACGAAAAGGCATCGTATTTCCACGGCTCGACGACGACGTGACGGTTCGTCAAAAGATACCCGTCGCCGACGTGAAACCCGGTCCCCGTATAAAAGACCTCGGCGATTTCACCGTCTCCTCCCGTCCCGCCCTGCGATTGCTCGGCCTCGCCGGATTCATCCTTCAGCTTTTTCATCCCCCGCAGAGGAAGGCCTGTGTTCGGATCGAGGAAGATATAAGATCCGGAGATCAGGCAGACACCATTGTTGAAGTCGTTCGATAATTTCGTGGGGAGCGAAAGATTGGCGAGTAGGTCTTGATTGGACTGCGCAAGATCACTGATTTGCTGGCTATTCCGTGATATTTGCTCCTCTAACTGCGCTAGACGACGATCCTGTCCTTCATTCAAACTGCGAACCTGTTGAATCTCTCGATACGCCGCCGACCCCAGATAGGCTGCGGCGCTGATGAGCAGGACGATGGCGCCAACGGCCGATATTTTTGCCAGTGGGCCACCCCCTCTATTCACCCCTTTCACATGGCTGCGCGAGGCCGTAATCGGCGCCTCAACCAGAATCGCTCCCTGGCGGACACCTTCAGTGTAGTTACGCAATGATTGAATATTCACTCGGCCCTCCCTCTGAGTCGCACGACCTCGACTGAGCAATGCGCGCGAGCCGCCGTGGCTGCGGAAACGCTGCCCAGCCTGAACCGTTCAAAGCGGTTGAGACCTCTCGCTCCGACGATGATGCAGTCCGCACCCCAGCTTTCAGCCTCGGCGGGAAGAATGCTTTTAGGGTCGCCCTTTCTGATCTGTGAGGAAACGGTCAGACCGGCGGCTCGCAGCCTAGCCCCCGCGGCCTCGATCGTCTCGTGTATCCAGGCTCGCCCACCTTCTATCTGATTAATGACCTCCGAAACCACATCATCGAGAGCGATGACCACACGCGCCTTGCTGTTAGCGGGCCAAACACGCGCCGCAACCCCCGTGATCGCCGCTTCAGCGTCAGGAGAGCCGTCCACCCCGATGAGTAAACGCGCCGGGGCTTCAGCGTCTGATTCGTGGCTGCGCGCGACACGGACCGAACAATGCGCCTCAGTCACGACCTTCTGCGAGACGCTTCCGAGCAGGAATCGGCCCAGCGCCGATCGGCCCTGTGAACCGACGACAATCAAATCGGGGCGCCATTCGTCAGCCTTTTCAATGACCATGGTGGCAGGCGCCCCCAAGCGCGCTTCAGCCTTTACCGTCCAATCGGGAAAGTATGCCTGAACACGCTCACAGGCCGTTTGGGCAATCGACTCAGTTTTTTCTAGCGAAACGGGTAATGCCCCAACTATTCGCACTGCCCCCGCTCCGACGCTTTCCACCACCGGCATCCACAGCTCGGAGACCGAAAGAACCATCGCCTCCGCCTGACGCGGCAAACCGGCCCGTCGCATATCTTCCAGCGCCAAATCAGCGCAACTCGAACCGTCGTAGGCAATCAGAATCTTCATCTTTGTATTCTCCTTTGCTGGCGCCGGAGGCGCGGGTCGTACTCACTCGAACCGCACGCCGGTGACTTCCATATCGATCCCTTTGCGATGAGCCCTTCGCGGAAGGCCTTCAATCACGATACGCGCTTTCATCGTCCCATCCGGTTCGAGGGACGCCCGTTGTTCGGGGATCACGCTGACCGTCCGCTCGCCCACCGGCTCTCTCCTCTCATTGAAGACCACTCCACGTATCTCGAGTTCGCTGATAGTTTGACCGGTAGAATTCCTCACGACGGCGGTCAATTCCGTCACGAAGACGCCCGGCTTCCAAGAACTCTGTGTCGCCTTCATCCCCTCGACGTTGATGAGCCGACGGTATTGCTCAAAGCCTGGCAAGCCCGCGCGCAGAAATTCCTTGGACGCGCGTCTCTCCGGCGGCGCCGCGGTTCGGTTGAGCTGCGCGTAGAAGAATGCGAGCAAAGCTATCAAGACGGCGCCGGCAAACAACACACTCGCGAATGAAGTATTGGATCTCTGGTTCGATCCTTGTATCGAGCTTGAATTTTGATCGGGCATAAAACTCCTCTTTCTTGAGAAGAATCGCAAATGAACAAGCAGTCATCGAGAGAGCAACCAATGTGCCAGTTGCGACAATGGCCCCGCGCCTGAGTTTTGGCTGTTTTACGGATTTTACTGGGCGATATTCCACAGTCCGCTGGGTAATCTCGCGCAATTCGTCATCGGCGCCGCCGGCCAGATAATTCAATCAGTTCTGTGTGGACTCGACTTGCCCGCCATTCTGTCCGGCACATGGCTTGCTCTTTCTCATGAGTAGGAAGAAAGGAAGGTCAGACAATGAAAGCTCAGACTGTACACTTGTCCGATAAGATGTTGCGTGACGCCGTGATCGCTCGACTGGATTTTGAACCGAAAGTGGATCCAGCGGGAATCGGCGTGGCCGCGGAAGATGGCGTGGTGACGATTTCCGGATCCGTGGACGACTACGCGCAGAAGGTCGCGGCTGAAAAAGCGGTGAAGCAAATTTTCGGCGTAAAAGGCGTCGCGAATGAACTCCTGGTGAGAATGATGAGCGAACGCACGGATACCGATATAGCGAAGGACGCTATTTACCTTCTGGAAGGCGACGTTCATTTTCAGGGCGGGAAAGTCATGGTGACCGTGGAGGACGGATTGCTCACACTCGAAGGGACGGTGGGATGGAATTTTCAGAAAGTCGCCGCTGAAAAAGCGATGCAATGTATCAGTGGTGTGAAGGCGGTGGCTAATCTGATCGAAGTGACTCCCGCAGCTCCTCCCGCCGACATTCAGAAAAAGACCGAAGTGGCGCTTCTTCGCAGCGCTGAGGGAGACGCCCGGGAAATCAAAGTGACGACGCGCGATCATCCGGCGGTTCTCTCGGGCAATGCGCGTTCGTGGTCCGAAGGCGAGGATGCCGGACGCGCCGCGTGGTCGGTGGCAGGCGTGGTGAGGGTGGGAGACCTGATCGTCGTTTAACCTGGGTGAACGGGAAGAGACGGAAAACAATAGCTTTTGCCAGAGAGTGATCGAGGCGGCCAATGAGCGCTCCGACAAAGTCGCAATGACATTGATCGGACCGGACGGCGCCGAAAAAGAATTGAGTCACGAACGAAATTCACAGATCTGGAGGAAAAACCATGGTCAAGAAAAACTTGTCGCTGTTTCTTGCCGCTTCTCTGCTGCTTTCCCTCTTCGCCGCCCCATCAGAATTGGCGGCATTGGCGGCGCCGGCTAGGACCAAAGAGGAGAAAGAAGCGGCGTTGGCCGCGAAAGTGAAAGCGGGCGTCGCGAAACTCGGCGCCGGTAAGGACGCGATGATATCAGTCAAGCTGCGCAACAAGACAAAACTCAAGGGCTATGTCAGCCGCGTCGAGGAAGAGGCATTCGTTATCGCTGACGCAAATACTGGCGCTGAGACCAGAGTCGCATACGGCGATGTCACGCAGGTGAAAGGGAACAATCTTTCGACGGGGGTGATCATCGCCATCGCGGCCGGGATTGCGGTCGGGGTGACGCTCCTCGTGATTTATCTCATGATCAAAGCCAACGAGGGTGGCTTATAAGCCGATTGCGATAAAAGCGTTTGTAGTTCCACAATCCGACGGTAGCTTTCGCAGTTTAGCGAATGGAATACATTCGACCGCTGCCTCCTGATTGTTGAACTCCAAACGCTTTCTCATAGTTTCCGGGCGTCGCAAAGCGACATGAAGGCTCCTCAGCCTTTGTTGTCTTTCTTGTAAAGCTCTCTCAGGTCGTCCGTTGAAATATTTGCATTCCACTGTGCTGCAAAAACTCGGCAGACTTAATCGGATGGTCAGCGATTTTCTGAGTTATGGCCGCCCGGCGCGGATCACGCTGCGCGAAGTCAATGCGCGGGGATGATCGAAGAAGTAATGAGCCTCGTACGCGCCCGTGCCGATCGGGAAGACCAAATGCTTTCATCTCCCCGGCAAGAAGAAGCTGCAGGCCGTCGATCACGAGTTTGAAGTCGTGGTCGTGGACGCGAGCGAGACGCCCGTCGAACGGACTCAAAAAACAGCGGCGCTGCTACAGCGGCAAGAAGAAGCGGCACACGCTCAAGGCGCAATTCGTAATCAATCGAAAGACCAGGCAGGTCATCCGCACGGCGCACGGTCGGGAACACGACTTCAGGCTTTTCAAGCGCAGCCGGGCGCGTTTCGCCTAAGAGACCGAGTGTCTAGGCGCCCGCGTCTACCAAGGCTTGCAGAAGCTGCACGCCAATAGCCAGACGCCAAAGAAGAAGCAGCCGCGCCGGGAACTCGGCAAGTCCGACTGCCGAGTTAACCGAGAGCTGACGAGTCGGCGGATCGTTTGCGGGCACGTCAGTTGATATTTTCGCCGCTTTCAAGGCGCCGCCGTTGTTTTCCGATTGAGTATTCGCATCTGCTGTGCCATCGAAATCGAGCCGAATTCCTTAGTCCGAACAGGTTTTGATGAGAGCGGTGTGGGAACGATCGCGCTTTCGTTCTGGAAATATTCCCAATACTTTGCCATATTACACAATCTGAACCATCGCCAATCCAGCGTCGGAAAGGCGCAAAAAATTATTCCCATAGATATGAAATCGCGACCCTCCCCCACACAGACGCCAAGCAATAACACGCCTCGGCTCTCGCGTGCGGGCAAAAAGATCAAGGCGGAGATTGAAGAACGATTCGGTTTTTTCCCGCCCTTCTTCACTCCCGCGCTCGAAACTCCGGAGATACTTGAGAACCTCTGGCGGCAGACGCTCTCCGCGTATGTCAACAACCCGCTACCGGCTCTGTTCAAGGAAAAGCTCTTCGCATACCTGTCGCGTTATTGCGCCGTCCCTTACTGCATCGTCTGTCATAGTTGCGCCCTTCGTCCCCTGGGAATGACAGCGGCCGAGGTGTTGGCGTTGCTCACAGAACCCGCGCCGGCGACCGGGATCGAAATCAGCAAACACCGTGATTTACTCGCGTCGCAATCTTCTCCGCTCGAAGAATGGCCGGCGCCAGGCTCCGCCCTCGATGAAAGTCTGATGGCTTGTTCAGTCTTCTCGTTCCTCAATCCCTCGCAAGCGGAAGACTGCCGCGCTAAGTTGCGCCATCTGTTAGGAGAGGAAAAATGCGCCTACCTGATGGTATTTCTGGGTTATGTCAAGGCATGTCATCTGTGGGTGGAGACGCATCCGGAACTGTCGTATGAGGCTGATCAGCGGGCGCGGGATTACCTCGGGCCTCTGTTAGCGGAAGAACCGCGCCTGGCCGAGTTCTTCCGCAATTACAAAGAGTTGATTGCGCGCGAGCGCCACGGCCGGACGGAAGAAGCCTTGCGCGAGTCGGAAGAAAATTACCGTGCGCTATTTGAATCAATTGACCAGGGATTTTGCACCATAGAAGTCTTGTTTGATGAAAATGAGAGACCGGTTGATTACCGATTTCTGGTGGTCAATCCGGCATTTGAGCGCCAGACGGGAATCGAAAACGCGGCTGGCCGACGGATGCGTGAAATCGCCCCGCTGCACGAAGAGCATTGGTTCGAGATCTACGGTCATATAGCTTTGACGGGCGAACCCATGCGCTTTGAGAACTCCGCCAAACAACTCCATCGCTTTTATGATGTGTATGCTTGGCGCATCGGCGAACCGACGGAAAGAAAGGTTGCGATTCTCTTTAATGACATCACCGAGCGCAGGAAGATCGAGCAGGCGTTGCGCGAAAGCGAAGTTCGCGTGGCCGGGATCATCAATTCGGCGATGGACGCCATCATCTCGGTGGATGACCTGCAGCGCGTCATCCTCTTCAATGCGACGGCCGAGAAGATGTTCGGCTATTCATCGGCGGAGGTGATCGGTCAACCGATTTCACGTCTCATCCCCGAGCGGTTCCGCGCCTCTCACGAGGGTCACATCCGCCGCTTCAGCGTGACCGGCGAAACCACCCGAGCAATGGGGGCGCTGGGCGCAATAAGCGGACTACGCCGCAACGGAGAAGAGTTCCCGATCGAGGCTTCAATTTCGCAGTTGGAGGCCGGCGCTCAAAAGATCTTTACGGTCATTCTACGCGACATCACAGAGCGCAAACGGGCGGAAGAACAGTTGATCGAACAGGCCACGCTGCTCGACCAGTCGCACGAGGCCATCGTCGTCCGTGATTTAGACAACCGCATCCGCTATTGGGGCCGCGGCGCCGAGCGTTTATACGGATGGACGGCGGAAGAAGCGGTCGGCAGACCGGTTCAGGAGCTGACTTACCGGGAGAATTTGTCGCAGTTGGATGAAGCGACCCGGATAGTTATCGGAAAAGGCGCCTGGGACGGCGAGCTACGCCAATTCACAAAGGATGGCCGGGAAGTCATTGTCGAAGGGCATTGGACGTTGGTGCGTGACGCCGAGGGCAATCCCAAAACCATCCTGGCGATCAATAGCGACATCACCGAGAAGAAGAAACTCGAAATGCAGTCCCTGCGCTCCCAACGGCTGGAGAGCATCGGTACGCTCGCCAGCGGCATCGCGCATGACCTGAACAACATCCTTTCGCCAATTTTGTTGGGCTCGCAAATACTCCAGATGAGGTTGCAGGACGAGGCGAATCAGCGGTTGCTCGGCGTGATGCAGGCCAACGCCGAGCGCGGCGCGGAGATGGTCAACCAGGTGCTCTCGTTCGCCAAAGGCATCGGCGGCGCCCGCGTGACGATTCAGCCGAAACACCTGATCCGCGAGATCGTCAAGATCATGGAAGAGACATTTCCCAAATCTATTCGGATCAAACACCAACTGTCCGAAGCCCTATGGGCGACGATCGGCGACGCCACGCAACTACAGCAGGTGCTGATGAATCTCTGCGTGAACGCGCGCGACGCAATGCCGAGGGGAGGCGAGTTGACGATTGTGGCTGAAAACCAGGCCGTTGATGAAATCTACGCCGGGATGCTCCGAGGCGCGCGTGCCGGCAATTTCGTCGCCGTCATGGTAACGGACACAGGAACGGGGATCCCGCCTGAAATCATCGACCGGATCTTCGACCCGTTCTTCACCACCAAAGAACCGGGCCGAGGCACAGGGCTCGGGCTGGCTACGGTTCAAGGCATCGTCACCGGCCACGGCGGGTTCATCACCGTCGAGAGCAAACTTGGGGTGGGAACAAAATTCAAAATACACCTGCCCGCCCACGAAGCGGCGAGACAGAGCGAGATGGAAGAAGGACATCCTGAGATTCCTTTCGGCGCCGGCGAAATGATCCTGGTGATAGATGACGAGGCCGCCATTCGGGAAATGACGCTGGCGACGCTCGAACGCTTCGGCTACCGGGCGTTGACCGCCGATAACGGGGCGACGGCGCTCGGTATTTTCGCCGGCCACAAAGAGGAAATCGGCGTCGTGATCACGGATGTGATGATGCCCGTGATGGACGGTCCCATGACCATTCGCGCCCTGCGAAAATTGAATCCTCAGGTCCGCATTATCGCCAGCAGCGGTCTGACCGACTCGATAGACGCCGCCGACCTCGACCAATTCGGCGTCAAAACATTTCTGACCAAACCTTACGACGCAAAGACGCTGCTGAAAACAGTGGCGCAGGCGCTTAGCCAGGGCGCGTTCGCCTCATAAATCACTTCCTTCGTTTTGAGCCGCGCTGCGTGATTTTACGCCACGCGGCGCGTGACTTTCCCCAATTCTCCACTCAATCAAGCCGTAACTGCATTCGTTCCGCCGATTTCTGCTCGGCATTCGGGTTGCAATATCGATCTCCACAAGGCGGGAAAAGCTATGAATGGAGAAGAAGAAGTGGAAGAAAAGGCTGCAATTTCGCGTGAGGTATGGATCCCGGTAGATTCCATCACGCTCCCGGGTGAATTAAGCGTTCCCTGTCGAGCGGAAGGCCTCGTTCTTTTCGCGCACGGAAGCGGCAGT
>DATCXQ010000257.1:0-4887 GCA_036565725.1 Blastocatellia bacterium
CCCCGGCGCCGAGGTTCCCAAATCCGGGGCAGACACACAGGTCTGCCCCTACGTTGTTGCAATTAATTCTCAAAGACCATTAGTCCGCGCCACGGTCAAGATCGATTCCATCCATTTCTTACTCGCGCCACAGTCCATATCAGTAATCAGCGGGAGGTCGTCAGTGAATAATCAATTCTTCCTGAACGCCAGCTCGGGGCGATCAGTGATGATCTTCGTCTTCATCATGATCTTCCTCTTCAGGAAGCGGCTGCGTGAAGCGTCGCCCGCCGACTTCGAGCGTGAAGCTTGTTGCGCCTTCCGGTAAATCGAATTCCAGCACCGCGGGCAATCGCGCTTCATAAATCTTTATCACATTGCCACTGTCGTCATAAATCGTGCCGCCAGCCGCCACCGTCATCGTTTCGTCAACCAGAACAGCGACCAGTTCCGCGATCTGGTTGATCTCCTCCGCGATCCGGTGACACCAGAGGTGGCCGACGCCGCGATACTCTTGGTGACAGATTTCTTCCATCTGCTCTTCATCAACGGCGTTGCCCACGCCCACGAGGATGAAGTTCAGGCGCGGCAGCCTGCCAGCCGCGATGTCACGGGCGAGTTCTCTGCTGTACGCTTTGACGGCGTCGGGGTCGTGCAGCACGCCGTCGGTCACGAAGACCGCGCAGCCGCGCCGCGCCCCAAGCGGGATTTGCTTCTTCAGGTACTTCATGTAATCGCGCATGGCTGGCTCGAGATAGGTGTAAGACCCCATCTCGCTCGGGCCGGGGAAGCTATATGATTTGACATTAACGCCCTTTAGATCACCGACGACTTCGACATCCCGGCCTGACTTGCCGCACGCCCAATAAGCCACACGCAACACGCCGTTGCGGTCTTTGGTCGCCAGATATTCGAGCATCCATTGCACCTGCGGCTCGACCTGGTTGGGCAGAGTGAGGGCCGGTTCGCCTACCAGCCACTGCCAGAGAGTGCGGCTCTGCCGCTGTGGTTCATATTCTTCCTGCATGCTGCCCGAACCATCCATGTATATCGCCATCTCCAGCCCTTCCACTGTCGGATCGTGTAACAGTGTGGCGCGGACACGGCCGCGTTCAACGTGCAGATCGGAAAACGGCTCAACGGGTCTTTCATGTGACATTAGGGGTGCCTACCTTTCTGGTGTTTTTATTCTGCTCTTTTAAACAACTATTCAAAGTCATCTATCCATTCCGGCTTCGTCTGCGCTTCAGACTTATCTGGCTTCCGATGCTTGTCTGTCGCCTGCGGAGCAAAGTCCTTCATCCAGTCCAATTCCTGCGCCCCGGATTCCGCCGAGGAGGCAGATTTTCGATTCAGCTCCGCTGTCGATGTCAGCCTGGGCGCTGGCGCGCCGGGCTCGCGGTGAGCGGTAATGAAATCCTGCATCCAGTCCGGGGGCTCATTGATCGGCCTGACCGGCCGAACCTGCGTGTGACGCTGAATCAGGCTGGGCTGCGGAATCCTGATCTGTGGCGCTTCAGCGGCGCGGCGCCTTAAGGCATTTCGATAGGCCTCCGCCGGAGCCGGTTTCACACAACTTCTCAAAGCTACGATTCGCGGAGACGGCCAACCAGGCAATGTATTCAACGCGCTCCCGGCGAGGTGGAGAAAATCATCCGCCTCGCCTTCAGGCGGCAGTTCAAGGCGATCGCTCATCAACGGGCCGAATACAGTTGCGAGAAGCCCTTGAAAACCTCCGCCAGCTTCCGCCTTTTTGACGGCGGCGCCGCCCTTGATCTCATAGCCCTGGGCCATTAATTGCCGCTCCAGAGTCATTCGACTGGGCACAGGCAAAACAGTTGAACGTAGGGGGTGAACAATTTGTTCACGCTCCAGGTCTTCTTTCAGCGCGATCAAGATGTCATATAAAAGCTGGCTGACAACGAACTCGTTGGAAACGTCGGTCAAAATCAATTCCGCAGGCAATAACGGGTAAGCCAGAACTATTCCCGAGCCGCGACGGATTTCTTCTTCACGATCCCCCGGCAGCAGCAGATGAAAGCACCGCGCGTCCTTGACGCCGCCGGCGCCTCCTCCGGCCGATCCGGCGTACCGGAAAGCATGACCCGCTCCCCGAACCAGTCCTTCCAGGAGATCACCTCTCGTGATCGTTAATTGCCCTTCGATTCCGGTGGCCTGCTTCCGATCTGTGGCTGGCCAGGGACCGTAAAGCGCGCCATACAAATACACCGGATCATTCCATCCCGGCGTGCCGGCGGGCTGTTCAAGCAAATCCGGACGAAAGAGAAAAAACTCTGTAGCTTCAAGTAGACGGCGCTGACCGCCGCCGGACATTTCGTGATAGGCCAACTCCGTCCTGGCTCTATCGGGGAGAGTGTCGAAGTCGTCGAGCGGCAGCGCCTGCAAATTCCCCAGACAATCTACCGCTACCGCCAATTCGCGTTCCACAAGATGGCGGCCGCCGATAAAGAAACTGTCGATAATATGATCCGGAGGAAGAAATTCACCTGGTGAATCTTCGTGAGGCGAAGCATTAGAGCGACCGATGAAGTACCTTGGGATTAATCGCTGCGCCATCAAGCGTCCCCTACATAAAAAACTCTATTACTGAAAATCCGGTTGAAAAATCCGGTAATGAATGCCCGGCGCCGAGGGGCAGAACATAAGATCGGAAAAAATACGAACAGTCGCTGAGATGAGAAGACAAGATAAATCAGGAGGTATCGCCAGTCAATCTTTAGTGAGCCTTCGGCAGGCAAGATACTATTGGCGAACCCTCCAAACGAGGTCAAAGGGAAGCAAAAAGGGCAAGAAGAGGAAAAAGGCAAAATGCTCTTTTTGCCTTTTTCCTCTTCTTGCCCTTTTTGCTTCCTCTTTGCTTACGGCTCCAAGCTATTTGCAAGGCCAATCGCACAGGCGCGTTATTGCCCGCCGCTAGCCGCTTCCATTTTGGCCGCGCCGTTGATGAAGTTCGCCACGTCCCGATGGAGCTTCTCGCGCGATTTCTTCTCGATGTACATCATGTGGCCTGCTTCGTAATAGGTGAAGCTGACGTTTTTGCGGATTGAAGGCTCCAGGCTCATGTGCGAGATGGTGTGTTCGATGCCATTGAAGGGCGTGGCCACGTCGTAATAGCCGCAGATCACCAGCACCTTCAAATGGCCCTGTTGAGTCATCGCCGACCGCAGGGCTTCGGCCGGTTGGCCTGGTTGCCCTCGATCCCACGGCTGCACGCGGGCGCTGAGTGTGTAATACATATCGGTATTCCACTTCAGTTCGCGGCGCACGTAGTCCTGAAACATCGCCACGTAAGATCCGTCGTACGAGGCCAGGCTGGAATCGTATTCATACCGCTCGCCGGCGGCGTCCGTGTCCATGCCGGTAAAGCGGGAATCTATACGGCCTACGGTCAGGCGTCTGTCGCGCAGCAATTCCTTGAACCAGCGTTGCGGGCTGACGCGGAGGTTGGTCTGCTCGATGTACTTCGGCGAAAGCCCGGTCAGGCGCGCCAGTTCTTTAACGACCTTCTGATGTTCCGCCGCCGGCAATTCGTCGCCCTTCTCCAACGCGGCGGCGTAATCGCCGTGCGCGAATTGGCGGGCTTTCTGCGACAATTCGGTGACGCTCAGTTTTTGCAGGTCGGGAGGCAAAGCTTTGTGATACCAGGCCGAGACGACCAAAGTCGGCAGGAAGAAGATCGTCCGATCGTCCGCGCCCCAATCGCCGAATCCCACGGCGGAAAGCAGCGCGACGCCGTTCAAGTAGATTTGATGGCGGCGCTGCAAGGTGTACGAAAGCTGCGCCGAGCGCGTCGTGCCGTAGCTCTCGCCGATCAGGAATTTCGGCGATGCCCAGCGCTCGTTGCGCGTCAGGTACTGATAAATGAAATCGGCGAAGTAAGTTGCGTCTTGCTCCAGGCCGTAGAATTGCGTCGAGTTTTCACCCGGCGCGGGGCGGCTGTAGCCGGTCGAGATCGCGTCCACGAAGACCATGTCGGTGGCGTCGAGGAAGGAGTCGCCGTTCTCGACGATCGAGTACGGCGCGGGCATCCCGAATCCGTCATCGGTCAACACGATCCGCTTCGGCCCCAGGCCCATGTGCGTGTAAGAAGAAGCGGAACCCGGCCCACCGTTGTAGATGAACGATATGGGTCGTTTGGATTTATCCGGCGCGTCATCTTTGGTGTAGCCCACGAAAAAGAACGACGCTTTTGGGTTACCGTCGTCCGCCTTGATGATGTAATTCGCGGCGGTCGCGATGTAGTTGATCTGCTGACCGCCGATGCGCACGCTGCCCTGGGTGACTGACTTCTTCTCCTCAAGCGGCGGCGCGGGACGCTGTTGTCCGCCCTGTCCGGGCGCCGCTGGCGATGTTGCTGGAGGCTGTTGCTCTAACGCTCCCCGGCCGCGATTGCCGCGCTGGGGCGGGTCTGTCTGCGCTTGCGCCAGGCACAGGGCGAACAGCATGGTGGTCGCTACGGCAAATAAACGTTTCATTTTCGTCTCTCCTTTTCGAGCGAATACAAGAAGGGGCCCGGACAAAGAAACCAGTCCGACTCATTCTCTGACCAGGTTGTTTTTCTAGAGCGCGTTGCGATTGCATGTACGGTTCGTAGTCCCGGCTTTAGCCGGAATCGTCTGGCTCTTGAGCCTTTCCGCCTAAAGGCGGTACTACAAACACCCGTACACTGAACTGCAAACCGATATAGTTATGGCGAGATGCGGGAAGCTCTGACTGCAATCGGCTTCTCGGCGGCTGATGATACCACAGCGCGCGCGACTTGGAGAGCGGCCGGATGATCTATGGCGGTTTGCAATTGCGCGTACGGGAAGGTTCGCTGGATCAGTACCGCGAGCGGTAGCGAGCGCGCTTTAGTTTGAGTCACGCTCGCTACCGCTCGCGATACTG
>DATCXQ010000265.1:0-5385 GCA_036565725.1 Blastocatellia bacterium
TACGCCAGCATGACTGACCTTGCCCGATTCCCGATTTCCGTTGGCGCGGCTCGGCGCCTTGTACCATTCCAACAGAGGCGCTTCGGCGTCCGGATGTTTTCGCCAGAAATCCCGAAGTCGCCCCTTGCTGATGATTCTCAAAGGGCGCACTCCTATTACAAATGATCCTGTTTTGGGATCGCCATGTTAAGTCCGGCGGGCATTAACCCTCAATCCCATCTATTTCGCGCCGGGACCGAAGGTAAAGGTCAAGACGCCCTTTATTCTGACCGGAGCGCCGCTGAAGATCGACGGGTTAAAGACCCACTTACGAGCCGCCGCTACAGCCGCGCTTCGCAGCGCGAAGTGACCGCTGATGGCTGTAGCCTCAACAACAAGCCCTTTTTCCGAGATGGTAACCTCTACCTCGACTGTCCCTGTGGCGTTCATCTTCCGGGCGCTCGGCGGATAGACTGGGTTGACCTTGGTAATGGCGCGGCCCTGCAGCACACCTTCTGAAACCTTCTCCGGCTCCTGCGGCAAGGGCGGCGGGAGCGCCGCTGGCGGCGTTTCCACCTGGCCCTGGGCGCCAGGAACGATTGAAGATGGCGGCGACGGATTCTGAGGTAGCGTGGCTGTCTCTACAGAATCCACATTTATCGCGGGCAGGTTGACGGTTTGTTCTTTCGTTTTTGTCGCAAGCCGCTTATTGGGAAGGCCATCAGAAAAGCTATCCGGCGCGCGCAACATCTCCGGCAGGTCGCTCAACCTGCTGGCCTGATAGAACTGTTTGTTCTGTTCGATGACTGCGCGGAAGAATTCGGGCTTTCCGGTCAGACCTTTTTTGAAAGTCCCGACAATGATCACGACGAATACTTTACGTCCATCCGGCAAGTTGGCGTTGACTTCGGCGCAGGCGGGCAGATCCTGCCCTGTTTTATCCGGGGCGACAATCTGCTCGCCGCATTCGGTCAGTTGCCAGACCACGCCCGCCTTCGGGCCGGTGACCTGCTCAAACCAACTTGCAAAGGGGCGGCTGGACAGTTCCGCATCCAAGGCGGAAGCAGGCATCTCTCGTACCAAAGACAATGCCTGCTTCTCGAACGAATCTATCTGCGTGACGCCGGCCATCCAGACGCACAACACATTCGTGATCGCAAATAGCTTCAATTTTGTCATGGCCTTAGAAGTTGAGCTTCAGCCCGAACTGGATAGTGCGTGGGTCATACGCCGAGGTGAAGCCGGAGAACTGACTTGCCGGTAATGCCGAATTGCCTTTGACGCGAACATCCGGAAACCTCGATGGATCGAGGATGATGGTATTGGCAATGGTGTTCACTTCCTTGAAGTTGGTCCGATTGAACAGATTGAAGGCGTCGAAGATGACCTCGATCCCAAGCGGGCTGTCTCCTCTGAAGCGAACTTGCCGTCCCACTCTCAGATCAGTGGTGAAGAAATCCGGCCCGATGAACGTGTTGCGCCCTACCCCGAACGGGCGGTCGTTGTTGACGCCATCGAGGTTGACATCGAATCCGGTCCGAATGTTGAAAGGGAAGCCGCTGCGCGCAGTGACGATAGGCGAGACGTAAAAATCGGCGAGGGCGCGCTCGTACCATGAACCGCCGCTGAACGGACTTTCGACGACCGCCGCGAGCGTCAGCCGGTGACGCAGGTCGAAGGAAGAAAGACTACTATCATCGCGAACGTTGGTCGGATCCTGTGGCCCAAGTTCGAAGTTGAGGTCGGTGGTGTCGCTTATCGTTTTGCTGTAGGTATAAGACCCGATCACCTGGTAGCGCTTGTTGAAGCGCCTGGTTAACGACGCGGTCGCGCCGTGATAGGTCGAAAGGCCGGACGACTCAAACAGGTTATCCACCAGTTTCGTCGGGTCGATGCGTCCGCTCAATGACGGGCGCCCCAGGGCGTCGAGAATGGCGTTGTTCGCCATCGCGTTGCCCTGCCGGGAACGGATGAGTTTTGCGCCGCGGTTAAGCAGGTAGTTAACGGAGATGTTCCAGTCGCGGCCGAACTGGTGATCAACCCCAAAGCTGGCTTGAGTACTGTAGGGGTTGACCAGGTCATCTTCCGTCCGCCCCACTATCCGGTTTGATGATCTGCTGTCAAAGCCGAGCAGGTTGATGAAGTCTGATTCCTGAATGGTACGATTCGAGGGAAACGTCAACAGTCCCCGCGCTACCAGATTCTGATAGAAGCAGAAGGACGGAGGCAAGCCGGTGGTCGCAAGCGCAATACCGCAAGGCGATGTCGGTGAGATCGGAGTTATGCGTGGATCGGCCGTGACAGCAACACTCCTGACCTTCTGATTATTAAAGACGGTCGAGACAAAGCCGACGCCCGTGGATACCGATTGGTAGTAGAGTCCGCCGCCGCCGCGGATCACAGTTCGCCCGTCATTGAACGGCGAGTAGGTGAAGCCAATGCGCGGGCCGAAATTGTTATTGTCGCGCGGCGTCCCTGGAGGTTGTACTTCGTAATCGTAGCGCAGGCCATAGGACAGATACAGATTCGGTCTTATCTTAAAAGCGTCCTGCAAGTAGCTCCCGATAATGTATCCGCTAACCGCTGTGTTCGGGTCGCCCACACCCTGAGCAAACGCGGTCGGAAAGCCGAAGTTGAGTTGCTGAACAGGGGTCAACGGATTTGTCGTAATCACCGGGACCAGGTCGGGCCGTCCAAGGCCGCCCGCTGCGGTTGGAGTCGAAAGCGCCGTGACGAGTCGCGCCGCCGCGCCGTTACCCAGCGACTGATCCAGCACCGGACCGAGCGATATCGGTAACTGCGAGAAATCGATGGTACCGGCGAGAAAGACAGCGGTCATGGTCGTTACTCTGTAGCGGGTGACATCGGCGCCGAATTTGATGTTATGCCTGCCGCGCGGCAAGCTGAAATTGTCGAGGAACTGAAAGCGCGGTGTGTCTCGTTCCGAAGGCGAACCGTTGTCTCGTCCAAAGAAGGCGGCGCCGTTCACCGAAATACGCGGTCCGAACGGGATTATGGGGTTGAGATTGTAGCTGTTGCGGCTGTATTGGGCGCGGAATTCATTCGACAATCCACTGCGGAAAAGGTGCGTTTCGCCGAGAACGAGGGTGTTGTCTCGAATTCCTATATCGTAAGCTCCTGAGGGCGAGACCAGGCCGCCGACCCCAATGTTATTCTGGCTGTCGTTCGTCAAACTATATCTGAAGAAGACGAAATCCTGCTCGCTTAAACCGTGATCGATCCGGAGGCTGCCCGTGCTGGCGTTCTGTAGCGTCGGGAATACCCCGCTCGAAACATTGAACATGTTGAATGTGTTGCGGTTGGCGGGGAACGAACCGCTGAACGGATTCGAGCTGTTTGGTAAAGGGAACGGACTGTTCGGCGAAGTGGTGAGCAGGCCCTGAAGTCCTAGCCCTTGCGCGGCGAGAATCGGCGAGCCTGATCCGATCAGCGTGTTGATCAAATCCTGTTGCCCAGGAGTCGGCCGCAGGATAGAAGGATCGGACAGGATTGTTGTGATAGCCGATTCGCGCCGGAACAGGCCTTCGTAACCCGCAAAGAAGAAGGTTCTGTCTTGCAGGATGGGACCGCCGATGGTGAAGCCGGGTTGGTTGCGCTTGAGTGGCGGATCCTTCAGTTGCCCGGTCGCGAAGGTGTTTCGCGCGTCGAGCCGCTCGTTGCGGAAAAAGTTGTAGACGTTTCCGTGAAACTGATTCGTGCCGCTTTTCGAGACGATGTTGATGATGCCCCCGGCCGCGCGGCCGAACTCCGCGTTGTAAGCGTTGCGGTTGATCTGGAATTCGTTCACCGCCTCCTGGCTGATGGTCGGGCGCACGCCGTTGCCGATGATGTCATTATTGTCTACTCCATCGATCTGGATTGTGTTGGCGCGCCCGTTCTGACCGGAGAATGAAAGGCCTGAAGTCGTGAGAGCCGTGACCTGGACGCTGGTGACCGCCGGGCTTTCCTCGATCACGCCCGGTGTCAGCCTGGCGAAGTCTAGAAAGTTGCGCCCGTTGATAGGCAGATTATTGATCGGCCTCTGAGTGATGGTCGAGGACTGGTGCGTACGCTCAGGCTCAATCAGCGGCTGATCGGTCGCGACCGATACCGAATCGATGGCCCCCTCGCGAGATACCTCGAAGTTAAGCGGGATAATCTCACCGACCGTGAGCCTGATGCCTTTTTTGATCTGCGTGTTGAATCCGTTGATCTGGATCTTCACCTCGTACTCGCCAGGAGGCAGAAGTGGAATGCGATAGCCGCCATTCGCGTCAGTGACGCCGTTGCGCGCCAGCCCGGTGGCGATGTTGGTCGCTATGACAGTAGCTCCAGGCACGGGCGATTTCGACGGGTCTGAGACTGTTCCGCTAAGGTCGGCGGATGAACTTCGCGCCTGCGCCAAAGCAGGCAAGGCGCCCAGACTGAGCGCGATGAGCAGGCAAAAGACTTTTACGATTTGCTTTAATAACATGTTACCTCCAAAAATGGCGGTTCAATGCGCAGGCGACCAAAAAATGGTTGAATTCTTTAGAAAATGTGACGATCTCTTGGTCGCGCGCCCCTTAAAAACCGCAGTAATAGATTTCTAGATTCGCGGTGGAGCGGATTTATATATCTATTTGTACCTGTCCTACTCTCAATAGTAAGCGCAGGAATCGTGATTGTTTTGAGAGGGCGCGACAATCAAGACTTTCTCTGCATGGACGCTTGAATCTGGGTTTCTAGCGAGTGTTATCGACTTTTCCACGAACTCCCGACGGCGCAAAGAGGCTTTGTTCTGACGCTGTGATGGCGCCGAACGAAGCTTCGACTCCCATGTCGCGATCTTGCCGTTTGGCGCATAACTGTGAACGATTACCTGAAACGCTGGCCGGTCTGCATTGCAGGTATTCGCCATCTTGATGTTGAAAGAACGATCGGGAGATCTTCGCCTAAAATTAATAACACGCTCTAGAGTTGCGCCAGGAGAAAGCTGCGGTCACTTCAAGGGAGTGTTTGCGCTTATCCTTATCTGGTCACTTTAGGCGTTGGTCACTTTAGGCGCTGGAAATCGATAGAATGAGGCCTTCTGTGGATTCCTTCCGAAACCTTTTCTGGGGAGCGAGGAGCTGAAAATACCTGGGGCAAGAAATAGGTAAGTTAGATGTAAACTCAAATCTAATACATTTTAGATTAGCAAGTCAATGATTATATATTTTAGACTGAAAAAACAATGATCGGCTGGCGCATCGCCGGCCTAGAGCGAGTTGCGATTGCGTGTATGGAACGTGACGGTAGGCGCCTCACTCGGAACGCAAAAGATTTGGGTAATGACAAGCCTCAGGGTGGCGCTTCTTCGTCGCGGAGCGACGGTTGAACTTAGGCCGGCGTTTTAACGCCGGTGTCGAGTGTGGGAGAAATCCG
>DATCXQ010000278.1:0-13009 GCA_036565725.1 Blastocatellia bacterium
GTCGCGTGAACCACAACCTCGAAAGGCCCCGGCTCCGCGAGCCTTAATGAAGCCGCCTCCAGGCGCCGCAGCAGATCGGCGCGCGCGGATTCAAATTCGCGGATCATGTTTTCTATTGGTCGCCTGTCGGTCTTCGCCGGATAGGTTGCGCGGAAATGTTCGCCGGAGATGGAGGATTTTTGAGCGCCCCCGATCCTCGTTTGGGGCTGGTTAAAACTCACAGGCGCCAAACCCTCTTCACACACTGCGCGTCTGCTCATCGGGCGCCCGGTTCTCAGCCTGCGGAGCAGGCGACGGCATAAAGCCTGGGATGGAGCGCAGCGGAACCCCAGGAACTCGTCATAATAAACCCCGTTAAGCCCGCGAAGCGGGCGGCAGCTTGCGGCGATCAGTTGAGTTCTCTGATGTTCGTCACGATTGGCCTTCAGCGCATCTCTGCCGCCCACTTCGCGGGCTGGTTCTAAGCGAGAACTCGGGTAACGATGACCACTGTCGTGGAAGGTTTGAAAACTGCTGCGCTCAAAGCGCCCCGGCTCCACCCGCGTCAACCTCGTCCCCGGAAAATAATGGTTGAGAATCTGGCGATGGCTCATTCCGCGGCGAGCCGCCACGTGCGCCCCTTCCTGACAAAACCCCAGCCCGTGGCCGAAGCCGGAGCCGCGAAAGATGAAATCATCGCCTGCCCGCGAGACTTCGAACCGCGAGCTTTTGATCATCTGCCATCCCAGGGCTCTTCCGACAATCAGCTTGAAATCCCAGCCTCGAACCATGCGTCGACGAGCGCCTTCGATTGTCATCGCTTCGGCCCTGCCTGTGGCGTCGCGTTTGGTGACGGTGATAGAAACGAGCCGCGCGCCGACGTTCGTGCGCTCGTCGCTCTGCATGGCCTTGGCGAGTTGATTGGCTGGTATCTTCTGCGCCCAGCGGCGATGCGGCATCGTCGCGCAAAAATCGTCGCGCACGCCGCGGAGGTACGACGGCGCAGGCGCTCCCCACAGCGTCTCGATGTTCGCGGTCATTCCTCCGCAAGCGGCGTGAAAGTACGCGTCGACGACGTTGCCCAACGAGTCGTTCAAAATCACGCCGGCGGTCCCTTCGACGGCGCGTCGCGCGGCGCCGTTGACCGCGCCCTTCGTCTTCGGAAACGTGAAGCGCTGGCAATGCGTGGTCGAGCAGAAATCGAAGCCCTCGCGCGCGTGCCGCCCGAGGTTTTTCAACGCGAATGCGCGGCTGACGATGGCCTGAGCCTTCAAGGCTTCGATCTCGCCCTCGACGCTCGATTCGGCGCCCAGCACGCCGACCAGATACTCCTCCAACGGCAATTCGCGCGTGACGTTTTCGCTGACCGAACGAACTTTGATTTCGGATTGCGGATTTCGGATTGCGGATTGCAGATCATTCGATTTCGGATTGCGGATTGAAGGAGACGAAAGAGAGATGGAGAGAAGAGGAGCCTCCGCGAGCTTCTGCGGTTTCTCAGCGCCTCTGCGGCGCCAATGGTCTTGAAGCGCCGGCGGCTTCATTTCTTCTCGGCGCCTCGAATGAAACAAATCCGCAATCCGCAATCCGCAATCCGCATTCGAGCGATCCGCAATCCGCAATCCGCAATCAAAAATGGGTTTTGCGACTTCCGCCGCCTGCGAGCCGTGAGCGCGTTTGAGGAAGACCAGTACGCCAATCGCGACCTGTTCAGCTCGCGGCGGGCCGACGGGGCTTTTCTCCGCCGCGAATCCGACAAACCAGCCCTGCGTACGCCACCTGACGCTCGAAGTCGAAGTCCCCGTCTTACCGAAGACATAAACCGGCAATGAGCCGAGGCCCGCCTTCGACGCCGTGCCGTATTTCACCGAGCCGCGCATCCCTTCGGCCAACGCGGCTCGGTGTTCGGGCGCGATGTTCAACCGCAGCCTCTCTTGCGGGATCATGTTGCGGTCGGTTGATCGCTGCGGGCGATAAAGATGGCCGCCGTTGACCAATGCGGCGTAGGCCGTGATCAGTTGGACCGGCGTGACCAGCAGATGATCGCTCTCGCCCAACGCGTCGCGCGCGCCCCATTCGCCGCGCGGCAATTCGCCCGAAGACTCGTTCGCGTTCAAGCCCGTCTTCTCGCCGAAGCCGAACGCGCCCAGCGTCGAATTGAACGCGCCCTCGCTCAACCGCTCGCCCAGGCGCGCAAAAAAGTCGTTGCAGGAATATGCCAGAGCTTGTGACAGGCTGAACGGCGATTTGCTGACAGGGTGCGAGCAGACGATCTCGAAATCGTCGCGCGCATAGCGCGTCCGGCATCGATGGCGGAATTCGCGGTCGACCAGCCCCACGCGCAACGCGGCCAATGCGGTGAATGGCTTTATCGCGGAGCCCGGAGGGAAAGTCTGTTCAAAAGCGAGCCGCGGATTGACCACGGCTCGCAGACGCCCGTTTTGCGGATCGATGACGATGACCGCGCCTTCGCGCTCGCCGAGCGATTCTTCGGCGACCTTTTGCAGCGCGGCGTCGAGTTCGGATTCGGAGAGAGCGGGAGCTGATTGCGCTGAATTGGCGGCGGGCTGAGCCTGCTGCGTGGCGCAGGAAGAGAGAAGCGCGACCAGGAGTCCGATCCTTACCAGAAAACTCAACATAACGGTTCAGATGCGCTCATGAGCGGATGGCGGATACAGTTGGTCTGATTGCTCCAAATATAGCCGCATCTCAAGCCTCCGTCATCTCGCGTCGCGCCGTCAATTCCGCTATCGAACCCAGTGTCAACAGCCAGCCGATGAACGTCAGCAACAGCGCCAGCGCGGTTTTGATTCCGACGGCCCAAAGCTCGGTCCATTCGCTAGTGAAAGAGATAGTTTTGAACAACAGTAAATAGACGATCGCGCCGAAGACGGCGCAGATCGCCGCATAGATCAGCAGCGATCGGGGCGCAAGGGCGCGCGTCACGACGCGTTTGAACCCCTTGAACGCCGCCGCCAGGCCTTCGCGGGCGGTAACAATCCACAGGTGGATCGCGATCAGAGGAAGAAGGACATAGAGCAGCAGGATTTGTACGGCATGGACGGCGACCGCCGCCCACCGCATCGCCTTCGATTCGACCGTGATGGACTCGCTGAAGAATACCTGATCGGCTCTGCCGAAGAGATAAACAATCAGACAGGCGATCAGAATGATCGGCAGGCTGACGAGCAGAATGCGCCAGCAGTCTCCCAATGAGCGTTTCAAAAGATAACCAGCGCCGACGCCGATTCGGGTATAACTCAACCCCATCGACTGGATCAGGAAGAAGAGCGCGACGGCGGCTACCGGTAAGACAAGGTTCAGCGCCACCTGCGTCGCTGTCGCTTCGCGTATAGTGAAAAAAAGATAGATCGCGCCCAACAGCGCCGAGTACATCGAGAGCGTAATTAACAGCGCGGCCCAGTTGGCGAACAGCCTCTGCGCGGCGGCCGCGATTGAGTGAAGAACATCTTTGACCATTGAACTCCTCCGGACATTCCTGGGACCGTCCTGAATGGGACTTATAGGACCTATAAGACCTATAAGTCCCATTCATATGAGCGTTACTTCTTATCCAAAATGTTCAGCTTCATGTTGGCCGTGTTGGCCTGCACGGTCGGTTGATACATCAGCTCAGCCCGCGCCGGCGCGACTTTGAAATCGCCCGGCGTCAGGACCCTCATCGCGTACTGGAAGGTCGCGTCGCCGTCGAAATAGTCGGTGAAGATGACCGTGCGCTGGTCGCGGAATTCCCGGTTGTTGTACCAGTCGCTCCACCGGCCGTCGCCGTAATCGAGATTGATTCCGCTGACGCGTTCGAGCTGTTCGCAGCCGGCGGGTATCGGGTCTTCGACCATCAGGTATTGCGCGCGCGCGCCCTGCAGTCGCAGCCGCGCCACGATCAGGTCGCCGGAACGCAGTTCGCCCGAAAGCGGCTCCACCTTCCAACTCGGTTTGCCGCCGCCTTCGGTCACGCGCAGCCGCAGGTATTCGCGCTCCAGCTTCAAAGCGTTCGACGATTGCGACGCGGTGTTCTCCTCGCGCGTGTAGTAATCGAGCGTCGCCGACGCGTAGAGCACGCCCGAGCCGCGCTTGACCACCCGCGCCTGATTGGAGCCGGCGATCTGGTCGCCCTTGAGTTCGACGACCATCGGTTTCCCGGCGGCCGCCTCCGCGGCCGTGACACGGCTGGCCAGGACCTGTTTGCCGTTCAGGTAGACCTCGACCGTGTAATCGGCGGAAAGCTCGCGGCTGACCTTCAGGTAATCGCTCAAAGCGAGGATCGCGAACGCCGTATGCTTTGTAGACTCCCAGTAATAACCGTTGCGACGATTCGCCACCAGCCACCGCGCGGCCTTTGCGAGCAGTCCACTCTGCGGATTAACCCGAGCGAGGGCTTTGACCGACAGGGCCGTCGCTTCGAGGTCGTTTTCCTCGCTGAAGTCGAGCATCGGGCGGCGAACCGATTCCCAATGGGCGTCGAAGTCGGTCACGCGCGCCTCGCGTTCGAGCTCGGAGACGACCTGGCGGGCGCGGTTGTCGTCTCCGCGACTCTTCAATGCGAGCGAGAGCAGCGCGCGTCCATAAGCTTGCAATTCGGCTCGCTTCGCAAACAGGTCGTCGACGTAGCGCGCTTCGGCTGCGTTCGGGGCGTCGCCGCTCACGTTGAGCGCGTATACCAGATAAGCGCGCGATTCGGGATCAATCGGCCTGCCGTTTTCGAGCTTGCCTGCGTCGAGCAGATGTTTGACGCTCTCGCGTCCGCGATTGAGCGCGTAGCCGTTGACGGCGTAGCCGGCGCGTCGCGCCATCGTCAACCCGTCGACCACGTAGGCCGTCATAAACGGATCGGTCTTGTCGTCCTTCCACCAGCCCCAGCCGCCGTCGCCGTGCTGGAAGCCGTAAAGGCGATCAAGCCCCCGCTGAACCTTCGCGTTCAGATCGTTCGACGCCTTGATCGAAGCCGTCTTCACGTCCTTCAACGTCTGCGCGACTATCACGTTTGGCAGGAAGCTGGACATCGTCTGTTCGACGCAGCCGTATGGGTAGCCGGTCAGATAATCGAGCGCGCCGAACATCGCGCCGGCGATTGAAGGCGCGGCTTCGACGCGGAGCGTTCGCGCCTGCGAATTGGCGTTGGCTGGCAGGTCGAGTGTGAACGTCCGTTCGCCCGTCTCTTCGGCCATCGCGGCTGCGCCGCCTGTGGTCCGCTTCAAGCCTTGCGGGACGACGGGCAGTTTCAACTCGATGCCGTCAGACTCTTCGTTGGTCTTCGCCGTCGCGATCAGAGTCGCCTCGCCGAGCTGTGAGGTCGTAATGCGCCAATCAATGCGCTGTTCTCCCTCTTTCGAGATCGTTATCGTCTGCTGCGCCGCGTCGAGCAGGTTCGCGCCGGCGACCTCCAGTTTGATCTGCGCGGCCTTGTCGGAACTGAGGTAGTTGTGAACGATGCCGGAGACCGTGACGGTGTCGCCCTCGGTCATGAAGCGCGGAGTTTCAAGTCGCAGTATCAAATTCTTACGCGAGAGCACGCGGCTGACGATCGAGCCGACGCGCAGGTCGCCGGTCACCGCGCGCGCCGTGGCGCGCCACGTCGTCAGGTTTTCGGGCAGATCGAATTTCACCGTCGCCTTGCCGTCCGCGCCGGTCACCACGTCAGGTTTCCAGAACGCCGTGTCTTTGAAATCCTTGCGAACCTTCGGCTCGACGAGCTGGTCCTCGCTTTTGAAATCGGCCAGTTGGTACGAGCGTTTGTTCGCGGCGAGCTCCATCCGCTTGCTGCCGGAATAGCCGGTGAAGTTGTAGGCGGTCGAAAAGTGGGTCTCGACGCGGTTGTAGCGCGTCCCGTAAAACGCGCGGCGAATGTCGCCCGCCGTGTCGGGCCTGACGCTGTAAATGGCCTCGTCGACGACGCCCAGGCTGAGTTCGACTCCGTCGGCGGGCGTACCGTCGGCGTTGCGGGCGAAGACAGTGTACGAAGCGGGGTCGCGCGGCTTGTACTCTTTCTTGTCCGGGATGATCTCGATGTTGAGGAACTTGCTACGCGCCGGCACGTTGATGCTCTTGCCG
This sequence comes from Blastocatellia bacterium, assembly GCA_036565725.1. Taxonomy (GTDB): domain Bacteria; phylum Acidobacteriota; class Blastocatellia; order RBC074; family RBC074; genus JAJVID01. The sequence continues at coordinate 6,049 of DATCXQ010000278.1, forward strand.
CTCTCGAACATCTCGCCGTCTTTCACGTAAGCGACGCTGAGATAGACGTTCGGAACGAACCTCTCTTCGATTTTCACGTCGATCATCACGGCGCGGCCCGCGTCTTTAACCAGGCTGTGGCTCATCACGGACGCCATCTCGGTCGTCACCAGCAGATGCGCCTTGTCGGCGGGCAGCATCGCCAGCACGTGCGCCGTCTCGCCCGGCTGGTACGACTTCTTGTCCGGGATCAGCTTGATCGAGCTGTAATCCTGATAGGCCCAGTCGGCCCAACGGTTGTTGCGGTCGGCGGCGTACATATACCCGGCCTCGGAGGGAATCCGCTTGCCCTTGTCGTCTACCCAGGTCTTGATCCTGATCGAGCCGGTGATCGGTATGCTGTAATCGTATGTGGCTTCACCCTGCGAATTTGTCGTGACTTCGGCGGAGGAGAGATCGCGGTAGACCGGTTTGTATGTGTAGTAGGGTTTACCGTCGTAGCGCTCTTCGACCTTCTCGTATTTCACCTCGACGAACTTCAACCCGACTTTCGAGGAGACCGGGCGGCCCTCGTAATCGGCGGCTTTGATTTTGATCTTCGCGCTGTCGTTCTGGTAGTAGACGTATCGTTCAGGATGCGCGAAGACTACGACATTGCCGCGCGTGCCGACGAAGCTGGTCTTGCCCTCTTCTACACGGCGCGATGGATCGGTGACCTGAGCTTCCAGACGATAGGTGAAATCATAAGGCTGGTTCTCGTCCAGCGGCGGTACGTCGAACGTGACCTCCAGGCGCCCCTGCGCGTCCAACCGCCCTTCGCCCTCTTTCAACATGTCGTTGCCGTAGCCGTGGTAGCCCTCTTCATCGCTCTCTTCGCTTCCGCCTATGCCGTCGTCGTCTTCATCGCGGAACCACCAATGGTAATAGCGCGAGCGGTAGATGTAATACTTCACGTCGCCGTTGGTCACAGGCGCGCCGAAGAAATATTTCGCCTCGACGGTGAACTTGGCCTTTTCGCCCACTGGGACGAAATTTTTCGGCGTCGTGACTTTGACCTTGAATTCGGGCTTCTTGTATTCGGCCACCTCGAACGAGCCGCGCGCCTGTGCGCCGTCGAAACTGGCCACGATCGAGTAATAGCCGAGCGAGGCGCCCGCCGGCAGATCGACCTCGCCGCTGAACGTCCCGCGCGACGAGAGCGGCAATTCCTTGTTGAAGATTTCGTTGCTGTTCTGATCGGTGATCTTGACGCTGGCCGCGCGGGCGGACGGCGTCTCGTAACCGCCTTCGCCGAGACGGCGGACTATGCCCTTGAAATATGCCTTTTGCTCGGGGCGATAGACCGGGCGGTCGGTGTAGATGTAACTGGTGACCCTGTCGTTCGATATGACGCCCTCCTCGCCATCCCCTTCGCCGGCGCCTTCGGATTCTCCGAAGTAATAAGGCTGCAAATCCGAGGCGGCGAATTGATCGCCGCGCCTGGCCAGCACCAGGTAAGAATTCTCAACGCCTTCGAGCGACGCAGCTTCGCCCTCACGCCGCGCGGGCTGATCTTTTCGGATCGAGGTTTTCAGGACTCCGTCCCCGTCGGTCTTGCCCGTCGCGACGACCTTCTTGCCTTTGACGACCTCGATTTGAACGTCTGGGCGCGGCTCGCCGGATTTGCGGTCGACGGCGTAGACCAGCATCTGGCCGTCGCGCGTCGTCTTGTTGATCATCGTCAGGTCGGTGACGACCATGATGGTGTAAGCGCGGAGGTCGCCGTTCACCGCTTCGATCAGATAGACGCCCGGCTCGAGCTTGCCCAGAGGGACCATCCGCGTGTCGTATTCGTTCTCCGTCGCCGTCAATACCTGCCGCCACTTTCCCACGATTTGATCGGGATTGAGCAACGGCACGCGGGCATAATCGGCTTCGTTCAGCGGCAGTCGTTCGCCCGAACGGAATTTGTCGTTGAAGACGGCGCGCGATTCGCGACGGATCTGGCCCCGGAAATGGTTCTTGACCGCGTGGTAGACCGACGATTTGAATGATCGGAGTCTTTCCAAGAATGACGGTTTGCGCTCAACAGTCGCGGCGACTTCGGCCACATCGACTCTGTCCTCTTCGCCCAGTTGGTGCGGGCTGTTGAGCTGTCTGAAGAACCTGAATGGGTCTTTGACCTGATAGACGCGGAAGTCGAGCGAATCGACGCCCTGATAGCCGACGTAGACGCGCGTCTTCTCGTCCGCGCCGTAGGTTCGACTGGTCGAGAGCGAAAAGCGTGGTTTGACGGCCGGGCTGGGTTGCGGGCTTGCGGCCGGCGCGGCGGGGGCGGTTTGCGCGCCGCGAACCTGATTGCGCAATGTGGCGAGCGCAACCGTCGAAAGGATGACGGCAATATAGACGACAACAACGGTGAACTGATTTCTCAATTTCATATCATTCAAGAATCTTGAGGCGGTAAAAACCGAGGAAATTCGTGTTGTTCACGACCGGACGCCAGCGCCTGTCGGGGTGTTGATCCAGAACGGCGAGCCTGACCTTCTTCACCTCGCCCTTGTCGTTCGGCGATGACCCGGTGTGATAGACGACCCAGTCGCCGCCGCCTTCGCCGTCGTGGCGGGCGTCGCCGACGAAGATCATCACGTGGTAGGGAAATTTCTGAACCCAGGGTTGATGAAAGAAGAGCAGGTCGCCGCGCCGAGCCTGGCGGCGGTCGCGGCTGATGAACGTGGCGTTGTGATTTTTGAGCGTGCGCGCGTCGGCGAATTCGGAGAATTTGTCGTCGGCCAGGTCCGACTGCCGGAACGACCCGAAGTCGGCGCGAAAGAGCTTTTCGCCGAGCGGGCTTCGTTTGAGGTCGTAGGCTTTCACATCGGGCGCGACGGCCTCATAGCCTTCGGCGCCGTCGCTTATTGATTGAAACCAGATCCGGTCGTGGCCGCGCAGCGCCTCGCGCCATGCGAAGCGGACAAGCCCCGCGCAATCGCGCTGATCTACGTTCCAGGCGCCGCTCAGTTTGTAAAACTGCATCTCGGCTATGTAAGCGAACCATCGGCGGAAACTGTCCCGATCATCGGACGAGCTCAACTCGGCTGCGTCGGGGACGCCGTCGTCATCGGAATCGGCCCAGACGGCTGTGGATAAAGACGGAGTTGAAGACGGAGCGGCCGCTTTCGCCCCGTCGGCCCTGGTCTGCGGCGACTTCCCGCAACCGAATCCGACGAGACCGACAATGGCGGCCAGCGCGAAAGGCGCGGATGCTCGCATAATCCGAGTTGTGAGGTTGTTCGGCTGGCGATTCATTCTTCTCATTACAGGCGAAAGAGCATTGCTAATGCGCGCGTACTATAACAGAAGCGCGACAGAGTGGGACAGGCTTTAGCCTGTCCGTCCCCATTTATGCGACGGACAGACTAAAGCCTGTCCCACCTTTAGCGGCAGGGGAGAGCCTCTTTCGCGTGGGGCGGCCCGCCGCATTATTGCGCTGTGGTTTTCCACATACCTATTGACAACCGATAGGTCAGTTTATATTCTTCGCCAGTCCTATCGAAAAACGAGAGGTGGATCTATGGCGAAGAAAAAGAAAACGGACATGTTGCAGGGCATGCTCGACCTGCTGATCTTGCGGACACTGCGGCATGGGCCGCTTAACGGCTGGGACATCATGCAGCGCATCCAGATCGTCTCGGGCGACGTGTTTCGCGTCATCCCCGGTTCGCTTTATCCGGCGCTCCACAGGCTTGAGGCCGGCGGCCTGGTCAAAGCCGAATGGGGAGCTTCGGATAACAACCGGCGCGCGAAGTTCTACAAACTGACCGCGGCCGGAAAGAAACAGCTTGACGCGGAGTGGGAGACCTGGAAGCGGTTCTCAGGCGCGGTCGAGTTGATCCTGCGCGACGCTTGATCACACGGTGAAGAACTGTGGCGCGAGTTGTTTACTCGCGCACGCGCGCTCACCGCCAAGGCGCGAGTAAACAACTCGCGCCACACATCATTGCTACCGCCCAGGCGCTTAGAAACCTTGGCGCCGACGGAAGGAGGCCGGAATGCTGAGCAGATTGATGATCGCGCTGCGGACGCTGCTGCGCAGGACACAAGCCGAGCATGAACTGGACGAGGAACTGCGCTATCACCTCGAACAACAAATCGAGCAGAACATCCGCCTGGGGATGAATCCGGAAGAGGCGCGCTACGCTGCTCTCAAGGCTTTCGGCGGTGTGGAGCAGGCGAAGGAGAGAAGCCGCGACGCTCGCGGCGTGAGATGGCTTGAAGAGTTGTGGCAAGACCTGCGCTACGGCGCGCGAATGCTGGCAAAGAATCCTGGCTTCACACTAATTGCCGTGATCACACTTGCGCTCGGCATCGGCGCGAACAGCGCGATCTTCAGCGTCGTCAACAGCGTGTTGCTTCGCGAACTCCCTTATCGTGAGCCTCAGCGACTGGTGATGGTTTGGTCCGACAGACCGTTGCAAGCGGCGCAGAAAGGGTGGACGGAATTTCCGGTCACGGCGGCGGACTTCAGGGACTTGAGCGATCAGAATCAGAGCTTCGAGCAGATGGCGGCTTTTGACCCGTCGTTAGAAATCAATATCACCGGAGGCGACGAGCCGGAATCACTCGTCGGCATAAGCGCAACTGCCAATCTTTTCGCCTTGCTCGGCGTCAATGCCAGGCATGGTCGCGTCTTTCTTCCCGAAGAAAGTCAGCCGGGGAATAATCGTGTCGTGATTCTCAGTGACGGTTTGTGGCGACGTCGCTTCGGCTCTGATCCGAAGATCGTTGGGCAGAAGATATCGCTCAACAACGAGCCTTTCGTGGTCGTCGGCGTGGCGCCGCCCGATTTTCAATTTCCGCCCAAAGCCGGTCTGCCGTCCCAATTCGGGTTTACGGGCGAAGTCGATTTTTACACCCCTCTGACTCTAACTCCCGAGGAGTTGAATGATCGCGGTCGCGGTTGGCTCATCGTAATCGCGCGCCTCAAATCGCAAACCGGATTTGAGTAGGCCCAGGCCGAGATGATTGCTATCGCCGAGCGTCTCGCGCGGCAATACCCGGATTCGAACAAGAATGAGAGTGTGCGACTCACGCCTATTCATCAACAGGCGGTCGGCAGAGTACAGACTGCGCTGCTACCGCTCCTGGGCGCGGTCGGCTTCGTGCTGCTGATCGCATGCGCGAATGTCGCAAATCTGCTGCTGGCGCGCGCGGCTGCCAGGCAGAAAGAGATGGCGATCCGCGCGGCGCTGGGCGCAGGCCGTTGGCGCGTGATCAGACAATTGCTCACGGAGAGTCTGTCGCTGGCCGTTCTTGCCGGGGCGCTGGCGACGCTGCTTGCGGTCTGGGTTGTCGATCTGCTGCGGACGGCGCTACCGGACAATTTCCCCCGCGCAGGGGAGATTGGCGTTGACGCCCGCGTCTTCGGTTTCACACTCGTGGTTTCGTTGTTCACGGGGATTATCTTCGGCCTGATGCCGGCGCTTCAGGGATCGCGGACGGACCTCAACGAGACGCTCAAAGACGGCTGGCGAAGTTCCGGCGAGGGTAGACGCAATCGACTTGGCGGACTGTTGGTGGTTTCTGAAGTCGCGCTGTCGATGCTGCTGATGGCCGGCGCGGGGCTGATGCTGCGCAGCTTCATACGGCTGATGAACGTTGATTCCGGCTTCGATCCGCAGAATGCGTTGACGGTCGCCGTCAGTCTGCCACAGAACAAATACCAGTGGTCGCAGCGGGCAGACTTCTACCGGCAACTGCTCGAACGCTTGCGCGCGCTGCCCGGCGTACGATCAGCGGGCGCAGTCTCCCCTCCGCTGGGAATGTGGGAAAATTCGGATGGTTTCAGGATCGAAGGGCGTCCGCCGGCTCCTCCAGGCGAACCGCAACTCTTCGCGTCGCGAGTGGTCAGCGCGGACTACTTCACTGCCATGAAGATTCAACTGCTCAAAGGCCGCGTCTTCACAGAGAGTGACGGCCTTAACCAGCCGCCCGTGATCATCATCAACGAGGCGATGGCGCGCCAGTACTGGCCGAACGAAGACCCGATCGGCAAGCGCCTGATCTCCAGCATTGATGGCTGGCGTAACCGGCGCGAGATAGTCGGCGTCGTCAAAGACGTCAGGTACGCCGCTTTAGACACGGAGGCGAAAGCGCAGATGTATGTCCCCTTCAGCCATGACTCCGGTATTCCTTACAGGACGCTGGTGGCGCGCACGGATGGCGATCCGATGAGCTTCGTGGCCGCCGTGCGCAGCCAGGTTCAGGCGATAGACAAGGATCAGCCGATCTCCCACATCCGTACCCTGGATGAACTTGTGGCGAGATCCGTCTCGCAGCGGCGCTTCAATATGTTGGCGCTGGCAATCTTAGCCGGCGTCGCGTTGCTCCTGGCTGCTGTAGGACTATACGGCGTGATGTCCTACTCGGTTGAGCAACGCGCGCATGAAATCGGCGTCCGGATGGCGCTGGGCGCGCAGACACGCGACGTGCTCAGACTAGTCGTAAAGCAGGGAATGACTTTGACGTTGATCGGCGGCCTAATTGGTCTAATCGCCGCGCTCGGTTTGACGCGATTGATCAAGAACTTGTTATTCGGCGTGAGCGCGACTGATCCGGTCACATTCCTTGTAATCGCGCCGCTGCTGGCGCTGGTTGCGCTGCTGGCTTGTTATCTCCCGGCGCGGCGCGCGACGAAAGTCGATCCGTTGATGGCGCTGAAGGCCGAATGATCGGCTTACAAATCGAGTTCCGAATAAAGATCAGACGTGGGGCGGAGTTATGGTCTTTGAGAATTAAATGAACCCACGCAATTTGGCGTAGGGGCGCCCTTTTCCCCGCCCATGTCTATGATCCAGGCGATGGGGCGGGGAAAACCCGCCCCTACCATCTTGCCAAATGGCACACCGGTTATACTGGCCGATGAAAGCCATTGGCAAGGAGGTAAGCTATGGGCGTCCGCAATCCCGGTCGTGACGAACTCTTGCGCTTGGAGGAGAAAACC
>DATCXQ010000288.1:0-2341 GCA_036565725.1 Blastocatellia bacterium
CCACCCGCCAGTCACTTTAAGTACGTAATAGAGCAGCCCGACGCCAAGCGCCGCGCGCAAGATAATGAAGAAACGTCTGATCGTATTTTTCATCGATTGTCAGTCATTACACGATTCAATACATCGCGGCGCGCCAAGGCCGCGCGCCTTCATCGCGCACTTATCCCCCGTTTTGTATGAAGTAAGCGGTGAGGTAGAGGGGGACGAAATCGGGGACTTTGGAGCTTTGTATCACAGACTTTACGTCCGAAGCGCCGCGCTTAGATTTTCAACGTGGTCTAGCTATATTTGATGTCCGAAGACTTTTGGAAAGATAAGCCTCTCAATGACGAAAGCCGGGAAACAGACAGGGCAAAAAGAGCAAGGACGACAATTTTTTTTGTCTTTTTTTGTCCTTTTTGCCATTTTTACTTCCACTTCTTACATCATCCACAGGATTATCAAGGGAAGCGTGTGCGGGCATTATAAGCATCTGTCTGCTTTGGGCAAGTCGTTGCGGCAGTCGCCGCAGATGCGCGTAATCGAGCGGGCGGCGGCGCGCGGAGCCGGCCGCTTACGCGTGCGGAATGGCTTAACCGGCTTTGGCGAAGACCTCTCGCTGCTCGCCGAGTTCGCGCGCCGCCGGAGTAATGATAGTTTTCGCGTTGACGTAAATTTTCCCGCCCGCCGCGAGGGCGCGTTTGACATCATCCTCGCATACGAAATCCACCGCGCGATGGCCGTTACTCTCGCTAGTACTAATCGAACCTGGCGAGACTGGCGGAGCGGCCTGGTTTTGACCATTAGTCGCGGCCTCTTTGACGGCCTCTTTGATTCTTGGGGACTCTGGGCGCGCCGCATCGAGCGCCTCCGCCGTTGAGGGAGGTTGTCGACGGGCTGCCATGAATCTGTCGACGAGGGCGGTAATCACCTCTCTTTCGCCCCTTCTTTCGAGAGGATCGATCAGCGGCTGAGTCGACGAATCTGCTCGGGGCGGCGGAGCCGATTGGACGAGGAAGGATTGAACGGGCGGTTCGGCGACCACGGTCACCGGCCTGGTCTCGAAGGCGACGCGCTTGATGTCCATCAAATGTAGCGGCGAGATGTTGTCGGAAGTCACATTGCCTCCCCAGGAGCCACAACCCAGGGTCATCGACGGCGGAAGCGCGGTAGAAAACCCTATCGCGCCATGGGTCGAGGGCGTGTTGACGACCACGCGGGCGGCGGGCATCAGGATTCCGTAGCGCAGCGCTGCGTCGCGGTTGCGAGTGTGGATCGAAGCCGTGCGGCCCATCCCGCCGTAATGCAGAATCTCGTCGCACAGCCGGCTCCCCTCTTCCAGGCCGTTAGCGACGTAGTAGGTCAGGATCGGCGAGAGCTTTTCGAGCGAGAGCGGGAATTCGCGCCCGACTCCGCCGATTTCCGCCAGCAGGCACCTCGTGTTGGGTGGGACGGCGATGCCCGCCCACTCGGCGATGGTCGTCGCGGGCTTCCCTACGATCTTCGGATTGAGGCCGCGCTGCGGAGTGACCACCAGTTTGGTCAATTGCTCGGTCTGAGACTGGTTGAGAAAGTACGCGCCCTGAGCGGCGAGTTGCGCGCGGACCTCTTTATCGAGCGGCGCGTCGACGACGACGGATTGTTCCGAAGCGCAGATCGTGCCGTTGTCGAAGCAGGTGCCCGCCAGAATGTCCCGCACGGCCTTCGGCGCGTCGGCCGTGCGCTCGATGAACGCCGGCACGTTTCCTGGCCCCACGCCGAACGCGGGCTTGCCCGAAGAGTAAGCCGCCCGCACCAGGCCCAGACCGCCCGTGGCCAGGATCACCGCCGTCAACTTGTGCTTCATCAAACTCTCGGTGCCCTCGATCGTCGTCTGTTCGACGCAGCCGATGGCCTCTGCCGGCAGCCCGGCTCTCACGCCGGCTTCGCGCATCACGTTTGCGGTCTCCACCACACAGCGCGTGGCCGACGGGTGCGGGCTGAGCACGATCGAATTGCGGGATTTCGTGGCGATCAGGATTTTAAAGATCGCGGTCGATGTCGGATTGGTCGAGGGGACGATGGCCGCCACGACGCCGCGCGGCGTGACTATCTCCACCACCGACCCCGTGTCGCGCGCCACGCCGACCGTCCGCAGATTCTTGAAGTAGTTGTGAACGTCGACGGCGGAGAAGAGATTCTTGACGTTCTTGTCGGCGGGAATCCCGTATCCGGTCTCTTCATGCGCGAGCGTGGCGAGGCGCATCGATTGCGCCTGCGCGGCCGTCGCCATCGCTTCACAGATCGCGTCTATCTTCGCTTGATCGAAACCGGCGACTACGGCCTGCGCGCGATGGGCCGCCTCGACGAGATCGCGCGCCGC
>DATCXQ010000392.1:0-14156 GCA_036565725.1 Blastocatellia bacterium
GCCGCGCAGCAATCGCGCGCGGTACTGTACCAATCTCACATGTTCTGATTTAAAAGCGCCTACTCCAAATTCCTGCTCTCGCGCAGCATGTTGCAAAACAGCGCCCCCTGCTCGATCGCATCGTCCAGGGCCTTGTGCGTGTGCGGCAGGTCGTCGAACCACCTCCTGGGCATGTTTCGTTTGAAAGTGTCGCGGTAATCCATCTTCAACATCGCCATCGCATAGGTCTTGATGTCGAGCGCGGAGTGAGAGAATGGGTTTTTGCCGGTGAACCGGTTCAGATACCAGCACACGAACATAAAGTCGAAGGCCGCCGGATAGCCGACGAATACGGGTCTGCCGGGCAATTGTTTCACCCAGGCGAGGAAGTTTTTCATCGCCGTTTCGGGCGGCTGCAGGTCTTCGCGGCAGGCTTTCCAGGCTTCGGGCTGGGTCTCCCACCAGGCCATCGTCTTCGGATCGGCCACGGCGCCGGGCAGCGTTTCGAGGTTCGCGCTGAATGTGTCGATCAGAGTTTTGCCGGGCAGGTATGCAGCCGAGCCTAAACTGAGCATCGAGTTTACGCCGGGAATCGGCCCGTCGGTTTCCACATCGGTGCTGACGTAAATCTCACCCATCGTTACTCATCATCTTTCCCCCAGTTGGCCAGTTGCGCGAAGGGATTATTGAACGCGACTTTCGCGGGCTTCTGCGGCTTTTTCTGGTCGTCGCGCCGCTTCTGGTCTTTAGCCGGATTCGGCCCGCGATTCTGTTGGCGATTTTGACCGCGCTCCTGTTTACGCTCCTGGGCGGGCTGCGCCGGCTTTTCGCCCGATTGTTTGCGAGAGCCGGCGGCGTCGCTCTTCATCGTCAATGCGATCTGGTTCTTTTCAAGATTCACTTCGATCACCCGCACCGTGACGCGGTCGCCGGGGCTGACCACATCGCGCGGGTCTTTGACGAAGCGGTCGCTGAGCCGCGATATGTGGACGAGTCCGTCCTGATGCACCCCTATGTCGACGAAGGCGCCGAAGTTGGTCACGTTGGTGACGATGCCCGGACAGGCCATACCCGGCTTCAGGTCTTTAAGCTCGTGAATGTCTTCGCGGTAGGCGAAAGCCGAGAACTCATCGCGCGGGTCGCGGCCCGGTTTAGCGAGCTCGGTGACGATGTCCCCGAACGTGAATTCGCCGACTTCCGATTTGAATTCTTCGGACTGCTTGACCAGATCAACGCCGAGGCCGGTCAGTTCCGCCACGTTCTTGCCCAGCCTGACGGCCAGGGCTTCTAGCGCCGGGTAGCGTTCGGGATGCACTCCGGTGTTGTCGAGCGGGTGCCCCGCGTTCGGGATGCGCAGGAAGCCGGCGGATTGCTCGAACATCTTTTTGCTGAATCGCGGGACGTCGAGAAGTTGCTGGCGCGACGTGAAGAGTCCGTTGGTAGCGCGATGCTCGACGATCTTCTTGGCCATCGCCGGGCCGATGCCCGAGACGTGTTCGAGAAGGTGGTACGACGCGGTGTTGAGATTCACCCCGACCGCGTTGACGCAGGAATCCACCACGAGGTCGAGCGATTTTTTGAGCGCGGGCTGCGAAACGTCGTGCTGGTATTGGCCCACGCCTATGCTCTTCGGGTCAATTTTTACGAGCTCGGCCAGCGGATCTTGTAACCGGCGGGCGATTGAGATCGCGCCGCGCACGGTGACATCGAGTTCGGGGAACTCTTCGCGGGCTGCGGCCGAGGCGCTGTAAACGCTCGCGCCCGATTCGTTCACCATGACGACGGGGACGTTCAGGCCCATGTCTCTCAACGCGTCGCGGATGAAGCTCTCGGTCTCGCGGCCCGCAGTGCCGTTGCCGACGGCGATGGCGCGGATGCTGGCGTTCTGCAGTACGGCGCCGATCATCTTCTTCGCAGTCTCCTGGTCGTTCTTCGATTGCAGGTACATCACGTTGTGGGCCAGGAATTTCCCCGAATCGTCGACGACGGCCAGTTTGCAGCCGGTCCGCACGCCCGGGTCGACGCCGAGCACGGCCTTCGACCCGAACGGCGAGGAGAGCAGCAGCTTCCTGACGTTTTCGGCGAAGACCTTGATCGCCGTCTCGTCGGCCACTTCTTTCAACTCGCGGTGAACTTCGTTTTCGATGCTCGGGATCACGTAGCCTTTCAACGCGAGCTTCCCTGCGCGCTTCAACAGTTCGGCCCCGGGCGAATCAGGGACCGTGCAGGCTTCGCCCTCGAACCGCGCGAGCAATGTTTCGTCATAGGCCGCGTCTTCTGGCGCGCCGCCGACGGTCAGCGTCAACTCTTCTTCCATCCAGCCGCGCCGCATCGCCAGATAGCGATGAGAGTTTTCCGGCTTGAGCAACGACTGGATAGGCTCGTGATGATCGAAATATCGTTCGTACTTGCTGTGCTCTTTCGCCTTCTCGGATTTAACGGATTTCCCCACGCCACGTTCGAAGAGCGCCTTGCGCGTGAATTCGCGCAACTCCTGAGTCTCGGACAGGCGTTCGGTCAGGATGTCCAGCGCGCCCGCGATCGCCGCCTCGGAGTCGTTGATGTTCTTCTCAGGGTTGTAGAACGCCAGCGCGAAGATCTCAACCGTCTGCCCCGGCTCCGGCGTGGCCGTTCCGTGACCGCAATTCCAGATCCATTCGGCGAAGGGCTCGAGCCCCGCCTCTTTGGCGATGGTCGCTTTGGTTTTGCGCTTCTGCTTGTAAGGCAGGTAAATGTCTTCCAGCGAATCGAGGTTGAAGGTCGTGAGGATTTTCTCTTTCAACTCGTCGGTCAACTTGCCCTGACGTTCGATCTCTTCGACGATGAAGGTCTGGCGCTTGATGATCTCGTCCCAACGCTCTTTGGAGTCGATCACATCCTGGATCGCGACCTCGTCGAGCGCGCCGGTCTGTTCCTTGCGGTAGCGGGCGATGAATGGGACTGTGCCGCCTTCCCCTGTTAAGGTGATAACCGCGATTGCTGAAGGGATTGGGATGTTTGCGTGAATTGATTGGAACCAGGTTTCAAAGGTCATATTCGGATTTGCTGTTTCAGGAGATCTTTGCGTATTTCGTTTTTCTTCGCGAATTCATCAAGACGACGTCTCATTGGCGGATATTTTGCGAACCATTCGCAGGACGGACTCCTCCCGCGTGATTCCGGTAATTTCATCAAACGCGACCCATCGCAGAGATTTCGACTCGGCGGAAACGGTCAATTTGGCGTCACTGTCCGCCTCGAACAGGAATCTAATATCGTAATGGAAGTGCGACGGGGCTTTGGGGGTTGCGGGAATCTCATGAACATCAACGTCGAAAATGTAAGTGGAAACGGGACGCACGCCGTCCAGGCCGGATTCCTCGCGCGCCTCGCGCCACGCCGCATTGAGCATGTCGGGATCGTCTTCGACGTGTCCGCCGAGCTGCGCCCAGATTCCGAGCCTGGCGTGATGCGTGAGCAAGGCGTGAGAACAATCCCGATCGATTATCCAGGCCGAGCCGGTCAGGTGGCCCGCCTCCAGATTTCTGTCGAAACAGGTTTCATTGTCCCGGACGAAATCCATGATTCTTTCAAGCATCACGCCTTCCCGCGCGTCAAAGGGGTGATGCGCTCGCAATTGTCTTAGAAGCTCAGTACGATTCATCGCTTATCTTAATCAACGTTGAATGGCAGAGGGTAAACGATAATTCGCCAATGTCAACCGCTCAAGTTTCCTGCAACTCGCTTTTACGCCGCGGCGTCCTTAGAATTGGGGGCGCGGTCCTGTAAAATCAAGCCCGCGTAGGTTTTATATTCAACGTTTTTTGAAGTCAGCATTACATAATTTGAGATCGCATATATGCAGAAGCTAGCGGAGATTTGCATCAAACGTCCGGTCTTTGCGGCAATGATCATATTGTCGCTGGTGGTGGTCGGGGCGTCCAGCTATTTTAAACTCGGCGTCGACCGCTTTCCAGCGGTAGACGTGCCGACGGTGACGGTGCGCGCCTCTCTGCCCGGCGCCTCGCCCGAAGAGGCCGAAACGACGCTCGCCCAAACCCTCGAAGAGGCCGTCAACACCGTTGAAGGGATTGAACAGCTCCGCTCGGTTTCGAGCCAGGGCCGGGCGTTCGTCATGGCTACCTTCGGCCTCGACCGCGACATCGACGACGCGGCGCAGGACGTGCGCGACCGCGTGCAGGGCGTGACGCGGCTCTTCCCGCCGGGGACCGACCCGCCGATAGTGCAGAAATTCGACAACGAGCGGCAGGGGATCATGACGATCGCGCTTTCGTCGAACCGATCGGTCCGCGAGTTGAGCGAGTTGGCCGACAACGTCGTCAGAAAACAGCTCGAACGGTCGAGCGGCGTGGGCGAGATCTCGGTCATCGGCGGAATCACTCGATCGATCAATGTATGGGTAGACGCCGACCGGATCGCGGCCTACAGAATTCCGATCACCGACGTGCGAGCCGCCGTCGTGCGCCAGAACGCAGACGTCCCCGGGGGCAATGTGGACAACGGACGGCGCGAATTGTCGCTGCGGACGATGGGACGCGTCGTCGACCCGGGCTTATTCAACGATCTGGTCATCAAGACGATCGGCGGCGCCCCGGTCCGCGTCCGCGACATCGGCTACGCCGAAGACGGCACGAAAGAGCAGCGGTCGCTTTCACGCCTGACCGATCTCACCACGGCGGGCGACGACCCGCAGAAGCGCGCGCAGACCCCCAGCGTTCCGTCGGTGGCCATCGAGGTGCGCCGTCAGACTGGCGCCAACACCATGTCGGTCATCGAAGACGTCAAAAAGAACATGGCGCGCGTCCAGTCGCAATTGCCCTCCGACGTCAGACTCGAAATCATCAACGACCAATCGCGCTACATTAAAAACGCCCTCCACGAGATCAACACCCACCTGATCCTGGGCAGCGTCCTGGCCTGCCTGGTGGTGATGCTGTTTATGCGCTCGTGGCGCTCGACGATCATCGCCGGGATAGCGATTCCGACCTCGGTCATCTCGACTTTCGGGATGATGAAGGCGCTCGATTTCACGCTCAACAGCGTGACCATGCTGGCGTTGGTCCTGATGGTGGGGGTGGTCATCGACGACGCCATCGTCGTTCTGGAAAACATCTTCCGGTTCATCGAAGAGAAGAAGATGCACCCGATGCAGGCCGCCAGGGAAGCCACCAAGGAGATCGGCCTGGCGGTGCTCGCGACGACGCTCTCACTGGTCGTCATTTTCCTGCCGATCTCGTTCATGTCCTCAATCTCGGGGCGATTCCTCTATCAGTTCGGAATCACGGCGGCGGTGGCGATTTTGGTCTCGCTGCTGGTTTCGTTCACGTTGACGCCGACGATGAGCGCGCGGCTGATTCATGTCGACGACGCTCATCAACACGGCGACGTGGCGGGGTCGCGCCGCGGTTTTTATAGCTATATTGATCGCGCTTATACGTGGATGCTCCATTTCGTCCTGCGGCATCGCTTCCTGGTATGGGCCTGCGCGCTTCTGGTGATGGCCTCGTCCATCCCGCTTTACGGGCTGGTCAAGCAGGATTTCATTCCCAGCAACATTGACGAGGCGGAATTCAACGTCAACCTTTCGGCCCCCGAAGGGACCAGCCTGGTCTCGATGAACGAGGCGTTGGAGGCGGTCGAGGCTGAGTTGAAACAGATGCCGGAAATTCGGATGATGCTGGGTCGCGCCGGCGCCTCGTTTATAGGGTCGGTCAACGCCGCCGAAGTTTACGTCCGCATCCCGCCGCACGAGGAGCGCACGATCAACCTGACGAAATTCTGGAAGGGGCTGACGCGCGGCGAGCCCCTGGCGGTCTTCCGCGGCAATTATTCCGCGCGCGACGTTCAGCAGAAGGTGCGCCAGCGCCTGCGCAAATTCACGCACCTGCGCCCGGCTGTCCGCAACCCGCAAACCATCAACCTCGGCGGGGGAGGCTTCACCGACGTCGATTTCGTGGTGCGCGGTCCCGACCTGACGACCCTGGTCAAGTACGCCAATCAACTGCGCGAGCGCGCGCCCGAACTCGGGCTGCTCGACGCCGACGTGACGCTGAAGATCGATAAGCCGGAACTGCGCGTCAACATCGACCGCGC
Source organism: Blastocatellia bacterium (assembly GCA_036565725.1). Classification (GTDB taxonomy): domain Bacteria; phylum Acidobacteriota; class Blastocatellia; order RBC074; family RBC074; genus JAJVID01. The sequence goes on from DATCXQ010000392.1 coordinate 6,073, forward strand.
GCGCGCCGCCGACCTCGGCGTCGATTCGACCGACATAGCCACGGCGCTCGGAATCATGGTCGGCGGGGACGAACGCGTTTCGCGCTTCCACGACGAGCAGATGAACGAGGATTACGACGTGCAGGTGCGTCTGAAGCAGGGCGACCGCAACGACGCCGAGACCATCTCGAGGTTGTTCGTGCCGTCGTCGCGCGGCAGCCTCGTCAACCTGGGAAACCTGGTCAAAGTCAAGTTGGAAGAAACGTCGTCGAGAATCGACCGGCTCGACCGCCAGCGGCAGGTCAGCCTGCGAGCCAACATCGCGCCCGGGTATGCGCTCGCCGACCGCCTCGTGGCGCTGCGCGACGAAGCCGCCAGGATGAACATGCCGCCCGGTTATAACACCGCCGTCTCGGGCCGGGCGAGCGAATTGGAGCGCACGGGCGCGGAATTCATCGTCGCGTTCCTGCTCTCGATCGCGTTTATGTATATGATCCTGGCCTCGCAATTCGAGAGCGTCATCCACCCGGTAACAATTCTGCTCAGTCTTCCGCTGGCCGTGCCGTTCGCGCTGATCTCGATGTGGGCAATGAACGACACGCTCAATCTCTATTCAGCCCTGGGCGTCCTGGTGCTGTTCGGAGTGGTCAAAAAGAATGCGATCCTTCAGATCGACCACATGAACGGATTGCGCGCTCGCGGCTTGTCGCGCTACGACGCGATCATACAAGCCAACCGTGATCGCCTGCGCCCGATTTTGATGACGACGCTGGCGCTGGTCGCTGGCATGCTGCCGCTGGCGCTGGGCACGGGGCCCGGCGCCGAGGAGCGCCGGACGATCGCCACCGTGGTCATCGGCGGGCAGTCGCTGTCGCTGCTTCTGACGCTGCTCATGACGCCCGTGGCCTATTCGATCTTTGACGACATCGGCGCGTGGGTTCGGCGGCGGGCGTCCGCGAAACATTCCGCCATGCCGGCGGAACCGGTCAAGACTTCTGATCGCCTCCCGGCTTCAGACGAGATACCTGAGATCACTGCGGCGCGATCGGAGGCTGGCGATTAAGGACTAAAACCCAAATTGGGACACTGGTACTGTACCGCGCGCGAGCGGCTGCGCGGTTGGCCTAGAGCGAGTTGCGATTGCGTGTGAGGCTTATCAGTACTCAAATCTTTCGCGTTCCCAGGAAGGCGCTTCTTCGTCGCGGAGCGACGATTGATCCTAGCCCGGCCTTTCAAAGCCGGGAGAGCGAGACACGATAAATTTCCAGTCGCGGAGCGACGGTTGAAGGAGGCGAACAAAAGACGGTTGAATCTAGCTACGAACTCACAACAATATCAATCGTCGCTCCGCGACTGGATAATCATTCGCCCTCTCAACCGGCGTTAAAACGCCGGCCTAATCTCAACCGTCGCTCCGCGACGAAGAATAAATCAGTACACTGATCTGATAACCGCTTTAAGAGATAGCCGCTTGCTTACGCGCGCGGTACTGTACCGACCTTATCACTTATGGAGGCTCTGAATGTCGAACGACATTTCAAATTTAATCACTCGGCGCGGGTTTCTTTACGGTCTGGGCGTGAGCGTCGCCGCATCGGCCGTCGCCACATCTCGCTTTTCGGCTTACGCCGGAACGGACCCGATCATTCTCGGGACTGGAAATCACCGCTACGAATGGATTAGCGGATGGGGGAAACTGCCCGAAGGGATGCAATTCGGCAGCACACACGGCGCGGTTCAGGTCGATTCGCAGAATCGAGTCTATTTCAACACCGACACTGAGAACGCGATCATCGTTTTCGATCAGGACGGCAAGTTCGTCAAATCGTTCGGCAAGGAATGGAAGGCCGATAAGGAAGGCAACGGCACACACGGAATGCTGATCCGCAAGGAGGGCCGCCAGGATTTCATCTACCTGACCAACCTCTTCCGCCATGAATTCGCCAAGCTGACGATTGACGGCGAAGTCGTATGGGTGAAAGGCTATCCCGAAAAATCCGGCGTCTACCAGGACAAAAATCAATTCCGCCCGACCGGCGTCGCCGTCGCGCCGAACGGGGATTTTTACGTCACCGACGGCTACGGCGCGAATTACATTCACCGCTACGACGCCAAAGGCGAGTACGTCAATTCGTGGGGCGGCAAGGTAAGCAAGGAGAATCCGAAAGAGGACGGCAAGTTCAACACGCCGCACGCGATCATCATTGACGCGCGGGGCAGGGAACCGCTGGTCCTGGTCACCGACCGCGCCAATCACCGGCTGCAGTGGTTCACGCTCGAAGGCAAGCACGTCAAAACGCTCGACGGGACCGAGAACGATCAACTCCGGCTGCCCGCCACGCTCCACATTCGCGGGACCGACCTGGTGGTCGGCGATCTCGGCGGACGTGTGACTATTCTCGACAAAGAGAACAAGCTGGTTGCGCACCTCGGCGATCAGGTCGACGCCAAGAAGCGCGCGACCAACAAGCTCCCACGCGAGCAGTGGCTCGACGGAATTTTCGTCTCTCCGCACGGCGTCTGCTGGGACAAACAGGGCAACCTCTATGTCGAAGAATGGATGGCTATAGGAAGAGTCGTAAAGTTGAAACGCCTGAAGTAGACCAGTCGAAACAATGGGGATAGTAATGCTAAACAAGTTTGCCTTGCCGCGTAAAGCGAGATTCCATCACGTCATTTTGACTATAACGTTGTTGGCCTTGATCGTTCCGTTCAACGGGACGCTGGCCACGCAACAGGCATCACAATCCGTCGAGACGAAGTTCGAGGCCATTGAAGAGATGATCCCGATGCGTGACGGCGTCAAGCTCTACACGGTCATTTGCGTCCCGAAAAACTCCACGGAGCGGCTGCCGATCTTGCTGCAACGCACCCCTTACGGCGTCGGAGCCGGAATCGCCGGGATGCTGCCCTCGCGTTTCAAGGAGCTGGTCGCGGATGGTTACGTCTTCGCCTTTCAGGACATTCGCGGGAAATACAGGTCCGAAGGCGAGTTCAGAATGAATCGCCCGCCGCGCGAAAAGAGCGAGCAGAAGTCCGTAGACGAGGCCTCGGATACTTACGACACGATTGACTGGCTGGTCAAACACGTCAAGAACAACAACGGGCGCGTGGGCGTTTTCGGCGTGTCGTATCCAGGATGGCTGGCCGCCGTCCCGCTGCTGGAGCCGCATCCTGCGCTGAAAGCCCTGTCGCCGCAGGCGGCGATGACCGATACCTGGCTCGGCGACGACTTCTTCCATCAGGGCGGATTCCGGCTGAGCTACGGCTACGAGTATGTCTACGGCGTCGAGAGCTCCAAGGGCGGCGCCGACCCGACGTTCGACACTTACGACATGTTCGAGTGGTATCTGAAGAAGGGGGCGCTGTCGAACTTTCTAACGCCGACTCTTCCCACGTGGAAGGACTTCATCGAGCACCCGTCATTCGACAATTTCTGGAAATCGCGCTCGGCGTCTCATTACCTGAAAGAACCCTCCGTGCCGACGCTGCACGTCGCGGGCTGGTTTGATCAGGAGGATTTCTACGGCCCGATGAAGACCTACGTCGCGCTGGAGAAGAATGACAAGAGCAAGAATAACTTCGTCGTCGTCGGCCCCTGGAATCACGGCGGGTGGCGAGGCGGAGAGGGTGACAAGCTGGGCAATATCGAATTCAAGAATGCGACCGGCGTTTACTTCCGCGGGAAGATCGAAGCGCCCTGGTTCGCCTACCACCTCAAGGGCAAGGGCTCGCTAAACCAGCCCGAAGCCGTCATTTTCCAGACCGGCAGCAACGAGTGGAAGACTTACGATCAGTGGCCGCCCGTGAATATCACAACTGAGCGCAAGCTCTATTTCCGCGCAGACGGAAAACTTTCTTTCGATGCGCCGACCGACGAAGGCGAAAAGGCGTTCGACAGTTACGTCTCCGACCCGGCCAATCCGGTACCTTACCGCAGACGCCCGATCGAGCCGACCTATTTCGTGAAAGGCTCCGGCTGGCGCGTGTGGCTGACGGAAGACCAGCGGTTCGCCAGCGACCGCCCCGACGTGTTGCGTTGGGAGACTGATTTTTTGGAGGAAGACCTCACTGTCTCGGGCGAGATCATAGCGCAACTCTTCGCATCGACTTCAGGCACGGACAGCGACTGGGTCGTCAAGTTGATCGACGTCTATCCGCAGGACTGGCCCGACAATCATAAAATGGGTGGCTATCAATTCATGGTCGCCGGTGAGGTGTTGCGCGGCAGGTATCACAAAGGCTTCGATAAACCCGAGCCGTTGACTCCTGACAAGGTGACGGAATTCAACATCGATCTAATTCACAAAGACCACTGCTTCAAGAAGGGGCACAAGATCATGGTTCAGGTCCAGAGTACCTGGTTCCCCGTGATCGACCGCAACCCGCAGAAATACGTCGATAATATCTTCAAGGCGAAGGACTCTGATTACGTCGCCGCGACCCAGCGCGTCTATAGATCGAAGTCCCAGGCATCAGGCGTCAAATTGCCGGTGGTAAAAACATCGAAGATAGAGGATCGAAGATAGAGGATGGAAGATAGAGGATCGAAGATAGAGGATCGAAGATAGAGGATCGAGCGGATGGCGCGATCTGCGATCCTCTATCTTCGATCCTCTATCTTCGACCTGCTGTCTTCTTTATTATCCTGATTGTCGCCGATAATGACATCGCGCGTGCCGGAATCGAAGAGCTTCTTGATCAGGACCCCATATGCTTTGAATTCGACTCCTATCGCCCCATTCGCTTCGGTGGGAATTTCGAGTTGGAACTCCTGAATTGATTTGCCCTTGCTGTAAATCCCTTTGCGGCTCTCGTTGATGAGAGTCGCGCCGTTCTCGTCTTTGGCCGTCACCTCCAGAAGATAGCCGTATGGCGAGCGGCCTTCGAGCGTCATCACTATACGCGCCGATTGGCCTGGCGAGTAGCTCTCCCGGTCAAACTTGACCTCGCTGACACGAACGGAATCCTCCATTCTGAGGGCTTCAAAATCGAATTCGCCAGCAATGAGCGTTTTGCCGGAGGCGTCGGTGAGCGTGTAATTGATCTTCGACCCGTTGAAATCGTCCGGAAATTCAAATTGGGCGTTCCCCGCCCCCTGAATGTTAATGGCCTGACGACTGTTGAAACCATTCGCGCTGACGCTAAGGCTGCCGTTGATGATGGGCGACGGCGCGGTGATGTCGAAGACAAGGGCAATCGAGGTCGGCTCATCGGAAATTGGCTCCTCGACCTTGCCGGCCGGAGTGGAAGCTGGCTGCTGGGCCACGAGGGGCTTGATCTCATCACTTTTCCCTCGGCGCGCGAACTTGGCCGACCTCTTCTTGTTGATAGCGGCGACCTGCGGCCCACTCGGCTGCTCGGGCGCCGTGGCCTCTGTAGCGACGGGCGACGCCTCCGCGGTCACAACGATATTGACCTCCCTACCCTGTGGTTGGCTTGCCTGCTCGGCGGGCGGTTTGATCTCGGCGCCCGTCGATGGGCGGGATCGCCCTGCGGCCAGCCGCGCCTTCACCGTCAATCCTGTTGCGGAGGTCTGGGCGGCCGGCGCGGGAAACGCAGGCGCTGAAGGAGTGGGCGCCGGAGGAGTGGGCGACGGAGGAGGCGCTACAGCCGGCTCCGCATCGCCGCCGCGGTTGATGGGCGCGTTCTTGAGAAGGATGAGCGTCCCGGCCCGCTCATGGATCGAGAGCGAATAATGATCGCCGGCGGCGCCCTGGGAATCGAGAGGGAAGAGTCGCGATTCTTGTGGAGCGAGCGTGAACTCAAACTTGGCGACTTCGGATTGCCGGCCCGGGGCGTCGATGCTTACCTGGGCCGCGCCGCGAAACTCTCGGGCGCCATCAGTGTTGGTCAGGCTGACCCGTAGCCGTCCCCCAACGCTTTCAACGCTGCCCTCCACAACAGGTCGCTTGTGATCGGCGGCTGTCTGGGCGCAGACCACCAACGCGCCGGCCGCGAGCGCCATCAAAAGGTAAATGAACCGGTTCATCACCCAATCTCCCTTCTAGCCGAATTAGCAAGAGGCGTTTTCATGATCCTCGCCCCGCTACTTAACTACACTTTCGGCCTTGATTCAACCGGGCCACCGGCCTTTAGCCAGGCCTGCCATCCGCCTTTCAAAACGCGCACGCGCTTGAATCCCGCCTCCCGGAAGACCTGGACCGCGCGGACGCTTATCTCGTCGCTCGAGCAGGCGCAGTACGTAACGATCTCCCTGTCGCGGGGAAGCTCTTTGAAGGGCGCAAAGCCGAGCCGGTAATGGAGTCTCCTGGCTTTCATGTGGATGGCGCCTTTGATCTTGTCGGCGCTTTGATTGTAGGAGTCTACCGCGCGCAGGTCAACGATCGTTACCGCCTCGTTTTTGGCCAATTTGGATTTCAGCTCTTCAACTGTAATCCACTCGGGTTCCGGAGGCTTTGTCTGGTCGGCCTTGGCTTGCGCAGGATCCTGCACGCCGGCGGCTCCGACGCCGACCGTCGTCGCGCCCGTACCGATCAACAAAAAGAACGCGCAAACTACAATAGCCCATTCTCTGAAACTCATCCCATCATCTCCTGAATGTAGATCTTAAAGAATAAAAAATTCCGGCCACAAATGACCGCGAATTTCTACTGCTCCGCCTTGGCCCCCCCGCCGTGGATTATCCTCGCAGGCGCCTCCGGCTTGTAACTGCGCGGGTTGTACCAACTATATTTCGCCCCGTTGTAATAGAGGAATCCGTATTGTTCGTTGATGGATTGCGCGATCACGTCGCCCAAGATGCGCGGCAGCTTATTCTTATTGCCGGCCCAGACGATCTGCTTAGGCGTCTGGGGTTCCATCTTGGCGCCGACGACGTCCTTCAGCACATAGGTTTGAGTTGCCTGCGAGTCCCGCCACCCTTTTGATTGAAAGCCATGAATTACCGCCAGCAGATGATCTCCTTCATCAATGACAACTCGCTTCCGCTTCGCCATTTCGGCATGCAACGCGGAATAAGCTCCCTTCGGGGTAGGCTTGGCGGTCTGGACAGGGTCCACGAGAATCCAGGGCGCCAGCTCGTCGTTGATCTCAAGGAGTTTGCTCCGCACCGGCCTCACCGCCACGGCCAGGTCTTGCGAGAAGTCGCCGTTGAAGTCGCCGATGGCGAAGTAAGGAGTCCGGCCAGTCTCGATGGTCACGGCGCCTTTGAACACCCGTTCGATCGCCTGTTCGACTTCCGCGGGCTTGGCCGGCGGAAGCTCGGGCGTGCTCTTAACCACCGCGGCATCCGCAGTTGATGTTGATATGGTTGCGGGCGGGAGCGGTTTCTCCTCCAGCCGCGGCGGTGTCGTCTTGGTACAACTGGACGAAAGGAGGCATGCCATTACAGTCAAGAACAGGCAGACCAACCCAGACAGTTTGTTCAAGATGGTTAAGCGTGTAGGCGAATGTTCCGAGGTACGGTCATTTTTCATATGCCATATTTCATATGCCATATGCCGTATGAAATACGGCATATGGCATATAGCTACGCCTTTAGAGCGAATTCAAAAACGCGATGACGTCTGCCCTCTGGGCGGCGCTCAGCGCGTTGAAGTTGTTTCTCGCGAACGTGCCGCCGACACCAGCGTGGCGTTGGATCGCATCGTTGAAGGTGAGCGACAGTCCGTCATGCATCAACTCAGGCCGCGTGCGGACGCCCCAGAGCGGAGGAGTGCGCACCATGTTCCTGGTGCCAGCGCCGCCGTTCTGGACGATGCCGTCGCCCGTCCCGATGTCGTGCAGCATCAAGTCGCTGAACGGGCGGATTATCTTGCTGCCAAGGGCCGCCGGGACGATGAACGCGCCCTGGTTGATCGCCGTGCCAGCAGGGACGGTGGTAAACGAGGTCGTGTGACAGATCGAGCACGATATTTGCACAAACAGAGTCGCGCCGTTATTGACGGCGGTGGTGATCGGGCCGCGGCCCGGTACCCTGGTTTGTCTCATGAATTGGGCGAAGGCTAACACGTCCTCGCCCTCGTCTTCAGGGTCAGCGACGGTATCGAAGGCGGCGACCGATCGGCCCAGAGAGTTGTTCTCCGTCAATCCATTGCTGCCGTCGAAGGGATTGGTGATCCCCATCTCGTTGAGGTAAGCGT
>DATCXQ010000305.1:0-12726 GCA_036565725.1 Blastocatellia bacterium
GGCGAAATTCTCGAGCTTAAAAACACTGTCAACCGCATGGTGGACCAGCTCAACTCCTTCGCTTCCGAAGTTACGCGCGTGGCCCGCGAGGTCGGAACCGAGGGCAGGCTCGGCGGCCAGGCGCAGGCGCCGGGCGTGACCGGAACATGGAAGGACTTGACCGATTCAGTGAACTTCATGGCCGGCAACCTGACGGCCCAGGTGCGCAACATCGCCGAGGTGACCACCGCCGTCGCCAAAGGCGATTTGTCGAAGAAGATCACCGTCGACGTGAAGGGCGAAATTCTCGAACTCAAGAACACCATCAACGTGATGGTGGACCAGCTCAACTCCTTCGCTTCCGAAGTTACGCGCGTGGCCCGCGAGGTCGGAACCGAGGGCAGGCTCGGCGGACAAGCCGATGTTAAGGATGTGGGCGGGACCTGGAAAGACCTCACCGACAGCGTCAACTTCATGGCCGGCAACCTGACGGCCCAGGTGCGCAACATCGCCGAGGTGACCACCGCCGTCGCCAACGGCGATCTCTCGAAAAAGATCACCGTCGACGTGAAGGGCGAAATTCTCGAGCTTAAAAACACCGTCAACCGCATGGTGGACCAGCTCAACTCCTTCGCTTCCGAAGTTACGCGCGTGGCCCGCGAGGTCGGCGCCGAAGGCAAGCTCGGCGGCCAGGCGCAGGCGCCCGGCGTCGGCGGGGTGTGGAAAGACCTGACCGATTCGGTGAACTTCATGGCCGGCAACCTGACAACGCAGGTGCGCGGCATAGCGCAGGTGGTGACGGCCGTGGCCAACGGCCACCTGAAGCGCAAGCTGACCTTCGAATCGAAGGGCGAGATCGCCGAACTCGTCAACACGATCAACGCCATGACCGACACGCTGGCGACCTTCGCCGATCAGGTGACGACGGTGGCGCGCGAGGTCGGCGTCGAAGGCAAGCTCGGCGGCCAGGCCAACGTGCCCGGGGCCTCAGGCACGTGGCGCGACTTGACGGACAACGTCAACCAGTTGGCGGCGAACCTGACCAGCCAGGTTCGCGCAATCGCCGAGGTGGCGACGGCGGTGACGCAGGGCGATCTGACGCGCTCGGTCGCGGTCGAGGCGCAGGGCGAGGTGGCGGCGCTCAAGGACAACATCAACGAGATGATCCGCAACCTAAAAGACACCACGCAGAAGAACAAGGAGCAGGATTGGCTCAAGACCAACCTGGCGCGCTTCAGCTCGATGCTCCAGGGCCAGCGCGACCTTTCAGCCGTCGCCAACATGATCCTGTCGGAACTCGCTCCGCTCGTGGACGCGCAACAGGGCGTCTTTTACGTCAATCATACGAATGCAAGCGCCGAGCGCGTAATGAAGCTGCTCGGCGGCTACGCCTACACCACGCGCAAGAAGCTGGCCAATGAATTCCGCCCGGGCGAAGGATTGGTCGGCCAGTGCATGCTCGAAAAGAGGCGCATCCTGTTGACCCACGCGCCGAGCGATTACATCGTAATCAGTTCGGGTCTGGGCGAGGCCGCGCCGCTCAACATAGTCGTCCTGCCTGCGATCTTCGAAGAAGAGGTCAAGGCGGTCATCGAACTGGCGTCGTTCAACCGCTTCAGCGAAACTCACATCGCATTCCTCGACCAGTTGACCGAGAGCATCGGCATCGTCATCAACACCCTCGAAGCCAACACGCGAACCGAACGTCTCCTGACCCAGTCGCAGCAGCTCGCCGGCGAGCTGCAAAGCCAGCAGGACGAGTTGAAGAAGACCAACGAGAGGCTCGAACAACAGGCGCTCACGCTGCGCGAATCGGAAGAGTGGCTGCGCATGCAGCGCGAAGAGCTCCGCCACACCAATGAGGAGTTACAGGAGAAGGCCGAACAGCTCGCCCGGCAGAACGCGGAGGTCGAGGCCAAGAACCTCGAGATCGAGGAGGCGCGCTCAAGCCTGGAGGAGAAGGCCGAACAGCTCGCCCTGACCTCGAAATACAAGTCCGAATTCCTGGCCAACATGTCGCACGAGCTGCGTACGCCGCTCAACTCGATGCTCATCCTCTCGCGCCAGCTCGCCGAAAACGTCGAGCGCAACCTGACCGGCAAGCAGGTCCAGTTCGCCGAGACTATCCGATCTTCCGGGGCCGACCTGCTCTCGCTGATCAACGACATCCTCGACCTCTCGAAGGTCGAATCCGGAATGATGGCGATAGAGGCCGTCTCGACGCCGGTCGCCGAGATCGTCGAGCAGCTTGACCACGGCTTCCACCAACTGGCGGCGGACAAGGAGCTGGAGTTTCAAATCGAACACGACCCGGACCTCCCGCACCTCATCAACACCGACCCGAAACGACTGCTGCAAATACTCAAGAACCTCCTCTCGAACGCCTTCAAGTTCACCGACAAGGGGCGCGTTTCGCTTTACATCGGCCCGGCCGAACGTCGCGTCAATTACGCGACTGAGACGCTTAAGGAGGCCGACCAGGTGATCGCATTTTCAGTCAGCGACACCGGCATCGGCATTCCACTCGAAAAACAGCGGATCATCTTCGAGGCGTTCCAGCAGGCCGACGGGACGACCAGCCGCAAATACGGCGGCACGGGACTCGGCCTCTCGATCAGCCGCGAGATCGCGCGGCTGCTGGGCGGCGAAATTCGCGTCGTCAGCGCGCCGGGCAAAGGCAGCGTCTTCACGCTCTACATGCCTCGCGTCTACAGGGGAGCGGGCAGTGGTCAGTGGGCAGTGGTCAGTGGGGGCAGAGTCGAGAGTGGGGAATCGGGAGTTAGGAATGGGGGAAATAAATTCCATGACAGCCACTCCTCATTCCCCACTCTCCATTCCCCACTGCCCACTCCCCGTTCCGGCGATTACGGCGAGATCATCGAGGTCGCCGACGACCGCAACGACATCGCGCTGGGCGACCGCGTCGCGCTGATCATCGAAGACGACGCGCCATTCGCGCAGATCCTTCTCGACATAGCGCGCGAACGCGGATTCAAAGGGGTGGTCGCGTCCCAGGGGTCCGCCGCGCTGTGGCTGGCCCATCGATATAAACCTGATGCGATCACGCTGGACATCCTGCTTCCCGACCGCGACGGGTGGACGGTGCTCGACCGGTTGAAGCACGACCCGAAGACGAGTCACATTCCGGTTCACGTCATCACCGCCGACGACCGCGAAATCCAGCCTCGGCGCCTGGGCGCGCTCACCTACCTTCGCAAACCGGTCACGCGCGAACATCTTGTAGAGGCCTTCGACCGGGTCGCGGAATTCGCCGGACGCAGGACCAGGCGAATGCTCGTGGTCGAAGGCGATGACGCGCAGCGATCGAGCGTCGTAGAACTGATCGGCGACGGCGCCGTGCGGACGACCGCAGTGTCCACCGGCGAAGAGGCGTTGGTCCGGCTGAGAGCCGAGCAGTTCGATTGCATGGCGCTTAACACTAAGTTGCCTGACATGTCCGGCGCCGAGTTGATCGAAGCCATGCGGCGCGAGCCGCATCTGCTAGACTTGCCGATCATCGTCTATGACGGCAAGGACCTTAGCGAAGAAGAAGAGGCGCGACTTCGGGCGGCGGCGGAGGCGATGATCGTCAAGGAGGCCCCTTCGCTCGAACGCCTGTTGGCCGAGACTTCTCTCTTTCTGCACCTCGCCGAGGCCAGCCTGCCGGAGCCGAAGCGCAGGATGTTGGAACAGTCGCTGCGCCGCGACCCGGCGCTCGAAGGGCGCAAGGTGCTGATTGTCGACGACGACGTGCGCAACATCTTCGCCCTGACCAGCGCGCTCGAAGCCTACGATATAAAGGTCGTGCGCGCGGAGAACGGGCGCGCGTGCATCGAGAAGCTCACCAAGAGTCTCGACATAGACCTGGTCCTGATGGACATTATGATGCCGGAGATGGACGGCTACGAGACGATACGGTCCATTCGGCGGATCGAGCGGATCGAAGATCTGCCGATCATCGCCCTGACCGCCAGGGCGATGAAGGTCGACCGCGACAAGTGTATCGAGGCCGGCGCCTCCGATTATATCTCCAAGCCGCTCGACCTGGACCAACTCCTCTCGATGCTGCGCGTATGGCTCAGTCGCCGCAAAGGGGCCGGTGTTTAATTGTTCATTTGTCATTGTTCATTTGTCATCGGTCACTGGTCAAATGGCCCGCAAGGCAATAACAAATGAAAATGAACAATGAACAATGACAAATGAACATTGAACAATGAAGAACATGGAAAACGGGAACCAGAAGGTCAACATCCTGCTCGTGGATGACAACCCCAGCAATCTGCTGGCGCTGGAAACAATACTGCACGCCCCGGACCGCAATCTGGTGAGGGCCTCTTCGGGCGAAGAGGCGCTGAGGTTTCTGCTCGACGAGGACGCCGCCGTCATTCTGCTGGACGTGCACATGCCGAGCATCAGCGGGCTTGAGACGGCGGCGCTGATCCGCGGGCGCGAAAGGACGCGGAGCGTCCCTATCATCTTCCTGACGGCGTATGACAGCGCGGGCGATTCGCACATCTCGCAAGGGTACAGCTTGGGCGCGGTGGATTACATCATCAAGCCGATCGAGCCGGAGTCGCTAAAATCGAAGGTCGCGGTCTTCGTCGAACTCTACCGAAAGACCGAGCAGATCAAACGGCAGGCCGAGCTGCTGCGCGAGCAGAACATCGAGATTGAAAACGCCAACCTTCAGCGCCTCTCGCGGCTGATCGAACTGGGGCAGCGGTTGGCGGCGGAGCGGAACCCGGAGCGGGTGCTCAAGAAGTTCTGCGACGCGGCGCGCGAGATCTTGGGCGCGCGCCGCGCCACGGTCGGCATTCTGGAGGACGACGGCGTCACGCTGCGTCACTTCTTCACCAGCGGTTATGACCGCTCAGAGGCCGTCAATGCCCACGTCCCACAGACCTGTCAACGCTTCCTCAAGCAGCAATTCAAAGACGCCAGGTCGCTCCGCCTTTCCGGGGCGAACGGGCTGCGCATCCTGCCGGAACAGGAGCCCATCAAATCGTTCGTCGGAGCGCCCATCTTGCGACAGGGCGCTCCGGAGAAGGTCCGCGGATGGCTCTTCCTGGCCGAGAAGATCGGCGCGCCCGCGTTCAGCGAGGCTGACGAGCGATTCACCGTCACGCTGACCCAGTCCGTCGTCTTTTACGAAAACGCGCGGCTCTACGCCGACCTGCAGCGCCACGCCGCCGCGTTGGAGCAGGAGATCGCCGACCGCAAGCGGGCCGAGAGCGAGCGCGCCGAGATGCTCGCGCGCGCGCAGGCAGCGCGGGCCGAGGCCGAAGAGGCCAACCGCCTGAAGGATGAATTTCTCGCCACCGTATCGCACGAGTTGCGCGCTCCGCTCAACGCCATGCTCGGCTGGGTCACGCTCGCAAGGGAAGGGCGTCTCGACGAGGTGAGCAAAGAGCGCGCACTGGAGACCGTCGAGCGCAACGCCCGCACGCAGAAAAAACTGGTCGATGACCTGCTCGATGTTTCGTCCATCATCACCAACAATTTGGCACTGGACCTCGAGCCGACCGATCTCGCCTCAGTTATCGAGACAGCGGTCGAATCGGTTCGCCCGGCGGCGGAGGCCAAGGGGGTGAGTTTGCGAACCGACCTCGATTCCATGGAGGACCTGTTCCGGCTCGACCGCAACAGGTTACAGCAGGTGATCTGGAACCTGGTCCACAACGCGGTCAAGTTCACACATCCAGAAGGCGCAGTGAAAGTTCGCCTCAGGCGCGTTAACGGGCAGGCCGAAATCGAGGTGGTTGACACAGGCATCGGAATTGCGCCCGAATTCCTGCCCTTTGTCTTCGACCGGTTTCGTCAGGCCGACGGCAGCATCACCAGAAGGCACGGCGGGTTGGGATTGGGCCTGGCCATTGTGCGGAGCCTGGTGGAGATGCATGGCGGGGCCGTAGACGTCGAGAGCGCCGGCCTGGGCCAGGGCGCGACTTTCAGAGTCAGGCTGCCGTTTCTTTATGATCTCGAGTACGAGTTGACTTCGAAGGCTCCGACGAATCATCAAGTCGACGTGCCGGATTCGGCGCCTAAGCTTTCAGGGTTGCGCGCCCTGGTGGTCGACGACGAGGCTGACCAGCGGGAGTTGCTGGCCGCCGCCCTCTCACTGAAAGAGGCTGAAGTTCGAACCGCCGGGGAAATAACCGAGGCGATGGAGATTATGACCGCTTGGCGCCCAGAAATCGTGGTCGCCGACATCGCGATGCCCGACGGCGGCGGTTACGAGTTGATCCGGCGCATGCATGGCCAGGGGATCAAGACGCCTGTCATAGCGATAACCGCTTACGCCAGAGACGAAGATCGCCTCCGCGCCCTCGCCGCCGGCTTTCGGATGCATCTGCCCAAACCGATCGAGCTTTATGAACTGCTGGTGAGTATCGCCAGTTTGACCGGAAGATTGACTTAATAGGAGAAGGTTCGTGATCTATCAATGGCGCATAAAGAGTAACCGAATCGGTCGCTTGCGCGCCGCCACCGTCTTGCTGGGTTATACCCCGCCCGCGGCAGGTTTCAGCCGCGACGACTGGGTAGAGTTAATCCATCCAGAAGACCGGGCAAAAGCGCAGGGGCTCGTCTCGGCGGCTCTGGAGAGTGGGGAGGAGGGCTATCAGGTCGAGTACCGGTTGCGCCATCGCAGCGGCGACTACCAGACGGTCTGCGAAGTGGGGTTGGTCGAGCGCGATGAAGACGGGCGGGCGCGCCGCGTCTCGTGCCGGGTTACCGAATTCGTCGAGCAAAACGACGAGCGCATGAGTCAGGTTCTGGAAGCGCTGGCGCGCGAACAGACCGCGCGGGCCGCGGCCGAAGCGAACGCGCGGGCGAAAGACGAATTTCTCGCCGTCGTCTCGCATGAACTGCGCACGCCGCTGAGCGCCATGCTGGGTTGGGCCGAGGTGTTACGGTCGCGGCGCCCGGGCGATCCGATCTACGAACGCGCGCTCCAGACCATCGAGCGCAACGCCGAACTCCAGAGCAAATTGATCGAAGATCTGCTCGACACGGCGCGCATTTTGAGCGGCAAGCTGAGCATCGAAGCGCAACCGCTCTACCTCGACGCGATCCTCGAGGAATCGCTCGACGTCGTACGCCCGACGGCCGAAGCCAAAGACATCGAGTTGATCGTGACATTCGATTCGGCGCCGGGGCCGATCCTGGGCGACGCGAACCGTCTGCAACAGGTCTTCTGGAACCTGCTCTCCAACGCGATCAAATTCACCGAGCCCGGAGGGCGCGTCGTGGCGCGGATGGAGCGCTGCGAGGCGGAAGCGAGGATCATCGTGAGCGATACGGGCAAGGGCATCACCCCCGATTTCCTGCCTTACGTCTTTGACCCATTCCGCCAGGCCGACTCATCGAGCGCGCGGCGTCAGGGCGGGCTGGGCGTCGGCCTGGCGCTCGCCGAGCGCCTTGTCGAGATGCATGGCGGAGCGATCAAAGCCGAGAGCGCGGGTGAGGGACAAGGCGCCACTTTCACCGTTACTTTACCCACGCGGTCGGGAAGCCGGGCGATCTCGGAAATGAATGCGGCCGAGATCGGTAAAACGCTTGACGCGAGCGACCAGCCCAACCTCGCCGGTTTGCGTATCCTGGTGGTGGATGATGAGGCCGACGCGCGTGACTTACTGGCGATCAGGTTGCAGCAATACGGCGCCGACGTGATCACGGCGCCTTCGGCGGAAGCGGCGATGGATGCGCTGGCGCGACTGAAGCCTCGCCCCGACCTGATTGTGTCGGACATCGCCATGCCGGGAGAAGACGGCTACAGCCTGATACGCCGGGTGCGGGCGATGGAGCCGCAACAGGGCGGGCGGATTCCGGCGATTGCGTTGACGGCCTACAGTCGAACCAAAGATCGCGTGCAAGCGCTGGCCGCGGGCTTCCAGATACACATTCCCAAGCCGGTGAACGCGGCGGAGTTGGCGCACGCAATCGCCGGCATTACCGGAAGGTTTGGCCACTGATTGCGGATTGCGGATTGTGGATTGAATGAATGAAACGGTGAGAGGGTGAAGGGGTGGTCGGAAAATTGAATCACCCTTTCACCCCTTCACTTCACCACCTCTGTAATCCGCAATCCTCGAGGTTACGATAACAGCTTCACAGAAACGACCGGCCGCCCAGATTCAGACGAGTCTCTCGGGACAACCTCTTGAGAAGAATGTGGCGTCGGACTTATTGTCGTACTTCTTGCCCTATGATAAATCAAAAGTTAAATGAAGATTCAATGAGCGCGCAAAACGTCAGAAATATTCGGGCGCTGATCGTCGAGGACAGCGATGACATGCGCGACCTGATGAAACTCCTGCTGGAGGAAGCGGGCTATGAGACGCTCGCGGCGGCGGACGGACGCGTTGCGCTTAAGCACATTGAGAACGACCACGAATTTATTGACCTGGTCATCACCGACGTGCAGATGCCGGAGGTGACCGGGCACGAGATTCTGGCCGCCGTCCGCGCGCGGCGCGGCGAAACTCCGGTAATCGTCATCACGGCCTTCGGCTCCGTCGAGCAGGCGGTCGGCATGGTGAAGGCCGGCGCCTTTCAATACATGACCAAACCCTTCAACAAGGAGAAGTTGCTGGGACTGGTGGCGAAGGCGCTGGAGCACAGCGCGCCGCGGCGCGAGCAGGCGCGGTTGCGGCGGGAATTGTCTTCAACGCCGTCCCGCATTATCGGCGCGTCAAAACCGATCCGCGATTTATTCGAGCAGATCGCCAAGGCGGCGCGCGGTCCGAGCACCGTGCTCATCGCCGGCGAGTCGGGCACGGGCAAGGAACTCGTCGCCCGCGCGATTCACGACGCGTCGGGGCGCGGCGGCGCTTTCGTGCCGGTCAATTGCGCGGCGATTCCGGCGGAGTTGATCGAGTCGGAATTGTTCGGACACATCGACGGCGCCTTCACCGGCTCCAAAGGGGCCCGGCCCGGGTTATTTGAGGCGGCCGACGGCGGCACGATCTTTCTCGACGAGATCGGCGACCTGCCTTTGCCCATGCAGCCGAAGCTGCTGCGCGTTTTGCAGGACGGCGCGTCGCGACGAGTCGGCTCCGACCGCGAACGCCAGGTGAAGGCCCGAGTGGTGGCGGCGACCAATCGCGATCTTGAGAACGAGGTGAGGACGGGCAAATTCCGCGAAGACCTTTACTGGCGCCTGAACGTGATCCAATTGAGCATTCCCCCGCTGCGCAAACGCCCGTTCGACATTCCGCTGCTGATCGAAAACTTCATCTCCAGATACGCCGAGGCTTCCGGCGAGCCGGCGCTCGAAGTCTCAGCGGAGGCCCTGGCGCTGCTCACGGCTTATTCCTGGCCGGGCAACGTGCGGGAACTCGAAAACGTGATCGAGCGCGCCGCGGCGATGGCCCGAGGCGCTGCGCTCGCGCCGGACGATTTGCCGGAGCGGCTGCGCTCAGGGGGGCACGCGACCTCCGTCTTGAGTCAGGCGCGGGAAAGCCAGATGACGCTCCGTCAATTGGAGCAAACCTATGTGGCCGAAACTTTGCGCCGCGCCGGCGGCAACAAGTCGCGCGCGGCTGAGATGCTCGGACTTGACCGTAAGACGCTTTATCGTAAGCTCGAAGAATGCCGCGAAGCGGGATTGATAGACGATCCGTGATTTTCGGCGACGCGTTGACACTATGGCCGGCGCGCCCAGATCGTCACAGATTTTATGGACGAGAAACTTCTTGATGACACGATGTCATGGGATAGTGGAGAACGCGTCGTTGGCCGGGTTGTGGTAGATCGTATGCTTTTTACCCTCTCGCCGCAGCGCACAGCCATGCGCTTCGAGATGGTGAATCAAATCTGCGCGGTTCATCTTAGGCCGCGCGCAGTGTCAGTTGTTCACGGGTGATGCCTGGTTTGTCGGACAACCGGCTTTCGGCTTCTTCGCGATTTGCTTCAAGAATCATCCGCATAGCCTCAAGCAAATTCTCGGGGGCCTCATCCAACGTTTCTCCCTGCGTGTTGGCGCCAGGCAGTTCGGCGATGTAGCCGATATATCCACTCCCTTCCGCCTCTTCATAAATGGCCGTCAACTTAGCTTCGTTAACCGTAGTGTCCACTAATTCTTGTGAGTATTTGTCCAGTAATTTTGTGAGTATGGATTGCGCTACTCCCGACATTCAGCGGAAGTCATTTTCTCAAAAGATCAAGGGGGAGATCTGCGGTACGGTACGGGGAGCGTAGGCGACCTGAGCCTTGATCAGCAAGCCTTCTGACCGATGCTCAGGTCGCTGACGCTCCCCCATACCGTACCGCTCATTGTCCCGCACACATTTGCAATCCGTTATAGGTTTCGGCATTTCCGCAATACTCACAAAATTAGTGGACAGATACATACATCAATTACTGGACACTACGGTTAACCATAAGAACTCCCTTGATGTTCGCAGCGGCGCGGCGACAGTGTAGCGACTTCTTCAGGCCGGTTCTACAGCAGCGCCTCCATTCATCGTATTCCTGCGGTGGCGCGGCGTGACAAAAGTGAATCCAATCCGACCGAGATGTTCGGCGATCAGAACGAAAGGAGTTCCAATGGCTGAATACTGCGATGAATGTGGAGCCGAGGTACTGACCGTTGACCGCAAGGATGATCTGCGAAAGTGGTTCGTATATGTTCACGAGATGGGTTCTGAGAAATTTGGCGGGCAATGGTTGATGGTCAATCAATGCGCGATGGACGCAGCGGCGGCATTAGGTATTGACGCTTCCGATCGTCTCATTCGCGCGTTGCTCAGTGAGACCTGCTATCGAATCCTAGTAGGACTGAAAGCCGCGAGCGCGGCTGATTAACTTGTGCGACGACCTACTTCGGGTATGGCAACGATTCAGGTTTATGCCGTGCACGGCATAAACCTGATTGAACTAAACCGCTCCGCGGTAGCCACGATGCGCCCGCTTGCGAGAGTTCTTCTTTAAATTCACCAGTGTAAATTGTGAGATTTCGGTGCGCCGGCGCCCATTGCCGTACCGGCGCACCGAAATCTCACGGAATTCAAGGCTGTTTTCGGTAGATGCTAGTCGGAGCAGGCAACGTAAAGGCTCAGCTCATTGCTTTTAGGGTTTGTAGGTAAAGACTCTTTCTCCCGTCGTTTTGATGTAGGCGTATGTGCCCCCTTTATCTTCGACTTCATCACCAATCACTTTTCCGACAGGATCAAGCCTCACGTGAGCCAATCCCCTGAAAAAGGTACTTGCTAAACCATATTTTTCGGCAATAGCCTGTTGGCCGTGCTTGTCAATGTAGTAATAGTCTCCCTTCCTCCAGTCCCCTGGACCAACTACGGCTAGCCCGTCAGCGAAGTCTTCTGCATATTCGAATTGGATAGTAACAGTAAATGCGCCTGAAATGTCTATGTAGCCATAAAGATTACCTTGCCTGACGCGGGCTACCCCATTCGAAAATGCCATCGCGTCATCATATTGGGGTCTGATGATTATTCTCCCCTTCTTGTCGATATACCCCCACTTCCCTGCAATCCGCACAGGCGCAAATCCCTCTGAGAAATCTTTGGCATAATCATATCTGTCGCTGGATATGACCGAGCCAGATTGGTTGATGAACGTGAATTTGCACTCTGGTGAAGTTCCCTGGATCACTGCGAATAGAGGGCGAAAATCTGGGCAAAATTTAGCCTCGGCGTAGGGATGAGGATTGTCAACCATTACACAAGCCATTCCGTCCCGAAAGTTCCTGCCGTATAAAAATCGTGGCGGGATTACAAACTTCCCTGAGTGGTCGATGTAGCCATATTTTCCTAAAACCTCTATCAACGCCAAGCCTTCAGAAAAAGAAGATACATAGCCATTGGGGAAGTCCTCGAAGCGTGGACCGATAACGAATTTTCCAGAGTGGTCAATGTAGCCCCACTTGTCGCCCTTCTCCCGCAACGCTGCAGCTAATCCTTCCGAAAAGGTCCAGGTCCGATAAAACTGGGTCTTAAGGACGACCTCACCTGTCCTATTTACAAACCCGTCATTGGTGTCAAGCAGGCCATCATAGAACACGCCACCAGAATTCCCATGGACTTCGAACCTCGGCTCAATGATTACTTTCCCGTCGCTGTCAATATAGCCAGCCTTCCCATTGCGGATAAAACGATAGAGCGGATCAGCCGACTCATTGGGAATCATCCAGATGAGGGTGATAAAACTAGTAGCTGCGGTTTTTCTTGTAGCGAAAGGGAGTAGAAGCAATATGCAACTTGCGACCGGTCAGCATTCCAATAGGCGTTTTCGTAAGAAAAGCGTCTTCATCACTTTTTCCTTGAAATAGTTTGCCGCGGTAGATTGCTTGGATTCGTGGCGCGCAGCGTGAGAAACGCAAGCCGCGGCCCTCTTAGAACGAGCGAACTCACACGAAGTTGCAAAATTTTGTTTTTGGTCGCTCCGCAACTCGATATGGCGACGATCGCGACTCTCTGCTCGAATTTCCTGCGCTCTTGACGGCGATGATCCGACTTGGGATGTCATCAGGCTTGGCCATCGCCGGTTGCCTCGGGCGCAGTCTAGGCTAAGCGCCAACATCAGCCAAGTCAGAATCAGAGTGGATTCACTTTGTCACGCCGCGCCACCGCAGTGATACGATCTACCAGGATCGTGCCGTAATTTTGTCCTTTATGCTTTGCCCAATCGTCAACTCCGATGACCTTTGGGGCAGGAGGCGGAGGCAACTGTGTCTGGCGGATTCGATGAATAAGCGTATCCGGGCTGACGGTCATCCCCAGAGCGGCG
>DATCXQ010000323.1:0-21163 GCA_036565725.1 Blastocatellia bacterium
TCGGCGGCGAGACGACGAGCCTGGCGATCTATCAGCGCGGCTCTGTCTGGCACACGGCGGTCTTCCCGCTTGGCGGCAATCATTTCACGAATGACATCGCGGTAGGGCTGCGCACGCCGATCCCCGAGGCCGAAAGGATCAAGCGCGACCACGGGTGCGCGTACCGCCCGCTGCTCGACCCCGAACAGGCTTCCGAGTTGATCGAGGTTCCGAGCGTCGGCGGGCGCGCGCCGCGCGCGGTCTCGCGCCAGATCCTGTGCGACATACTCGAGCCTCGCGCGGAAGAAATCCTCGCGCATGTGCAGGACGAGATCAGGCAGGCGGGCTTCGACCGGCAGTTGTCCAGCGGCGTCGTGCTCACCGGCGGCGGCGCGATGCTCGACGGGCTGATCGAAGTCGCCGAACACGTCTTCAACGCCCCGGTCCGCCTTGGCGTCCCCGGAGACTTCCAGGGATTGGGCGACGAGATCGCTTCGCCTAATTTCGCCGCCGCCGTCGGATTGATGCTCTACGGATCGCGCCGCGAATTGGGGCTCGGCTCCGGCTCTCGCAATCAATGGCGCCGCGCGGCGTCCAAGCCAATCGGGGAGAGGGTCAAAGCGTTTTTCGGAATCAGGCGGTAATGAGCTATTGGCGTCACGAACTCTTGTGTTAAAATCCGCCGCCTGCTACAGGAGCGTGCGCCGATTTGAAATGCAGAATCATACGGGGTCTGCGGTTTCCTCGGCTAGATAAATCAGCAGACTACTGAAACACCAGTAGGAGGTAGGATGTCGTTAGATGATCGCACAGGGCTGAATTTCACTTTCGGTGACGAACCGCCACAGGCGGGCGCGCGAATCAAAGTCATCGGCGTCGGAGGCGGCGGGAGCAACGCCATAAATCACATGATCGACGCCCGCATCGAGGGCGTCGAGTTCCTGGTGGCGAACACTGACCTTCAGGCGCTCAACAGGTCGCAGGCGCCGGTCAGAGTGCAACTCGGCGCGAGGCTCACCAAAGGTTTGGGCGCCGGCGCCAACCCCGAAGTAGGGCGCGACGCTGCGCTCGAAGATACCGAGAAGATTCTGGAGGTGTTGGAAAACTCCGACATGGTTTTCGTCACCGTCGGCCTGGGAGGCGGCACAGGCACAGGCGCCGCGCCGATCATCGCCTCGCTCGCGGCCGAACTCGACGCGTTGACGGTCGCCGTCGTCACGAAACCTTTCCCTTTCGAGGGCCGCCATCGCATGCGCCAGGCCGAGGCCGGTTTGGAAGAGTTGCGCTCGGTCGTCGACACTTTGATCACGATCCCGAACGAACGGCTGCTGCATGCCGCCGACCGCAGCACGTCGCTTTCGGACGGATTCAAAATGGCCGACGACGTGCTGCGCCAGGCGGTCCAGGGCATCTCCGACCTGATCACCATCCCCGGCTTTATCAACGTCGATTTCGCCGACGTCCGCGCGATTATGAAGGGCATGGGCTTTGCGCTGATGGGCACCGGGCATGCAGTCGGCGAAAACCGCGCCATGGACGCGACGCAGCGCGCGATCTCCAGCCCGCTTCTTGAAGAGGCTTCGATCAACGGCGCCAAAGGCGTCCTGGTGAATATCACCGGAGGCAGCGACTTGACGCTCTTCGAATTCGACGAAGCGATGAGGGTCATTCACGACGCAGCCGACCCCGAAGCCAATATCATCACCGGCATGGTGACGGATGAACGCATGCAGAATGAAATGAAGATCACCGTCATCGCCACAGGATTCGAAAGTCATAAAAAGAACGAGAAAGTTCATAACATGCCGGTCCGTCAAACCACGGCCGGCGGCCACAACAATTTGAACGCCGCGCAACCCAGAATCGCTCCTCCTTCCCCAGGCTCAATCCCCCTCAGGACGGAGGCGGATCTTGAAATTCCGACCTTTATGCGGAAGAAGGCTGACTAGTCGGATTTTACGATCTCCCCTGCCATCCCTCTTGCGTTGACAAATTTCATAAGGTAGCATTGCTCTATCAACGAGCAACAGTGATCGTGAGGCGTCTGAGCAAATAGCGCTATCGCTGATTCCCGCAAAGTCCACCGTTGATCTCACGTGGGGAAGTTGTCATACCTGTGTTGGCCCTTGTCGGCTCCAGCTTAGTCTGACGACGGGCTTTTAAATCGGCTCTTAATAGTTGGCGCGCTTGTCGGTTGATTTCAATCTTCAATCGCGCCGGCTACGACGTGCGAAATTGACTTGTTGGACAATCCGCTCGAATAAGGCGGGCTCACGGCTCGTTACTGTCGCTCTATTCAGGGGCAGAGGGTCAGACTGTCCCTTCACTTTTCAACAAAACTCACAGGAGAAGCGATCGTGAATCGGAAATTAATTCGCACCACACTGGCAGAGGTTAAAGAGAGAGAGATGCAAGCGCAGCAGGCGCGCCGCATCGTCCCTGAACCGCGCCCGGAACCTACCACTCCGTCGCCGCACCCACACCAGCCTGCTGGGCAGAAGAAGAAAATTCCGCCCGAGCAGACCAACGCGGAGAGCTTCTATTATAAGAAGCAGATGGACGCGCACACGCCGATGGTCCTCGTATTGCGGGACAATGAGGAACTGCGCGGCACAATCGAATGGTACGATAAAAACAGCATCAAACTGCATCGCAACGAAGGCCCGAACCTGCTCATCCTCAAACATAACATCAAGTATATGTACAAGGATGAGAGAAACCGCGACTAATCTGCGCGAGCGCGCGCATTGAAATGAATAGCGGCGCATGAACGCACAAACTCCTGCAGCGGCAAGGACGAGGCCGCGCATCGGCCTCACCATCGGCGACCCGGCCGGCATCGGCCCCGAGGTGACGCTCAAGGCTGCGTCGGAAGAAGAAGTCCTCGCGGCCTGCGCGCCGGTAATAATAGGTGACGCCCAATATCTGTCGCATTGGGCTCGGATTTTCGGTTTGAGCCGGGGATTCGATTGCGTAAACGCTGGCGCCCCCATCCCCCACGAACAAAACACGCCAATCATTTACAACTTGAACAACATTCCCGGCTCGATCGAGATGGGCCGTGAACAGGCGGAGTGTGGCCGCGCCGCCGCACAATTCATCGAGGTCGCGTCCTGGCTCTGTCTTTCGGGTCAATTGGACGCGGTGGTCACCGCGCCGATCAACAAAAAGTCGCTCTACCTGGCGGGATACCCTTTCCCAGGTCACACGGAGTTTCTGGCCCAGTTGACGGGGACGGATGAATTCGCCATGGCGTTCATCACGCCGATGTTGCGCGTGGCGCTGCTCACCACACACTTAGCCCTCTCCGAGGTTCCGGGCCACGTCAAAAAAGCCAAGCTCGAAAGTTTGATTCGCCTGGTATATCGCGAATTGACGGCTTATGGCGTCGAACGCCCGCGCATTGCCGTGGCCGCGCTGAACCCGCACGGAGGGGAGGGGACTCTCTTCGGATTTGAGGAGGCTTCGGAAATGATTCCGGCCATCAAGTCTTGCCACGACCACGACAGGATCGATGTCAGCGGCCCGCACTCCGGCGACACTATTTTCCTTCGCGCCGCGCGCGGGGAATTCGACATCGTCATCTCGTGTTACCACGATCAGGGTCTAATCCCCGTGAAATGCCTTTCATTTGGCGAAGCGGTCAACGTCACGTTGGGGCTTCCGTTCATTCGCACTTCCGTAGACCACGGCACGGCGTTCGACATTGCCGGGCAAGGCAGGGCCGATCATTCAAGTATGGTCGCGGCCATTAAACTCGCCGCCGAGCTTTTTAATCGTAAAAAGCAGGCTAATCCGGCAGGGACAGAATGAACAGGATTTTTCAGCATATTCAAGTGGTCTATTGTCAGCCATTCTTTGGGCAATTCTGAAAAAGCCTGTTCATCCTGTCTATATTCCCAGGCCTTTTTCAGCGTTTCTTAGCGCCCTTCTTTGCGGGTTTCTTAGCGGCTTTTTTAGCAGCCTTGGCGGCCTTCTTGGCCGGCGCTTTTTTAGCAGCCTTCTTAGCCGGTCTGCTCGCAACTTTCTTTGCGGCTTTCTTAGCCGGTTTTGCGGCCTTCTTCGCAGCCTTCTTTGCGGGCTTCGCAGCCTTCTTTGCGGGCTTGGCGGCCTTCTTCGCGGCCTTCTTTGCGGGCTTGGCGGCCTTCTTGGCCGGCTTAGCGGCCTTCTTGGCCCGTTTCTTCGCGGGTTTTGCGGCGGGAGGTTGGACTACCGGCTCGGTCGGAGCGGGCTCTGGCGCGAAAGGCGCTGGCGTGGGCGCGGGCGCGACCCCGGAAACTACTGGCGCGATTTCCCCTTCCTCTTCTTCTTCCTCTTCCTCTTCTTCGCGAATAGTCCAGGCGGGTCGCTCCTCGCCTAATACTTCGTCGTCTTCTTCAATGTCCATATCGTCATCGTCCTTCAGGTAATCTTCCTCTTCGTCATCGAGGTCTTTTTTGCGGCGGTATTCATCATCGTAGTTCCATGGCTCTCGGTCGTCGTCGTCGAACTGAAGTGAATAGCCTCGCGGCTCGCCGTCCCGTTCTCCGCCAGCGATGTATTCGTCTGGCGGGGAAAATTCGTCTGATTCGTGTTTCTCCGGGGTGTTCATGTCGTCAGTCTTTACCATATATTGTTCTCCTTAAGAGGGGCCCCTTTGCAGGTCCTGTTGTCAAGTTTTTGCCATTGAGATTGAGCCTCTTGTACTGCTGGCAAAAAGACGGCGCGATTATAGCACGGCTGTCTTAATGGAAAAGTAACGTGGAAAGGCGAAAAATGAAATGCGAGGAAAATTTGTTTGGCCTTCAGCTTTCCGAAATCAGGATGCTACAATGCGCCTCCTTAGGGTTTCTACGAGACAACGAGCTGACACTTAAGGTGAACTACTAAGATGAAAGAAGAGAAGATCGGGGTCGGTTTGATCGGAACCGGCTTTGCGCGTAACGCCCAAGCCCCAGCTTTCAGCGTGTGCGAGGGCGCGGAACTACTTGCGGTCTGCAGCGGACGAATGGAAAATGCGCTGCGCGTGGCCGCCGAATTCAACATTAAACACATCTGTGAAAATTACGAGCAGCTGCTCGCGCTCGATGAGGTTTCTCTGGTCGTAGTTTCAACGCCCCCGTATTTGCACCATCCAATCACTACGGCCGCGCTCGAGGCGGGGAAGCACGTGATCTGTGAAAAGCCTATGGCGATGAACGCCGCCGAGGCGCGTCAGATGGTCAAGTTGGCCGAATCGGCCCCGGGCCAGCTTTCGATCATCGATCATGAGCTGCGATTCAATCCGACCTGGAGGCGGATGAAAGAGCTGGTTGACGACGGATTCCTGGGCGATCTTTACCACATTAATATTGTCATCGCCTCCGGGTTTCGTCATTCCGCGCTGCGCCCGTGGAACTGGTGGTCGCAGGAGTCGGCGGGGGGAGGGTTGCTCGGGGCGCTGGGGTCGCACGCGATTGACGCCGTGCGGTGGCTCTTCGGCGAGATCGAGTCGGTCTGCGGGGCGGTCGAGACGTTGGTCCACGAACGCAAAGATCCGGTCAGCGGCGAGATGAGGCCGAACGAAACCGACGATTACTGCTCATTCTTGATGAAACTCATCCCACATGACAGGGGGCGGCGCGCGGGCGCGGCGCGCGGCGTGGTTTCGCTCTCCGCGATGTACGCGAGCGGCGGCAAAAATCAAGTCTGCGCGGCGGGGAGCCTGGGAACGCTGGTGCTGGACGGCGAAGAGACCCTGTCGGGCGCGCTAGGATACAACCACTCCTTCGAGGACCTGTCCTTGGGGGACCGCGCGCAAGAAATTTCAATCCTTCCGAACAATATCTGGGCGCGCTCTTTCTATCACCTGGCCCGTGAGACCGTTCAGGCTTTGCGCGAAGACCGCGCGGAGATCGCGCACGCTGCGACCTTCACTGACGGGCTGCGCTGCCAGGAAGTCCTCGACGCCGTGAGGCGCTCTAGTGAGGAGCGAAGGTGGGTTGACGTTGGGGAACATTAGGCCAAGAATTAGGCCCCGGTGTATACTCGCGCCCTGAGTTTTCCACACAAGTTTTTGGCGCCGGAGGCGCTGGAGGAGAACATCCGGCGTCCCTCCGGAACAAAGAGAAAATACCAGGAACGAATTTATCAATATCAACATAGGGAGTCATTCGATTATGGCGACAGTCAAACGCTACAGTGTATTTTGTCAGAAGTGCAATCAAAAATTTCCGATCTTCGCCATGGTGCCTCACACCGTTAATGTGGACAACTGGATGAAAGATAAGGCCGACAACCATGACTGCAAGGCGTACGCGGATCAGTTGGCCAAGGAACGCGCGCCTCGTCCGGTCAACCCGCTCAAAGCCTCGAAGAAGGGCGCGTAAGCTAATGGTGGCGCGGGCTTTTAGCCTGCGCTGAAGCGCCGGCGCAGGCTAAAGCCCGCGCCGCGCCAAAACGACCAAAAGTGGCGCGGGATTTAGCCTGCGCCTACCATACAGCGCGGGAGGCTAAAGCCGCGCCACAGGATGAAATCTATGGCGACGAAAATAACCGTAAACAATAACGGCTCGCTGAAGATCGAGGGCGAGATCGAAATCTACGACGGCGCCGGTAACAAATACGACCTGGCCGGTCGCACGATCATCAGTCTCTGCCGTTGCGGCCAGAGTAACAACAAACCATTCTGCGACGGATCGCACGCTCGCTGTGGGTTCGAGTCGCAGGTAGTGGCGACCGTGCTCCCGGCGCCGAAACCGAAACCGTAATAGGAATGAATCAACTATGACGAAACCAGCATCCACTTCAGGCGGGGGCGCAGGCGCCGGTTTGCGCGACGTGGTCGCAGCGCCGAGCAGCATCTGCTACATTGACGGGGAACAGGGCATCCTCTCTTACAGCGGGTACAACATTCACGATCTGGCTCAGCATTCGACCTTCGAGGAGGTGGTCTTTCTTCTCTGGAACGGGCGCCTGCCGAAGCGCAGAGAACTTGACGAATTGAACGACCGGCTAGTCGGCGACCGCGCCCTTCCCGCAGCGATCGTTTCGATGTTGAAGTCGTTTCCGAAAGACGCCGTCCCCATGGACGCGCTGCGGACGACCGTCTCGGCTCTGGCGTTTTATGACCCGGAGCGCAGCGACAATTCTCTCGACGCCAACCGGCGCAGGGCTCAGGGGCTGACAGCGCGGTTTGCGACGCTGGTGGCCGCGATCGACCGCATCCGCAACGGCAAGGATCCGCTCGATCCGAAGCCGGAACTGTCACACGCCGCAAACTTCCTATACATGCTCAACGGCAAAGAGCCGACGGACGTCGAAGCCCGCGCGTTTGACATCGCGTTGATCCTCCACGCCGACCACGAGTTCAACGCCTCGACATTCGCCGCGCGCGTGACCGCC
This sequence comes from Blastocatellia bacterium, assembly GCA_036565725.1. Lineage (GTDB taxonomy): Bacteria > Acidobacteriota > Blastocatellia > RBC074 > RBC074 > JAJVID01. The sequence continues at coordinate 7,342 of DATCXQ010000323.1, forward strand.
GGGACGCTCGCCGACATGTACGCCGCGATCACATCGGCCGTCGGCGCATTGTCAGGACCGCTGCACGGCGGCGCCAACGAACAGGTCATGAAGATGCTGCTCGAGATCGGCTCGCCCGAAAAGGTCGACAAATACGTGCATGATAAACTCGAAGCCGGCGGAAAGATTATGGGCATCGGGCACGCCGTCTATCGCACCGAAGACCCGCGCGCCACGCATCTGCGCCGGATGTCCAAGGAGATCGGCAAACGCCAGGGCGACACGAAATGGTTCGACATGTCGCATCGCATCGAAGAGATCGTCGTCGAGGAGATGACCAGGAAGCAAAAACCTATCCGGGCCAACGTGGATTTCTACTCCGCCTCGACCTACTACATGCTCGGCATCCCTGTGGATCTCTACACGCCGATCTTCGCCGTCAGTCGAATCGCCGGCTGGACGGCGCACGTGCTCGAACAACTTGGTAACAACAAACTGATCCGCCCGCGTTCCGAATACACCGGCGAGATGGATTTGAAATACATACCGATTGATCAAAGATGATTTGATAGAATGGGATTTGTGGGGCCTATGAGTCTTATAAATCCTATTTGGAGGAGGGAAACATGGCGAACATAGTGATCTACACCAAACCCGGTTGCCCTTACTGCGCGAAAGCGATGGCCTGGCACAAGGAACGGGGTGTACCGTTCGAGGAACGCAACGCGCAGGACAACCTGAAATACCGCAAAGAAATGTTTGCGTACTCCGACAACGATCCGACGGTGCCCGTCATCGTCGTCGACGGAGTCTACAAACAAAGCGGCTGGGAAGGCCGTGGTTGAACGGTTCACGATTAGGTCAGCCGTGAGCTGACCATCGACGAAACCAGAAGCGAAGGCGGTTTGAGCCGGCAGGCTCGAGCCGCCTTTTCACTTGCCGGATGATTACGCGTAGTAGCCCGACCGTGAGGGAGGGCGTATGTCTCCGCTCTTATGCGAAAAACAACGCGACGCGACATTCTGCGGGGCGGCCTCGCCGCTACCCCATTCGTCTTTATCAATGAACTGGAATTCGCCATGAGTTTGAATCCTCTCGTCCAAAATGAACGCGGCTCGATCACTGACGTCGCCGGAATCAAAGTCGGCCACTTCACCGATTCACGCCGTCCGACCGGCTGCACTGTGATCCTGTGCGAGGAGGGCGCAGTCGGTGGAGTCGACGTTCGCGGCGCGGCCCCCGGCACGCGCGAGACTGACCTGCTCGACCCGGTCAACACCGTCCAGCAGGTCCACGCGGTCGTTCTGTCGGGCGGCAGCGCGTTCGGACTCGACACGGCGACAGGAGTGATGCGCTACCTGGAAGAGCGTGGGATCGGATTCGACACGCGGGTTGCGCGCGTGCCGATTGTTCCGGCGGCGATCCTCTTCGACCTAGGAGTCGGCGACCCGAAAATTCGGCCCGACGCAGAAGCGGGCTACAGAGCATGTAAGGCCGCGACGACGGACGCCCCCGCCGAAGGCAACGTCGGCGCCGGCGCCGGCGCGACCGTGGGTAAACTTTTCGGGATGGATCGCGCGATGAAGGGCGGCCTCGGCGCGGCTTCGATCAAATTGGGCGACGGAAAATCGAGTTTGACCGTGGGGGCCATCGTGGCCGTCAACGCCGTCGGCGACGTGATCGATCCGGGCGCGGGCAAGGTCATCGCGGGCGCGCGCACGAAGGACGGTAAGGCGCTGCTCGGATCGATGAACGCCATCCTCCGCGGTGAACCCCTGCCGCCTTTGTTCGGAGGCACGGCGACGACAATCGGCGCGGTCGCGACCGACGTGAAACTCGACAAGGCCCAGGCGACGAAGGTCGCTCAGATGGCCCACGACGGATTGGCGCGCACAATCAACCCCATTCATACGCCAGCGGACGGCGACACGATCTTCGCCATCGCTACCGGCAAATCATCGCGGCAGCCGAACGTGGCCTTGATCGGGGCGCTCGCTGCGGAGGCGATGGCTCAAGCGGTAGTGAGAGCGGTGAAAGCGGCAAGAGGGATTCCGGGATTGCCGAGCGCGGCGGAGATGAAGACGGCGTAATCCCAATGTCATGCTAAACTTTGTTCGCCGGCGGCGGCGCCTGACGGCCTTTGCTAATAAATGTGGCAACAGCGTAGGGGCGGGTATTCCCCGCCCGCGTCGTAATCGAGGCGATTGGGCGCGGAATACGCGCCCCTACCTCACTATAAGATGAATAAGACGCGTTGACCTCCAGTTTTACCCCGCAATGAAAATGAAAATGAATCGTCCCCATCTTTCGTTAGGAGCGCTGGCGTTGGTGACGCTCGCGTTCTTTAAGGCTCAGGCCGGCGTCACCCGCATAGAGATCATCTCCCGCGCCGACCTGCTCAACGGCAAGGAGTTCGGCCTGGCGGGCGCTTACGAGAAGATCGTCGCCAAAGTCCACTTCGCCGTAGCCCCGAACAATCCGCACAATAAGATCATAGTCGATCTCGACAAGGCGCCGCGCAACGAGCAGGGCCTGGTCGAATTCTCCGCCGATCTCTACATCCTCAGGCCGAAGGATTTGAATCGTGGCGCCGGCGCCGCGCTATTCGAGATTCCGAACCGAGGCGGCAAGGCTATGGTTCGGTTCTTCAATCATGCGCGCGGCTCGGCCGACCCAACGACCGAGGCCGAGATGGGCGACGGATTTTTGATGCGGCGCGGTTTCACGCTGGTCTGGCTGGGGTGGCAGTTCGACGTGGCTGACGGCGAGCGATCGTTGCGGCTCTATGCGCCTGTGGCGACCGACAACGGCAAGCCCATCACCGGTTGGGTGAGATCGGATTTCGTCTTTGCCACGAAGGTCTTCGACGCCTCACTCGGTCATCGCGGCCAGAAGGCGCAGCCCGCGATCGAGCCTGACAGCGCCGAGTACAAGTTGACGGTGCGCGACGCAGTGTTGGGCGAGCGACGTGTGATTCCGCGCGGCGACTGGCGTTTCGCGCGTATCGTCGACGGACATCCCGTCGACGGGCTAGTCGTTCCCGACCCGACGAGCATTTATCTCAAAGGCGGTTTCGAGCCGGGCAAGATTTACGAGGTCGTATACCGCACGCAGAATCCGGCGGTCGTGGGATTGGGCCTTGCGGCGACGCGCGACCTGGCGTCGTATTTCAAATACGAGCGCAACGACGTGGCGCCGGTCAAACGCGCTCTGGCTTTCGGCATCTCGCAATCAGGCCGCTACCTTCGCCACTTCGTCTATCAAGGCTTCAACGCCGACGAAAAAGACAGACAGGTCTTCGACGCCGTCAACCCGCACGTCGCCGGCGGAGGGCATGGCAGCTTCAATCATCGCTTCGCCGAGCCGTCCCGCGACGCCAGCCCATTTTCGACATTCTTCTACCCGACCGACGTTTTCCCGTTCGCCGACCTGGAGCAGACTGACCCTGAGACGGGCGAGAAAGACGGCATACTGACGCTGGCGATCAAACAGAAGGTCACGCCGAAAATCTTCTACACGTTTTCGTCCTATGAATACTGGGGGCGCGCGGCGTCGTTGATTCACACTGGCGTCGACGGCAAAGCGGACGCGCCGCTGCCGGAGAACGCGCGCGTCTACTATTTCGTAGGGGGGCAGCATGGGCCTGGTCAGTTCCCGCCGAACAAAAATCAGACTCAGAACCTGACCAGCCCTAACGACTATTCGTGGTCGATGCGAGCCTTGCTCGTCGCGCTGGACGCATGGGTGAAAGACGGAACGCAACCGCCGCCGAGCCGGTACGCCAAAATCGCCGACGGATCGCTCGTCAGCCCGCAGGCGATCAACTTCCCGAAAATCCCCGGCGTCAAATTCTCTCGCACGATTCACGAAGCCTGGCGCGTCGATTACGGCCCGGAATTCAAAACAAAAGGCGTCGTCACAAATGAACCGCCGCGCATCGGCAAGCCGTTTTCGGTGATGGCGCCGCAGGTCGATCAGGATGGCATCGACATCGGCGGAATCAAAATGCCAGAAGTCGCCGCGCCATTGGCGACGTATACCGGTTGGAACCCCCGCGACCCGCAGACTGGCGCGCCTGATCAGTTGGTCGACTTCGCCGGTTCGTACATTCCTTTCGCAAAGACAAAGTCCGAGCGCGACCGCACGGGCGATCCGCGATTGTCGCTGGAAGAACGATATACGAGCCGCGCCCACTACCTGGGCCTGGTGGCGGAAGCGGGATTGAAACTGGTCAAAGACGGCTACCTGTTGGCTGAAGACATGCCGGCCTTAGTCGAACGCGCCGGGCGGCAGTGGGACTACACGGTGAAGTGAAGCCAGGAATGCCGAGTGTAGTAGATCGAGGATCGAAGATAGGAGATCACGGAAAATCTATATCGATCCTCGATCCTCGATCCTCAATCCTCAATCCTCGATCTCATCCGGGAGCAATTCCATTTAGCCCTGCGTTTATACTAGATGGTATGCGAGCGAAGCCGCTGGTCCTTTATCCAAAATTCACCACGAAATCGTATGTCATTTAGGAAGAATGATTTCTGCTCGCCATCGAGATGCGATTTCGTGTGGTACGCCGGTCGCAATACATGTCCGGCGAAAGGAGACCTCGGCTCAGTTGCACTCACGCATTCTGATAGACACTCCGGGGAACTAACTAAATGAACATTCAAAATATAAAGAAGTACGCATTCTCGTTGGCTCTTGCAGTAGGCTTTGTGATCGCTCCTGGTCTATCGAGTCTGTCCACCGTTCAAGCGCAGGGTTGGGACCGTGACCGCCGGGATGACCGCTGGGATGACCGGAGACGGGATCGTTGGGATGACGATCGCTGGGACGATCGTCGGGAACGCAGGGAGGAATATAGAGGCTATCGCGACGGATTGGACAGAGGGCAGAGAGACGCTCGCACGAACAGGCGTCCCGACCCCAATAACTCCAGCCATTATCGCAACGGCAACCATGATTATCGAGAAGGATTTCGCAGGGGTTATTTTCGGAGCTACCGTGAATATGACCGCTACGGGAGGCGGTAATCTCTGGACGGTTCTGATTTAGAAAGCCGCCGGCTGAAAAGTCGGCGGCTTTCTGTTTGTCGTAACAGTGGGAAAGAATTCGGTCTGTCCGCATCTTGAATTATGACGGATAGACTGATGGTCTTTGAGAAATAAATGGCGGCGCCTTCGCGCCTTTGCGTCTTTGCGAGAAATGGGCTTCTTCATTCGGGCGGCGGTTCTCGCAAAGGCGCAAAGGCCGCGAAGGAGAGACGCCACTACTGCGGCGCAACTTGATTCTCAAAGACCATCAGTCTGTCTCACTGTGAAAAGTCGGTGGCTTTTTAGTTTGTCATCTACCGCGCGCGCTGGCAGTATTTGGCAATGACCTACCTTTTCATCCTCATCGGCTATGCGGCTTTGATGATCGCTTTCGGCGTCATCCTCTCCCGGAGCGTGCGTAAGAGCGGCGATTTTTTTGTCGCCGGCAGGAAATTAAACGCCGGGCTCATTTTTTCGACATTGCTGGCGGCCAACATCGGGGCCGGTTCGACGGTTGGCGCGACAGGGTTGGGCTATAGCGACGGCTTGTCTGCCTGGTGGTGGGTCGGGTCGGCGGGGATAGGGTCGTTGATCCTCGCTTTCACGGTCGGGCCGAGGATATGGCGCGTCGCGCGGGATAACAATCTATACACGGTCGGCGATTATCTCGAATTCCGTTACAACCGGACGATGCGCGGGCTGGTCGCGGCGCTGTTGTGGTTTGGGGCGCTGGCGATCCTGGCCGGACAGTTGATCGCGATGGAACAGATATTCAAAGTGACAGCAGGCTTGGGCAGAATCGCCGGCTGTTTGCTGGCGGCCGCTGTGATCACCGCCTATTTCGCCGCCGGAGGCTTGCACGCGACTGCGCGCGTCAACGTCATCCAGATGATTGTCAAGTTGTCCGGCTTCACGCTGGCGGTGATCTTCCTGCTGACCGCCGCGGGCGGCTGGGGCGTGATACGAGCCGGCGTTTCGGCCGGCGCCGGCGCTCCCGACGAGGAAAGATATTTCAACTTGATGGGCGGCGGCTTATCGGGAGCGCTTGGTTACATCGCGCTGCTTACGCCGTCTTTCATTGTTTCGCCGGGGCTATTGCAGAAATTGTTCGGCGCGCGTGACGAAAGCGCCGTGCGGCGCGGTGTGGGGTTGAACGCGCTGGGCCTGCTCGCTTTCGCCATCATACCGGTGTTGATGGGAGTGATAGCGCGCAGTCAATTTCCGGACTTGGAGAACAGAGAAATGGCGCTGCCCGCGCTTCTGACAGGGGCGCTGCCCGTCTGGTTGGGCGGTTTGTTGCTGGGGGCGCTCTTTTCGGCCGAACTTAGCGCGGCTGACGCGGTGTTGTTTATGCTTACTACTTCGCTCGGCAAAGACCTCTACAAAACATTCATCAGACCTGACGCTGACGACAAGAGCCTGTTGCGAGTGTCGCAGCTGACGGCGATAGGCTGCGGGGCGATTGGCGCGGGACTGGCCATCTGGTTCAATTCGGTGATCTCCGCTTTGAGGATCTTTTACACTCTGCTCGCGGCGGCGCTGCTGCTGCCGTTGATCTTCGGTCTCTATTCGCGACGCGTGAATGCGCGCGCGGCTATCGTCGCTACTCTAGTTTCAGTAGCAGTGACATTCGCACTCGAACTTCTGACCAAAGGGCAAGGTTATGCGGGACTGCCGTCGCTGATTTGGGGGACGCTGGCCGGAATGGTTGCGACAGTTTTATTGATCGCGGCGCCCAAATTAACTGGGCGCGATTCTATACATAACCATTGACGCATTTGTCTGCGCTCTGTATCCTCTGCATCGCTAAGTTTTCCCGCCGGCCTCGCGGGAACCCGCGCTATCTTTAAAATCGGTTGAAAGCGGCGCCGCGAAAAATATATATCGAAAACAAGCAAGATTTGAATAGTAACGATTATTGTCTAAAAGATGCTACCAATTGTCACGAGTAATCCAAGCCAGACAGTAACATCCGAGTAAATCCACAGTTGTTATTATATCAATCTCGCGTGCCTTGAATTAGCCGCCCCATACGAGGGACAACCTATAGTTATCTTGACCCCATCAACTCCGCTCAATATACTCACTGTGAGTGATTTGAAACTGAATCCCCCGGCGACAAACACTCAACGCTCGTCTCCGTCCCCCAGATCTCATCGACCTGGACATATAAAAACTATTAAGTAAAGTTGTAAAAAAAATATGGGAGCTCGGCGTAGAGCGCGCGAATGCGCGCTGCAAATGCTGTTTTCTTACGACGTGACTCATTCGTCTGTCGAGGAACTTATCGAAACTTACTGGGGGGAGATGGCGGAGGCCGCCGAGGATGTGCGCGGCTTCGCCAACGAACTGGTCACTGGAACGATCTCCCATCTCGGTGAGATCGATGAGCTGATCCGCCTTCGCACCGAACACTGGCGGATTACGCGAATGGCCATAGTCGACCGGAATCTACTACGTCTGGCCATCTTTGAATTCCTCTACCAACCTACCACACCGATGACAGTCGCGATCAACGAGGCTTTGGAGATTGCCAGGCGATTCTCGACCCACGAAGCGACACAATTCATCAATGGCATTCTCGACGCCATCAAACGCGACGTGGAGTCGCAGACAGTTCCTGAAATGACCGCCGCGACATTGGTTCAACCCGTCAACTGATGGATCAGTCCATCAGCAATCGCACGCCGAGCGATTCGGCCAGTCTGACCGCCTTAGTGAATCTCACGAATTGAGCGTAGGTGGATCCCTGGTTGTGCAGGCGCGCTCGTTCGCTTGGCGTAAGGCCGTTGATCAACATGGCTTCCAGAAACTCCGCGTAGTCTGACAACGCCATTACCGGCAGTTCGCGCTGATAACCTGAAGCCCCGTCGTCGGAGGCGGCGAATCCTGCGAGCAGGTCGAAAAGATTATCAGTGGTCAGTTTTGCGGTCTTGCGCGCCAGGGAGATTGGCGTTCGCATCTCGAAGAACCTCAATCCCTCGGGCGTCGTCACGCGTCTCAATTCCTTAGTAACCTCGCCGTCAAACGGCGATTCGGGATCGACCAGAATAAGAAGCAGATTTGGCCATTGTTCCTGTGGCAAGGTATCGCTCAGCAGTTGAGCGCGATCGGCCAGGAAACGCTCGAAGCGAGCCTCGATTGGGTAGCGGATGCGGCCCAGACATCCGATGGTCTCGCCGCGCGACGCTCCTTGAGGCGGGTTCAAACTCTCGTCCTCGCAGCCGAGTTCGTCTTCGTCGGAGTCATAATCGAAGTTCTGTTCGACGTGCGCGGGGCAGCGCGTGCGGCAGTATTCGGCCACCCGCTCCGAAATTTCCAACTCCTCCGAGAGTTCGGTCGTGAATCTGACACTCTCTTCCGAGGGCGGGCGGTCGTCTTTCAGCGTCATATTGACGATCTGCGAAACCAGCGACCCGGCGCGTCCCAGGGCGCGCAGCGTCTGTTCGCCGTATAGTCGCCGCATCTCGCAAGGATATTCGATTGCATATTCGAGAGACATAAAATCATAAAAATCAGGGAGTGGGCGAGAGTGGGTTATTCTAACATCAGTCAGGGCGTTCCGGGCGAGGCCACCCGACTTGAATCGCTCATCGCTTTTGATTCCGGTCGGGGAAGTCAAGTAGAATTCCAACCGCGAGGAGTCATGTTTTTATGAACATATTTATGTATCCCCAGTCGCTCTTGACGCGGACGGCTCTGGCCGTTCTGACCCTGTTTGCCGTCGCCCTTCCAGTTTTCGGACAGGGCCAGGAAGAGAAGTCACAGCAGGATCAGCAGCAACCGAGCATTAAAATCGGGACGAATCTCGTGACGGTGCCCGTCATCGTCACGGACCGCTACGGCCGCTTCGTCACCGGTTTGACTCGCAAGGAGTTTACCGTGCGCGAAGAAGGGGCCCCGCATAAGATCGAGGATTTTTCTTCGACCGAAGCCCCGTTCAGCGTAGCGCTGCTGATCGACACCAGCCACAGCACTAAGAACAAACTCAGCAGAATTCGCAAGGCTGCCGAGACCTTCATCAAACAACTGCTGCCGAACGACCGCATTATGGTCGTCAGCTTCAATGAGAAGGTGCAGTTCGTTTGCGATTTCACTAGCGACCACGCCGAACTCAAACGCGCCGTCAAGTCGCTTGAGAGCAGTTACAGGACCAGTTTGTACGACGCGATCCACCTGACCATCAACGAGAAGATGAGCAAGATTCAGGGGAGAAAGGCCATCGTGGTTTTGACGGACGGCGTTGACACGGCGAGCAAACAGGCAACCTATGAAAGCGCGATCGAGCTGGCGGCGAGCGCCGGAATTATCACTTATGCGGTCCAGTACGAAACGCGCAACGACGGCGGTTCGCCGATAAAACCCAAGGACTTGCCGGGCAGCAGCAATTCGTTCGCGTCGCGCCCCGGCCTGAAATGGCAGGACGCGCCGCAGCAAAAACCGAAGCCCGAGGCCGAAGAGTCCAAGTCCGAATCGGAGGGGAAATCGCTGATTAACATACCTAGTCCAAAACAGGACGCCTCGACATCAACTCCCGGCTCTCCTCCCGCCTCGCGCGTCAACAGCCAGCGCCAGCAACCGATTCGTGATCCCTACCTGATCGCGAAGGATTTCCTTCGCACACTGACCGCCCAATCTGGCGGACTGCCTTTCCAAGCCGAAACAATCGAGAACACCAGTTACGCTTTCCAACTCATCGCGAACGAACTGCACAATCAATATACGCTGACTTACATCTCTACCAACGAGCGGCGCGACGGCAATAACCGCGCGATCGCGGTCGGGGTCAATAATCCCGACCTCGTAGTGCGCTCGCGTCGCTTCTATCGCGCGCCGAAAGACGAAGCCCCCAGTGGCGAGCAGGACAAAAAGACCGACCCGAAGCCGGAACGATAATTTATGCGGGCAAAAAAAATCCCACGATACGTGTACCGCATCGTGGGAATCAAGCAGGAGAAGGAGGGAGGTAAACGTCAGAAACCGAAAGGAGCCAGCAAACGATAAAAACTCAGTCTAACTATTGCTTCAGAAACCCAGTACAGACAAAACCAAATTATGATGACATACATAGCTGCTGAGAGCAGCTTCTGGAGAATCCGATTTATGCAGGGTTCATCCTGTTGGTCAGAGAATAAACTTGATCAAAACCCAACAGGCAAGCGGAGTATATTCACTCGCCCCTTGCGAGTCAAGAAAGCTTTAGCTTTTCTTCATAGCGTTTTTTCCAAATCTTTTAAGGCCCCCCCCGTTCTAATTTTCGGCCCATGACTTATTGAGAGACGGGGCGACAGGGCGACAGGGCGACGGGGTGAAAAGGAGAATGGGACAGAAAGCAAAGCTACTTTCTCCCGGTCTCTTCATCGCCCCGTCGCCCTGTCGCCACGTCTCTTCTTCTCTCATCGGGCTTCGGTGTCAACGCGTCTTTTTTGTGCTAAGCTACGCTTCCCGTCGACTCTTGCAATTACGTCAGCAACCGGGCCCTGGCGTGTGGCCAGGCTTTCATTGTAGGAGGTAAGTGTGAAGATAAGAAAGCCAGTTGTCAGTTTGATCATCTGTCTCGCGACTGTTTCGTTGATCGGCTCGTCCTCCCTTGCGGACACAGTCAAACTCAGAGACGGTAGCATACTGAAAGGCAAGGTCGTTTCGTACACTCAGCGCAAATTCACTATCGAGGTATATATCGGAGGTGCGATTTCACAGCACGTGGTTCCAGTCGAAGAGGTGGAGAGTGTCGAGTTCGATCAGGGCGATCAGGGGGCGATCAGCCGCGCCGAACCCAGCCGCGCCGAACCCATAGGAGCCAGCCAGCCGACGGCGGCGCCTACGCGCGGCGGAATCCCGCGCGACCCCGCTCCGGAGGTTGCGACGCCTGAGCCGGGGCCTCCGCCTGGCGCCGACAACGGCGGCTCTTTACCAGTGATTGCGGAAAAAACTGTCAGCATCGCGGCCGCGGCCGACTGGACCAGCACTGAAATCCGAATCCAGCGTGGACAGCGCATTGTGATAACCGCTACCGGTGAAGTCGACCTGGGTGACAGCCAGCGTACAGGCCCCGACGGCATTTCACTCACCGATAGCCGCAAACTGGTCGCCGCTCGGCCTACCGGCGCTTTGATTGCGGTCGTCGGCGACGACAATGACGATTTCATCTTCGTGGGCAGCGCGATCGCATTCGTCGCGCCCCACAACGGCATCCTCTTCCTGAGCGTCAACGAAGGCAATCTCAAAGACAACACTGGCGCGTTCGTGGCGCGCGTCAAGGTGCTGAGTGGCAGATGATGTTTCCGTGGTAACCGGAGTAAGTTTATGAAGAGGCGCCGCATGAACTGATCGCGCGCCCAGCGCTGGAAGACTTGCGACTACCTCTTAGTGTTTTTGATCCGGAAAAGGAGTTGATCGTCTTCACGATCCCGCCGATGCCAGTCCATTCACTCGACCATCGCTTTGGCCGTCGCGTGACGCTCGCGGGCTTTGTTGCGATCTCCTTGCGCCGGACACTACATCGCGCATTCCAAATGGCAATCGCACAGACGCAAGCCCATTTCGCCGCGCTCGGCGATAAGCGGCGCTTCGGCCAGGTCGCGCCGGTTACGTAGCTGTCTTTGTTACCTCTTCTTGCCTGTCGGTCCACGGCGCCGCACAATGCTGGGGCGTCGTACAACTACAATTTAATCACGGAGAACAATGTATGTCAGCGCGTTTCATCCCTGCGCTCATTCTCGCTCTTCTTTGCGGCGGCCGGGCAATCGCAAACGACAACGAATGGTCGCGCTTCCGCGGCCCTAACGGCACGGGCGTTTCCGACGCGACGAACCTTCCGGCCGAGTTCGGCCCCGAGAAAAACGTCGTCTGGAAGACCGCGCTGCCGCCGGGCCATTCGTCGCCGGTGCTGGCTCGCACGCGCATTTACGTCACCGCCCATACGCCGATTGACGCGAAGAACAAGGCCGATTACCAACTCTTTGTCATCGCGCTCGACCGCAAGACGGGGAAAGAGCTTTGGCGGCGTGAAATCCCGCGCGCGCACAAGGGCCGCCTCGAGAACGTCAACGGCCCCGCGTCGGCCAGCCCCGTCACCGACGGCGAGAACGTCTACGCGTTCTTTCAGGATTTTGGGCTGATCGCATTCGACGCCGGCGGCAAGGAGAAGTGGCGGGCGCCGCTGGGGCCGTTCAATATTTTTTACGGCTACGGCGCGTCGCCTACCCTGGTTGACGACAAGCTGATCCTGCCCGTGGATCAAGACCTCGGGGCCTACCTGCTGGCCGTGGACAAGAACACCGGCAAAATTAAATGGAAGATTGATCGGCCCCAGGTTATTTCTGGCTACTCGACGCCGACCATCTATCAGCCTAAGCAGGGCGCGAAGCAGTTGATCATTCCCGAATCATTTCAACTCTCGGCCTATTCGGTGGCCGACGGGAAGCGCGTCTGGTGGGTGCGCGGGCTGGCTTGCGAGATGAAGTCGGTCGTCAGTTACGACAACGAATATTTGTACGTCAACGGCTGGGGCTTCCCACAGAATCAACCGGGCCAGCAGATCCCGACCGTTCCCCTCGCCGAAGGTCTGGCGAAATACGACGAGGACAAAGACGGCGTGATAGCCAAGTCAGAACTCGAAAAAGTCGATCGGGCGAGCGGCGACAAGATGGGCTTCATACTCAAGGTCGCCTTCGAAGCTTTCGATCTGGATCGCGACCAGAAGCTCAACGCCAGGGACTGGGAGATCTTCCGCGCGATGATGGCGTCGGAGAATGGATTGCTGGCGATCAAACTCGGCGGCGAAGGAGACATGACCGAGAAGGCGATCCGCTGGAAGTATCAACGCCCAGTGCCGCAAGTGCCGTCAACATTGCTTTATCAAGGGGCGCTGTTTCTGGTCAACGACAGCGGCATTCTGATCTCATTCGATCCGGTTACGGGCGCAGTTATCAAGCAGGGGCGGTTGAAGGGCGCGATTGACAAGTACTTCGCCTCGCCGGTGGGCGCCGACGGCAAAGTCTATCTGATCAGCCAGGACGGAACGGCTTCGGTCGTGAAGGCCGCTGGCGAATGGGACGTGTTGGCGGTCAACGCTCTTGACGACGAAGTCTTCGCCACGCCCGCGATCGCCGACGGGAAGATTTACGTGAGGACGAAGAGCGCGTTGTATTGCTTCGGGAAATAGGGCTGCCGCGTGAAACAGATCGTGGTAGAATTCCAACTCCAAATCCGCATATCAACATTTCAGGGTCAAAATGAACAAGGAGAAAAAAAGCTCTATGCTTTGGGTTATGTTCGCCATCGGCGCGGCCCTCTCGTGGGGAGTTTACGGCGCGATGTTGCATCAGGGGCAAGTCAAACTCGGCAGCCCGCTTCGCTCGCTGCTTTGCGTCGGCGTCGCGTACTTTTTAATCGGCGTCATCGTACCTGTCGTTATGCTCTCTTCGCAGGGGCAGATGAACGTTCAGGGGTGGAACGCCTTCGGGGCGACGACGGCGACGGTCGCCGGCGCGCTCGGCGCCGTCGGCGCGGTCTGCATCATCCTGGCTTTCAAGAGCGGCGGCCTGCCGACTTACGTAATGCCGCTGGTGTTCGGCGGCGCGCCGGTGATCAATGTGTTGGTCACGATGCTGATTCACCCGCCGAAGGCCGCGCCGAACCCGCTGCTCTTCCTCGGGTTCCTGCTGGTCGTGCTGGGCGCGAGCATGGTTCTCTATTTCAGACCGCAGTCGTAATTCGGCTCGACAGAATCAGCGCCGCGAGCGGTAGCGGGCGTGACCCCATCGCTGCGTCGGCTGATTCGACCACGCTCGCTACCGCTCGCGGTACTG
>DATCXQ010000324.1:0-11096 GCA_036565725.1 Blastocatellia bacterium
CCGGCGGGTAGTTCAACGCGCCCGCCGCCACCACGAAAATCTTGAATGGCATCGGCGGAGGGAGCAGGGCCGGAATGACAAGCGCGAAGATTCCCCACTTGCGGTAAATCTCTTTGACCCGGTCCAGATGTTTGGGATGAAACCGCTTGGTGACAAATTGTCCGCCGCGTTGCGCGATGCGATACAAGATCAGACAGCCGATCACCGAGCCGATCGCCGGGAAAAGCGGGAAATAATAAACCTCGGAAGGGTTATGCGCGACCCGGTAGGCGGTGATGTAATCATTGACCTCAGGCAAAGATAGCAGCGACGAATCGAGCACGCCGATGAATATCATGATCGGCGCGGCGAAATAAACCGGCAGCACTTTCACCTGGTCGGAAACACTACTAAACCACTCCAGAAACCACTGTAGCATTTTTCAATTGTCGGTCATCGGTTGCCGGCCGCCAACCACCCGGCAAACGGCGCCCAACAACTGCTTTTTAAATCCTTTTGATATAACTCTTGCCTGGAAGCTCCCTGATTCTATCTTTCATTTGGAGACCAAGCAATGCGGTCATCAGGTCCGACGAATTCATCCCGCTGGAAATTAGTAATTGATCAATGTGCGACGGGGCGTCGGTCGTGAGCATGTCTAGCAGTTTGCGTTCCTCGTCGCTCAGCGCAATGGTTTCAAACATCGGTTGAACGTTCGATTGCGCGTCATTGCCCTTAGGCCGATCCGCGCCGAAAATCCTATCCCTCACGTCGCGCGGAAGCTCCTCGACGACGTCGCGCCATTGCTGCACGAGTTTCGCGCCGTCTTTTATCAGGAAGTTCGGCCCGAACGAGGTTTGTGAGGTGATATTGCCGGGCACGGCGAACACCTCCCGGCCCTGTTCGTAGGCCAACCGGGCGGTGATCAAGCTCCCGCTGTGCTCCGCCGCTTCGACTATCAAAACGCCGAAACAGAGTCCGCTCAAGACGCGGTTGCGATACGGGAAATTCTGCGGCAGCGGCGGCGTGCCCAGAGGGAATTCCGAAACTATTGCGCCGTTCGCCGCGATTTCCCCCTCCAGCTTCTTATGCTCTTTCGGGTAGGTAGTCTCCAAGCCCGTCCCGACGACTGCGACCGTCAGCCCGCCGGCTTCGAGCGCGCCGCGATGCGCGGAGGCGTCGATCCCACGCGCCAGACCGGAGATGATCGTCAAGCCATTCTGGGCCAGGTCGCGAGACAGGCTCAGCGCGGCGTTGACGCCGTAAGTCGAAGATCGCCGCGAACCGACGACCGCGAGGCAAGGCCGCGCGCAAGCCTTTTTTAAGTCGCCGCGAACGTATAAGGCGATCGGCGGGTCGTAAATTTCGCGCAACAGCGGCGGATAATCTTCATCTTCGAGCGTGATGACGACCGCGCCCAGTCGTTCCAACCGCTCGATCTCGGCGTTGGCTTTTTCGAGGATTTCAGAATCGTGCAGTTCCTGAACTGTCTTCGGCTTGAGCCCCTCTTTCTCGAGCGATAATCGCGAAGCGGCGAAGACCTGCGCGGGAGACCCGAAACGATCGATCAGTTGATTGGCCGTGCGAGGGCCTATTCCGCGAATCATGTTGAGCGCGATCCAATCGGCTAAATCAGCGCGCATCGTGGTTACCTCCAAAGGCTATCAGCGCGGCGGCGCGCCGATTAGAACGCGCGGATTATATGCGCTCACCCCGAAAAATCCCATGTTTAACTCCGCTCAATGAAATTTTGTCGGGGCAATTTTCAGACCGTTCATTTCCCGCCCTGGATCGATTTTCAATCGTGTATACGGGGTCAGCAATCTGTGTTCGCAGAAATGAACTCATCAATAGAACGCCGATGTGAAAACCGCGATAATCAGAACAGGCGAGGTCGGTACCGTCAGTAAATCGCGAAATCGGGCAAAGAAGAGCGTTTGTCATTGTTCATTGCTCATTGTTCATTTGTCATTGGTCCGGAAATGCCCCGATGAACATTGGACATTGAATCGAGATCTCCTCCGGCAATGGCCAATATCAAATGAACAATGACAAATGGAACTCCTCATCTATTTCGCGATTTACTGACCGTACCGACCATAGGCAAGCGGCCGGCCGATGAGGTGTCCGCTTGCCTATGCGCGCGGCGCTGTACCAGACTTAAACTCGCGCCCACCTTGAGCCTGCAAATCGCACAGGCATAAAATGGACGAGTAGATCTCCACCGGAGAAATTTCAATATGGACATAAGCGAACCTCGGCGGCCGGAATCCGTCGAGCAAATGGCCAGGAAGGTTTTCACCGATCTCCATCAAACCATCCTCTCCCACGAATCCGGATCGTTGGCCGGGGCCGTCGAATCCGTCCACGACATGCGCGTCACCGTTCGTCGCCTTAGAGTCGCGCTGAGCAACTTCGCAGTCTGCGTGCCCAAAGAAGACCGAAAGAGATTACAATTGAAACTGGAGAATCTCGCCGACGCGCTCGGCGGCGTGCGCGACATGGACGTGATGATCTCCGCGATGAAAACTTCGCCGACGCCTCTCTCCGATCAGGAAAAGTCCGCCGTCTCAGCGCTGATCGGGCGATTGCGGGCCAGACGCAGGTCGCGATTGCGGGCGCTGATGAAATACCTTGGAGGCGAAGAGTATGTGGAATTCAAACGCGAGTCTCCGTCCGACTGGATCAAGATGAATGGGACCTACAGGTCCAAGGAGTCAGATAAGTCCCATTCGGGACGCTCCCAAACATCTCCGAAGGAGGAGCATGGCCAAGCCGCTTAAAATCAGAAAGATTTCTCCCGACGACCGGATGGAGAAGGCCGCCAGGCGAATTCTGCAGACGCGCGTCAAGGAGTTTTATTCGTGCTGGCCCGATCCCGATCACTCCCCCACCCCCAAAGAGCTTCACAATCTGCGAATATCGGGAAAGCGACTGCGTTACACCGCCGAAAGCCTTCGCGAGCTCTATTCCGACAGGCTGGCGCTCTTGATAGACCTGCTCAAACTCAATCAGGATCTGCTCGGCGAGATTCAGGATTGCGTGACACAGCGAGGACTGATCGAGGACTATATAGCCCGGCTGCGCCGCCGGTCGCCCCAGAATGATCAGATAACGACGCTCGAAAAGGTCGTGTCGGAGTACGAGCGGCGCCAATCAACGCTCTTTGCCCAATTCCACGAGACCTGGCGCGGGATGACGATGGATGAGTTCCGCGCGAGCTTGAGGGCGATGGTCTCGCGCGTCAAAAAAACAAAGGCGCCATTCTCTGTTGATCAGAGTGACGGCGACGGATCGGCGCAGCGTCACACGCGCGCGCGCGCGGCGGCGGAGTCATTCTCTGTTGATCAGACTGGCGACGAAGCCCGCGCCGAAGCCGTTGTCAATGTTGACGACGGCGACATTCGAGGCGCAGGAGTTGAGCATTCCGAGTAACGCCGCGAGACCATTGAAACTGGCGCCGTAGCCGACGCTGGTCGGCACGGCGATCACCGGCGCGCCGACCAGCCCGCCGACCACCGAAGGCAGCGCCCCTTCCATTCCTGCCACGCAGACTATCACCCGCGCGGATTGCAGCGCCTCCCGGCGGCTCAGAACGCGATGAATGCCCGCCACCCCAACGTCGAAGATTCTCTCGACCTGATTGCCCATTATCTCGGCGGTGACGGCTGCCTCGTCGGCCACGGCGATGTCTGATGTGCCCGCAGTGACTACCCCGATCAGGCCGCGCCCGCGCATCGTCCTGTCGCGCCGCACTGAAATCGCGCCGCAGGATTCGTGAAATTCGGCGTCCTCGGCGATCGCCCTGATTCGCTCGAAGGTCGAGCGACCCACGCGAGTGATGAGCAGATTCGACGAACGTTCAAGCAGTGACGAGGCGATGCCGATGATCTGCTCGGGCGTCTTCCCCGGCCCGAAGATGACTTCGGGGAAACCAACGCGGATCGCTCGATGATGATCGACCTGCGCGTACCCTAGGTCTTCATACGGCAGATGGCGCATCCGCTCCAGCGCCTGATCAAGTTCGAGGCGCCCTTCCTTGAACTCCAACAGCAACTCTTTCAATCGTTCCTGATCCATAAAAATTAGAAGAAGGATTCATCCAATAACCAACGGCTTTATAGCGTCAGACAGCGATTTTGCAAAGTCATCAGGACAATCTTCAAATGAACTATACTTTGGGCGGCGCCAAGATCTGGATTGAGGCGACGAGTCAGTACCGCGAGCGGTAGCGAGCGGAGACTTCGCTAACGGCCGCTCGCTACCGCTCGCGGTACTGATTGCGTCTGAAGCGTTGCTTGACAAGTTTTCGCGACGGCCAATATAGTTTCCCATCAAGTTCAAACGTATTGTCATCGTAGTAGCGCGCAGTCAAATGAAATCAATCGTCGTCGGCATAACCGGAGCGAGCGGGTCGGTATACGGTCAGAGGCTGCTCGCGCGCCTCAATGCGAGTTCCGAAGTCTCCCGCATCGACCTCGTCATCTCGCAAGCCGGGGTGCGCGTCGTCAGTGAAGAGTTGGGGCTGAACGTGGCCGGGGCCGACCGCCGCGTCGTCCGCGAGTTGCTCGGCGAAGATTCCGAGAAGGTGATCGTCCATTCGGTCAACGACATCGGCGCTTCAATCGCCAGCGGCTCCTGTTTGAGCGACGCGATGGTGATTGTCCCGTGCAGCATGGGCACGCTCGGCGCCATCGCCAACGGCGCTTCGCGTGACCTCGTCCACAGGGCCGCCGACGTGATTATCAAAGAGAGCCGCCTGCTCTTACTTGTGCCACGTGAAACGCCCCTTAATGTAATACATTTGGAAAACATGCTTAAACTGGCGCATCTAGGCGTCAGGATAATACCAGCAATGCCTGGGTTTTATCACCGTCCCAAGACGATTGACGACCTGGTCGAGCATTTCATTCATCGCCTGCTGGATCACCTCGGCGTTTCACACGAGCAACTGACCAGGTGGGAAGGAAGTAAGAAGACGGGGCGACAGGGAGACAGGGCGACGGGGGGAGCAGAATAAAATTTCGCCCCGTCGCCCTGTCTCGTGAGTCGCCCCGTCCCGTGGAGTTATGTTTCGCAGTCTGAAAATCACACTCGAGATGATCAAGATCGAGCACACGATCTTCGCGTTGCCGTTCGCGTTTCTGGGCGCGGTCCTCGCGGCGAGAGGTCTGCCTGCGTGGGATCGGGTTTTGTGGATCGTCGTGGCGATGGTCGGAGCGCGTTCGGCGGCGATGTCGTTCAACCGGCTTGTAGACCGCGAGTTCGACGCTGCCAACCCGAGGACGAAGATGCGGGCGATTCCCGCCGGACTGCTGGGCGCGCGTTTCGTCGCCGCCTTCACCGTCGCGTCGTCCGCGCTCTTCTTCATCGCGGCGTTCATGCTCAATCGGCTGACGCTGATCCTTTCGCCTGTGGCGCTTGCCTCGGTTCTGTTCTACTCGTATACGAAGCGGTTCACGTCATTGTCGCATCTGGTCCTGGGATGGTGCCTGTCCATTGCGCCGACGGGGGCCTGGATTGCGGTGCGTGGGACGATTGATTCCCCGGCGCCGCTGCTGCTTTCACTGGCCGTGATGTTGTGGACGGCGGGCTTCGACATCATCTACGCCTGTCAGGATCGCGATTTCGACGCGCAGTCGGGCCTGCATTCGATCCCGCGAAGGTTCGGCCTCGCGAGGGCGCTGTGGATTTCGCGCGGGCTTCACGCGACAATGTTTGCGGCGTTGATCTGGGTTTACTTTCTGACGGGATTGCATTGGATCGGATTGCTGGGCATCATCGCTACGGCGGCGCTGCTGATCTACCAGCACAGGCTCGTGCGAGCCGATGACCTGTCGAGATTGAACATGGCGTTCTTCACTACAAACGCCTACGTCAGCGTGATCCTCTTCGTAACCATCGCGACCGACATCTTTTTGATCAAATGACGACAACACCCAAAGATTTCGAAATCAGGCTGGCGACCGAGGACGACGCGCCGTTGATTCTGGATTTCATAAAAAAGCTCGCAGTTTACGAAAAGCTGGCGCACAAAGTAACGGCCACCGATGACCTCTTGCGCGAAACGCTCTTCAGCGAGCGCCGCTACGCCGAGGTCATCATCGGCTACCATCTCGGCGAACCAGTCGGATTCGCGCTCTTCTTCCACAACTACTCGACCTTCCTGGGCAAGCCGGGCATCTACCTGGAAGACCTGTTTGTTGACGAGGAGCATCGTGGCAAGGGCTTCGGAAAGGCGCTGTTAGGGCGCCTGGCTAGACTGACGAGGGAGCGGAACTGCGGGCGGCTGGAATGGGCCGTGCTCAATTGGAACGAACCCTCCATCAATTTTTACAAGGCGCTAGGCGCCGCGCCGATGAACGACTGGACGGTCTTCCGCCTGACCGGCGAGGCGCTGGACAAACTGGCGAATGAACAGGATAAACCACAATGAACAACTTTCTACTCGACCCCGCGCTCTCCCCGATCGCCGATAAGGTGATGGCTGACGAGCGATTGAGCTTTGAAGACGGAATGGCGCTTTACCGCAGCGACGACCTTCACGGCGTGGGACGTTTGGCCGACGTCGTCCGGCGGCGCAAACATGGGATGAAGACTTATTTCAACGTCAACCGCCATTTGAACCCGACCAATTATTGCTACGCCGATTGCAAGTTTTGCAGTTTCTTCGTCAAGCACAACCAGGAAGGCGGCTACACGCACAACATCGAAGAATGTCTGAAGATCGCGCGCGACGCCTGGGCCCAGGGCGCGACCGAGTTGCACATCGTAGGCGGATTGAACACGCGGCTGCCGTTCTCCTACTTCACCGACATGCTTTCGGAAATTAAGCGCGAGTTCCCTCAACTGCATCTGAAAGCCTTCACGATGGTCGAGCTGGACTTCTTCGCCAATTTTTACAAGATGAGCGACGAAGAGGTGATCGAGAAGTTGAAGGCCGCCGGAATGGATTCGTGCCCGGGCGGCGGCGCGGAAGTCTTCGCCGAAGCGACGCGCGAAAAGATTTGCACACACAAGACCGACGGCGACCGCTGGCTGGAAATGGCCGGCAAAGTCCACAAGGCCGGTTTGAAAACCAACGCGACGATCCTATACGGCCACATCGAGACCATCGAAGACCGCGTCGCTCATTTCGTTCTGTTGCGCGAGCAGCAGCATAAATCGGGCGGCTTTCAGTGCTTCATCCCGCTGGCGTTCTATCCGCCGGGCACGCAACTCGCGCACCTGCCCGGCCCGTCGGCCATCGACAGTTTGAAGACCATAGCCGTCTCGCGCCTGATGCTCGACAACATTGATCACATCAAAGCCTATTGGGTGATGCTCGGCAAGAAACTCGCCCAAACCGCATTGCATTTCGGCGCGAACGACCTGGACGGCACGATCACCGGCGGCGGCGAGTTGATGGAGTCCTATCTGGTCGAAGCCAGGAACGACAACGAGGCGTCGAAAGAAGAGATCGTCAAACTCATTACCGAAGCCGGCTTTGAAGCCGTCGAACGCGACACGCTTTATCACCCGCTACGCCATTACGCAGCGGCTTAGTGTATTGATGAATCGCGCTATCTATGCGGGGTGAATCTCATACAATCAGACGTATCACCTGGATTTACACTTTACCGCACCTTTTGGTGATGTTTGGCCTGATATGGATTTTTTGGAAAGTGTGGTTCCATGGAAATTTCAACAACGCGTTGCTCGCAGGAGCCGTTCTTTATCTGGCCTACTCATTTGGTTCAAAGGCCATTCTGACCGGCAGTCATAAGAGGGGAATCGACCTGTTGAATAACAGACAATTTCGAGAAGCGATAAGTTCATTTCACTCCAGCTACTCGTTTCTAACGAGATATGAATGGCTGGATAGATATAGATTTATCACGTTGCTTGATTCCAGTGCGATTTCCTACCGGGAGATGGCGCTCTGCAATATCGCATACGCATATGCCAGGCTTGGAGAAAGAGGAAAGAGTAGAGACTATTATCAGAAAGCGATGATAGAGTTCCCGGGAAGTGATCTGGCGAAGAACGGACTGAAATTTATTGATGAAGATGAAGGCTCTGAACAGACCACGAATCATATTATTTGACCGGCGTCGCCGCCTGGCGTAAATTCCCGCTGTCACACTGGCGCCGATCAGCGTTTCTTGAAAAAGTTGTTCCCAGCCGTTCCCCTTTTGGAGAACTCAGCCGCGCGCTTTCAGCCCGAGCGCGCCCTGCAAGGAGGCGCAAGATGCTCCCAACCGTCGCACGCATTTTCGTCAGCTCTACGTGGCTCGATCTGCAACCCGAGCGCCAGGCCATGGAAGAAGACAATCGCTGCAAAGTGCCGCTCAACCCCGGAGAAAAATGTGAGATCGTAGTGCGCTTCATGCCAAGCTCGGCGGGCAACCGGCGCGGGACGCTGCAGGTATCCGTTGACGACCGCCTCGCCACAGCTTCACTGAGCGGTGAAGGAGTAGGCGCCCACCCCCAGCCCAGAAGAGTCTGGCGCTGCGTCAACGGGAAGATCGAGTATCTAGACGCGCGTGAGTGCCAGCGCAGAGAAGGCGAATCATACCCCAACGAGGCGTCGGCCAGGCGCGGATGCCGCCCCGTCAAGTGACCGTTGTGTTTCCCGCCGAGCCGGCTGGTGGTGTATGCTTGGCCAGTAAATCAAAATCATTATTAACAGATAGTACGGACAAAATTCATATATGCCCAAACACGAAATCAAAGTTGCGCACAGTCCCGATTCCGACGACGCATTCATGTTTTACGGCCTCGCCACCGACAAACTCGACACCGGCGAGTTGCGCTTCGTTCACGTCCTCAAAGACATTCAGACGCTCAACCAGGCGGCGATGACGACGCGCGAATACGACGTGACGGCCATCTCGTTTCACGCCTACGCTTACATCGCCCAAGATTACGCCCTGCTGCCGCACGGCGCGAGCATCGGCGACGGTTACGGCCCCATTGTCGTCTCGCGCGAAATTTTCCCGGAGGGTGAAATCAAAAACAAGCGCGTCGCAATTCCGGGCGAACTGACCAGCGCCTACCTGGCGCTCAGGTTACACACGCCGGAATTCGATTACGGCATCGTCCCATTCGATCAAATCATTGACGAAGTCGTGAAGGGCAATTACGACGCCGGCCTGTTGATCCACGAGGGCCAATTGACCTACCGCGACCTGGGATTGAACAAGGTCGTCGACCTCGGCGCGTGGTGGAAGAAAGAGACCGGATTGCCGCTGCCGATGGGCGGCAACGCCATCAAGCGAGATCTCGGCCAGGAGCTTCAGCGCGAAGTCTCGAGCTGTCTGCGTCGCAGCATCCAGTTTTCGATGGACAACCGGCAGGACGCCTTGAACTACGCGATGCAATTCGCGCGCGACATGCCGGTCGAAACGGCCGACCGTTTCGTCGCGATGTGGGTCAACAACAGCACTCTCGGTTACACGGACAGGGACCGCGAGGCGGCGCAATTGATGTTGGATGAGGGATTCCGCAAAGGCGTGATTCCGTCGCAGGTAACGGTCGAGTTTGTCGAATAGACGCGCTTCGCAGCGCCGCGAGGGGTGGGTGAATTGGCCCACTGAACAACAAACGCGCCCCCCCATCGCAGGCGCAAGGTTGTGGATTAAAAGGGCGTCTCAGCGCCGAATCTTCATCCCTTTCACAGCGCGGTCAAGCAGTCCATTTGAAATCTCATCCCACCGGGCGGCGGCGCGGCCGCCCTCAGCAAGATCGGCGGCGGTTAATCCCATCCCGCTCAAATCTTCCAGGTAGATGATCATCAGTTCATTTCGCTTCGCCTCATCAACCAGATGAACGATGCGCTGAGAGAGAACATCATCGCTCGCCATGCGGTAGCCCTTGCTCTCCAAAAAGGCCCGGGCGCGGGCGCCGTCGGAATCAGGCCGCCCCGGATTACCTTTTATGTTTCGAGCGTAGGCGTCCGCGACGAACTCAAGCCCGCCGATGTTGGCCGTCTTGTTTACCTTATAACGGTAGGTGTGAGTGTTGCTCGGCAGGTAGCCTTCGAACTGCACCCAGTACATTCGCTTGACGCGCCCCTCTTTGTCAGCGTCAATAAAGAAATGCTGCTCGGCGTGGGCGACGTCGTAAAGGATGAAACTGTGATTGCCGACATACTTGAAGCCCTTGTCAAATTCAATTCGGACGGCGGGCATTTCGGTCGAGGTTAAGACCTGATCCTTAACGCTGCGCGCTTGCCGGCTTGCAACGTCGGTCGCTTTTTGTCCTGACGGCGATGAAGCAGATTGTGCGATTGCGGGATTGGACAACGCCGCCAGACAGATGGCGGCTATGATAAGCCATGACGCTCTCTTCATTTTGCGATCTCCTTTGCGCTGGATTTGCACAGGAGATACGAATGGGGATGAGATTACGTTCCGGGTCTTTTGCTCGGCATCTATGAGGACGATACCTTTGCGGAGAGGGATCTATTTGATCATATGCGCCGCAGCGCAATAAAACTGTGCAGCGTCGCAATGAGCAGCGCGCCGATGCACACCAACTTGTTGATTTTTTCGAGAGTGAGTCCAGGAATTTGTTGGGCGAGAAGCGCGCTGACGACCGCCGTTGCCATAACGACCAGGCCTGCGATCAACATATCGCGACCTGCGACCCGGTTGGCCTCATACCATACTCTGTCATTCGACAACGTCTTCGGCGTTCGAAAGCCTGCCAAGCGATTGCGCGGAACCCACCCTCGCAGAAACGGGACGCCGACCGCGAACGACACGAAGCCTGCTATGAAATAACCTGTGAATGTTCCACTCATAACTTTTGCCTCCCCGTTCTTCTCTCTGTAGTACGATTCAGGAGCGCCCGCCTATGCCGTTTCTTTACCAACTCAGCGCCTTTAGGAACGTGTTCCCGCAGCGACAGCTCTCCTTTTAAGCGCTCAAGCAGAAATAACCCGGCATTGTCCAACGTAGGGGCAGACCTGTGTGTCTGCCCCGGCATCACGTCACATTCCGAATCCGGGGCAGACACACAGGTCTGCCCCTAGGATATAATACCGCAAAACTTTTGCTTCACTACTTACCTGCTCATAGGCAGCCTTCCATTCAGTTGTGTCTTTGAAGAGGATGGTTCCAGATAAGTTACTC
>DATCXQ010000327.1:0-7054 GCA_036565725.1 Blastocatellia bacterium
GCCCTTTCGAGCCGGTGTGAAACTTGTGAATGAACAACTGCTCGCCTTCATTGGCGAGCCGGTTCTTGATGCCATGCAAAGAGTAATCGCACATATGTTTTACCTCCCAGGGAAAGTGATAGACACAGTTGAACGGAAAGAATCGGTTGAAAAACCTACCTGTCCTCCTCCTCCTCCTTGAAATCTCTACGCGGCAGCCAGGCTTGTGTCTAAAAAGGCGGGTTTATTATTTGAAGCCTGTGCGTAATTCCAGGCCTTTATTTATAGGGGTTTTGTCGCCTGATAGCGATTTCGTGACGCTTAATTTTTTACGTGTCTGGTAAAAATCTCAAAAAAGCCCAGAAATTTGAGGCTTTTCGTTTTCGGAATTATGCGCACTCTTCTATTATTTGACCACAGTCTTGATTTACATGAAAAAGTATAATGCGCGCCGCCAATGTCTCCGTCTGTGCGTCAACGCGCTTATCGCTTGACTATTTTTAATGGGGCGCCGGAGACGTTCTGAGGCCACTCCGAATGGGGATAGTCACGGGAGTGGCTTGCCAGGGCGCCAAGGGCAGTGAGCGCCTGCCCCAGGATTCTATATGTGCGCAAGCGCACATATAAGCTATACTTTGTCGCGTTGTATTCTGGCGTGAATCAATCATCACGCGTAGGTTTTCCGGAAGGGGCATTCTCCAACGTTGCGGCAAGCCCAGGTTCGATCTTGCGCTAGCGGCGCCAGTCCTCCAGCGCGCCCCTCCGGCGCCTAAGGATCAAAGGAGGCTTTATGTCTATCTCAACCAAACCTCAAGGTCCGGTTGAAAACCGTCTGCTCGCCGCCCTCCCTGATGAGGTGTTGGCTCGTCTCCTGCCCCATCTGCAACCGGCCTCTTTTGCGCTCGGTGGCGTCGTTTACGAATCGAGCGAAAGGATGGAGAGCCTTTATTTCCCGACGACTTGCATTGTCTCTTTGCTCTACACCATGAACGACGGCGCGACCGCCGAGATGGGCCTGGTGGGTAACGACGGCATCGTTGGGGTCGCCCTCTTTATGGGTGGCAATACAGTGCCTAACCGGGCGGTGGCGCAGGTCGCGGGCGACGCCTTCAGCGTGCCGGCGCGGGTTCTGCTTGAAGAGTTCAGGCGGGGCGGCCCATGTCAACTGCTGCTGCTGCGCTACACGCAGGCGCTGATCACCCAGATCTCCCAGACCGCCGTCTGCAACCGCCTTCACTCGGTCGAACAGCGACTCTGCCGCTGGCTGCTGCTCACACACGACCGGGTGCGGTCGAAGGAATTGCTGCTCACCCAGGAGTTCATCGCCAACATGCTGGGAGGACGCCGCGAGAGCGTCACCAAGGCGGCCAGGCGCCTGCAAAAGGCCGGGTTGATTCGTTACGTCCGCGGCCACATCACGATCCTCGACCGTCAGGGATTGGAAGCGGCAAGCTGCGAATGCTATCAAGTCGTCAAAACCGAGTTCGATCGTTTGCTCGGCTAGTGGGGCCTCTCACGCCTTCTTCACCGCCTGCGGGTATGCGCGGTAGCGCATAGACAGCCCCTCGCCTGCCTGATAGTGTGGTGGAGGTTAATCTTTCTTTGACAGTTCATCATTCGACATCGGGATCGGGCCGACTACCTCCTCCTTGTGCCGTCTGTTGGGTTCCCAAACATGACAGCAACCAGACAAGGAGACTCTTCATGCTTCGATCCGCAAAAACACTCGAGCCGGTGGCCAACCGGCTGCTCGCCGCCCTGCCGGGCAAAGAATATCAACGGCTGCGACCTCACTTAGAGGAGGTCACCTTAGATTTCGGCGAGGTCCTTTACGAATCCGGTGAGATCATCCGGCGCGTCTATTTCCCGAATCACGGCATCGTTTCTTTGCTCTCCATGGTGGAAGAGCGCTCGACGCTCGAAGTTGGCGTCGTCGGCGCTGAAGGCATGGTCGGCATCTCGGTCTTCCTGGGCGCGCACGCTTCGCTCAACCAGGCGCTGGTGCAAGGCGCCGGCGCGGCCATGAGTATGAAGGCTGACGCGATGCGCAAACATGTCGGGCATGAGGGGCCGTTACCGGATCTGCTCCGCCGCTACACGAACTCTTTACTGGCGCAGATTTCTCAAACAGCTGCCTGTAACCGCTTCCACGCGGTGGAGGCGCGCCTCGCCCGCTGGCTGCTCATGACGCATGACCGACTCCGGTCAAACGAATTCCGGCTCACCCAGGAGTTCCTCTCCCACATGTTGGGCGTGCGTCGCGAGGGCGTCACCAATGCGGCCCGCGCCTTACAGCGACGGAACCTGATCAGTTACGTCCGAGGCCGGATCACGATCCACGACCGAGCGGGCTTGGAAGCGGGGTCTTGCGGATGTTACGAGATCGTCAAATTGGATGGGTTCGCTAAGGCTGACAAAAGAAGGTAGGACTCTTGCAGGCGTCATGACAGACGGCAACAAGCGCCGTCGCCAGGTCAACCTCCAGATTGCCTCGTTCGTGATCGAATCTCACGACCATCCTGATGTCTTTGTGCCCGGTCATGCTCTGCGCCTGGCGATAGGAGAAGCCCAGACTGAGCGCCCTCATATTGCGACTAAAGAAGCTGAAAGAAAACAATGGCTTTGATCATTATCCCGCGGGGGCTTGAATCCAAACGCGATCGAGAAGGCTACAAAGTTGCCAAAACAGGGCGCCCCATTTAATATTTTGCGGGTCGTTTGACGAGATGAAATCCCCTGCTTTGCGCCCCGTTTTTTAGTAGCTGTCTCCTCTGTCAGCCCACTTATTTCATCCTCTCCTGAAGATCGAAGCTGCAAGTCATCAAGTGGTTTTGTTCGCGCCGCGTGAAAAGAAAGGCCGGATTGCGACGACCTTCCATCTCTCCACCAACAACCATGCGAGAAGTTGAGCATACGAAAGCCGAAGCGCGAACGTATGCCGCCGCAACCTATTCAATATCGGCCATCATTGGCTCATCATTGATACGGAACCATGAAAAAACGGGTGAGAAAAATGAGCAAAAAACAAAACGCGCCACATGCGAGACGCGCGTCACAAATGGAAACTGACGCGCCGGCGGACGAGGCAGTTGAACGCGCAAAGGCGATGGAGAAGAGAAGTCCCGACAGATGCGCGCCGGGTCCGACACGGACACAGAGCGCGTCGAAGGCCAACAGATCGGAAACGGACTGGTCGCGGTGGTCGGCGTCGGCGCCTTTCAATAATTCGCCGCCATATCAATCTCTCAATTTCCGGCGCAGTTTGCGATTCAGTAACCTCAACAGCGGAGTCGCCGCGACCACCCAATCTCCCAGAGGCCTCCCCGCGCCGATCACCACGTCTTGGATTGTGCGGCGGTCCGCCAACAGACGATCGAGCATGGGGTGAGAAGGGGCGGCGCAAGAGTCCATCCACTTGACCTTCGACTGCGCGTGCAGCCTGCGGATGTTCTCCAATTCCAGGAGCACGCCCGGCGAGTAGCGCGCGTACTCCTCGTCGAAGGCGATCTTGAAGGCGAATGCCCCGGGGCCGGAGAGGAAGTTACACTTGTGGGCGATCGGGCGGCCGTTGACGTGGAGCGCGAGCATCATCAATTGCCCGCGCCGGAACGCCCCCTTGGCGACCTCGACGAAATACTCGCGGTCGGCTTCGTCACAGACGATGGCGCAGCCCCCCGCTCCCTTCCAACTGACCGCCTCGGTCCGCAGGAACTCCTCTATCCAGGCGGCGACGTCATCGCCGGGTTCGAGTGACAGGTATTCGACCCGTCCCGCTTCTGACAATCGCCTTTCGTGGCGTCTTAATTCGTGGCGCTGCGCGCCGTGGAACGCCGTGCTCATATACGTCTCGACGTCGCTCGCGGGCCGAAACAGCGCGCGCATAAAGCGCGACGTGACGTAATTCAGCTTTGCATGCCGGTCGAAATGATCATTCAGCAGGTTGTAGAACGACCCATCCCCGGCGATGAATGGGAATTCCATCAGCGAACAACCGTGACTGCCGGCGGCCAGCCAGTCGAATAATGCGGCGATCACTTCACGGCCGTACCCCGCCCGGATCAGCGGCGTGCATAAGAAGCAATACTTGTGTTTCCAAAGACGGAGAGTTTTGAATGGAAGTTTTTGGCTCAGCCCTTGATATTGATTCTGCTGTTCGAGCGGGAAGAGGCCGGCCAGAAGAGGCGGCCCGAGCGGGCGCGACGGGTTCGGGGCCAGAATGAGCGCGAACAGCGCGCGCCGGCCCTTGCCGAATGCGCGGATCGCGGGCATCAACATCCACGGCTCGTAAAACACGTTCGGTTCGATCGCGGCGTCGACCAGGTCCTCCCAGGCGGAGACATATAGCTCTAAGGCGGTCAAATCCTCGACCACCGTCACCGACAACCCGGATTTATTCGCTCCGCCGCCGGCGACCGGGCGCGACCCGTTAGCCTGCCGAGTCGGTTGCGAACGGCGCGGCGCGGAAGCGCCGAGAACCGATCTTCTGGTTACATTTTCATCTGCCATTCCAACCTCCTCATTCAGGTTTCATCCTTAGCAGGGTTGCCACGGCGCCTTTGCAGGTCAGCGCGAGGATGGGTCGTCCTGTTTTCAGGTACTCGAAAGTTTTGCCCGGGATCTCGACGAGCTGTTTTTCGGATAGCAACAACAGCAAGTCGGATTGCAGTAGGCGGCGCAAGGTCTCGAAGTGGCTGAGCCTCCCTCTCATTTCTACACACCCCTCGATTCCCGCTTCTGAGATGATGTCCGCCATTTTGCGCGGTCTCCTGAAATCGCCGGGGTTCTATTCATAGCGCTTTTCAACTTTGGCGATTAAGCGGTCGAACAATTCCGTTAATCGTCCGGCGAGGACGCGGCGGTCAAAGCTTGCTATCGCCCCCGGATCA
This sequence comes from Blastocatellia bacterium, assembly GCA_036565725.1. Classification (GTDB taxonomy): domain Bacteria; phylum Acidobacteriota; class Blastocatellia; order RBC074; family RBC074; genus JAJVID01. Next base: position 4,866 of record DATCXQ010000327.1, read on the forward strand.
GCCACGTGACGAACTCGTCCTTCCTTCCATTGCAGGATGCTTTCTCTGACGGCGGCCAGGATACCGGCCGTATCATTCGGATTGACTACCAAGCCGCCGCCGATTCTCCGCAGCAGATTGGCCAGAGCGCCTTCCGGCGTGAGCGCCAGAATTGGCCGTCCGGCGCGCAAATATTCATAAGTCTTGCCGGGAATCTGGATGACGAATCTTTCCGCCAGCAGAAGGAGAAGATCCGCTTCTGTCATGCGCCGGAGCGTCTCAGGGCGACGGCGTGGGCCGAGAATGTTGACGCAATCGCTCAATCCGCATTCGACAGCCATTTCTCTCACCGAACGTCCCTCACTGGTCGCGCACCAGCCGACCAGATCAACCTGAATTTGTTCACGCGCAATTTCGCCGGAATCAATCAATCTCTTTAAGGCGCGGAATAACGGTTGCGGGTCGCGCTCGATGTAAAACTTTCCGGCGTAGACGATCAGAAACTTCCCTTCGCTCTTTTCATCACGCCGTATGTCCGCCGGCAGATTGTCCCACTCTCCGTTGTCATAGCCATTGGGCACGGCGGCGAATTTATCGGCGGGGAGATGAGGATAAGTTTGCCGGAATGCGGCGACGTGTTCTTCAGTCACCCCGACAACCGCGGTGGCGCGCGTGACGACCAACCGCTCCAACCACTTGTCCAGGCGCCCCGCAATGGCGCTGGTCGGAGTCTCCCACGCGCCGGCGACCCAGGGATCCCGAAAATGCGCAGTCCATGGCAGACCGGTCAAATACGACAGCGCGAAACCGACCAGGTGATTCGTCCAGAATGGGCCGGAGGAAAATATTTGTTCCGCCTTCGACTCTCGCGCCGCCTTCAGTCCGGCCATGATGGCGGGCAAGATCCATCCGGTGCACATGTCGGGAATGCTCAGCGCCGACAGGAGCCAACGCCGCAACTTCCCTTTCTCACTCAGCGGCGTATCGACTTCGACGGCCGTCCCGGCGGCGCCAGCGTCTTGCGTCTTGCTCCTGAAGGTTGATCTGAGCCAACGATAAAGATCGAACGGGTGAGGCAGAAGGCGCGTTCTGACGATCGTGTCCGGCAGACCCAGTTCGGCTATTTCGTCAGCGCTCCCGCGGTAACGCTCTTCGATATACTTCTCTTGCGCCGTTAGCACGACCGGAGACCAGCCATGCTGGGGTAGGTAGCGCGCGATCTGCACACAAGAGCGCGCTCCCATCTCCAAACTTGGGGCGAACTGATAAGCGATAAAAAGCAAGCGCCTGGGCGTCCGCTCTGGCGCCGCGATGGAGACCAACCCGACAGATGATGCGCTCCGTTCGAGCGAATGTCGGCTTGATTCAATCTGGTAATGCTTATTGAAAACCATGTGAATCCAATTCGGTCGCGCGGAGATGAAGCGCGCCTGCTCGGCATTTAGGGAAAAAGCCAATCTGGAACAGAGCTTCTGCGCCAAATTGCGTTCAGCGGGTTTTCCGATATCTTGTCCGCAATAAATGCAGACTTCTTCCTGATCGTAGGTTCCCCACGGATTCCCGGCGACATCCATCAACCATGAGGAAAGCGCATTTGTCCGTGAACGACTGGAACCGACGAACGTCATGCCAACCTTCCGGAGCGGAAGAAAGAGTTCCGTAAGCCGCCGTTCATCAAACACGTTGACGTGTCCCCAAGGCGGATTGCTGCGGCCACAAGACTGGCAGGTGGTGCGCCCGAGGCGAGTGTCCTGCCGGCAAGGCGCCCCAATCACGACGTGGGATTTGGCGACGCGACTCAGTTCACGGCACGCCTGTTCCAGTCCTTTGCCAGGAATGTGTTCCAGCACTTCCACGCACAGGACCACGTCGAAAGAGCCGCTGGCCAATTCCAGGCGCGTGACATTACCTTCAACGCATGTGATCCGGTCGTGCGCGATCGAGGGCTTCTCCAAATCGAGCGCGGTGACCGAGGCGAAATGCTTGGTCAGCAAGCGCGAGAGATAGCCATCGCGCGCGCCGACATCAAGAACAGAATCCTTCCCCTTGGGTATGATGTTCATTAAATCACTAATGCGTTCCTGCTCCAACGGCGTGTTGCGATAAGCTGCCATCTCTATCTTGCTCGCCGAGCGTCTGCCAATCGCCTGTATGCCTTGGGTTGAATGACCGTCGTAGACATCGTGTGTACGCGCACTTTCAATCTCCAT
>DATCXQ010000339.1:0-4955 GCA_036565725.1 Blastocatellia bacterium
AGTTTGAGTATTATGCCTACTGTCGAGTATAAGCACTTACCCCAGCCCTTGAATAACGCACAAAATGTTCAAATACAGGATTAGGGCGGTTAGCAACAATTCGGGCAATCTGGTCGTAAACTAATCGAGAATATAATCAACTGACGTACTCTCACTAGGTTGTAAATTCATAAGCGGTCTGACGCTATAAGATTACAACATAAAAATGTGATGGATGAGCGTGGCGTGGGAGTATCTGAACAACTGGAATTATTGACCAGACATCCAACGGCGCCCATTTTTCAACAGAATTAGTGGGCGCAAGAATTTTGGTAGCTAATGTCGTTAATTATGGCGACCAAATGGGTCAACAATTTTAAGGTGAAATCAGAGACAAGGAGGCGATGATGACTACCGCTCAGAAAACGGCGCCAAGCCCGGTTTACCTCAATCCCGACCTGAAAAGCCCTGCCGCTCAGGAGTTCGAGGATAAGCTTACGGCACTGATTGTCGGACAGGATCGCGCTGTGCGACGCATCACCGGTTTGTATCAGATCTTCCTGGCGGGCCTGGCTCACCCGGGCCGCCCGATCGGGACGCTGCTCTTCCTTGGGCCTACAGGTTCGGGCAAGACGCGAGTTGTCGAGGCCGCCTCCGAGGTCCTTTTTGGCGACGCCAACCTGATCACAAAGATCGATTGCGCGGAGTTTCAGCATTCGCACGAAATCGCGAAACTGATCGGTTCGCCTCCGGGTTACCTCGGGCACCGTGAGACTTCACCGATGTTGACGCAGGAGAACCTCGATCGCTCGTACACCGAGACGACCAAGCTGAGCCTGGTGCTCTTCGACGAGATTGAGAAAGCCTCGGACGCGCTCTGGCAGTTGCTGCTCGGCATCCTCGACAAGGCCACGTTGACCTTGGGCGACAACCGTCGCGTCGATTTCTCCCGTTCGATTGTAATCATGACGTCGAACCTGGGGGCGCGCGAGATGAGCGAATTGATTTCGGGCGGTATCGGCTTCGCCCCAAAGAGCGGTGTGGTTGACGCCGAAGTCGATCAGAAGATTTATCGGACGGCGCTCGAAGCCGCGAAGCGCAAATTTTCGCCGGAATTCATGAACCGGATTGATAAGGTCGTGGTCTTTCGCAGCCTGCACAGCGATCACCTGACCGAGATTCTGGAGATCGAATTGAGGGCGGTTCAGCGGCGAATCACCGACGGGACTGGCGAGAAGTTCGTCTTCAAATGCACACAGGCGGCGAAAAATTTCCTGCTCGAAGAGGGGATCGATTTCAAATACGGCGCCCGCCACCTGAAACGCTCCATCGAACGCTTTCTGGTCTATCCGCTGTCGAACCTCATCGCGACCGATCAGGTGGGGATGGGCGATCTGCTGATCGTCGATTATTCGCCGGAGATCGGCAGGCTCGTCTTTTCAAAAGACGCCGGTGGCGCGCTGATCCACGAAGAGTATCATCAGCACGTCTTCCCCGATCGCGGCGAACCTGAAATGAGTAGCGCCATCGCCATCGCAACGCCTGAATGGGCGCCCGCGCCGGCCAGGGCGAAGGAAGAATAATCGAGGATCGAGGGTCGAAGATCGAGGATCGCCTTACACGCGATGACGCGATCTTCGATCCTCGATCCTCGATCCTCGATCCTCGATCCGCTTCATAAGCCTCACGGAACGATCTTCACGGGGGTTTTCACCGGAATCATCTCGAACAACTCTTTTACCTCCTCATTTTCCAGCGCGACGCATCCCAGCGTCCAATCCCGATCCGATTCGACCAATTTTCCGGCCCCGCCGCCATGAATGAAGATGTCTCCGCCGAGCCTCGTGTTCTGCGGCGGCTTGGACTTGGCGCGGATGGCGCCGACTATCGCCTGATGCTCGACCTTCGTGATCAACCCTTCTTTCAACCCCTTGTCGGCGTCGGCGATGTTGGGATAACTGACGCCCAGCGAGAGATAGAATTTGCTGCGCGCGTTTTTATGCGTAATGTAATAATCGCCTTCGGGCGTCGCGCCGTCACCCTGTTTCAGCTTCGAACCGGTTGGATTATTGCCGAGCGCGATTTGATAGGTCTTCGCCAATCTCTCCTTTCCGTCCTCCCAGACGTAGAGATAAAGTTTGCGCTCGCCTTTCTTGATGAGTATGCGGTAGCGCTCTTCAAGAGCGCCACTCTGTTGCGTCCGATCGCGCTGTCGGGCGGGAGACGATTGAATTGTCGCGATGATCACCAAACTCGCGAAGAGCAACGAGAAAAAGATTGTGTTGGGGTAAAGGATATTCATATGGTTTGATCGATTTCGACGGCGACGCGTTCGGCATGCTTTATGCAATCGCCCAATGAAATGCCGCGCAGGTAATTTCCCGCAATCCACAATCCGGGAACGTCGCGCAACAGCGTTTCTACGCGCTTGACGCGCGTGGCATGGCCCAGCGTGTATTGTGGAATCGCCCGTTCATACCGCGTGATCGGCAAGTGGCGAGGCCCTCCGCTGACGCCCAGAACTTTGGTCAGATCGCTGTGAACTGTATGAATCAACTCTGCGTCGCCGAGCTTCACAGCTTCGGCGTCGGTCGCGCCGCCTATGAAATTGGTCAGGCAGACCCAGCCATCGGGCGCCCGCCCGGCGAACAGGAACGAGTTCCAGATCGAACCCAATGTCCGTAGCCCCTCGCCGCGAGGCGCGAGGAAGCCAAAGCCATCGAGCTTGCGAGCGATTTGCTCCGCGCGATAGGCGAGCGGAACCGACGCGATTGAAACATACGGAATCTCGGCTATGAGCGCGGCGACTTCCGGCGCGATGCCGCCCAGCAGATGAGCGGCGACATAAGCGGGCGCGGAGACGACCAGCGTCGAGCTGGTGATTGTTTTAATCTCGCCCAGATGTTCGACCTTTATTTCAAATCGGCCCGTCGAGCTTATATCGATGATTCGGGCGCGAGTCAGTAAACTGTCGCCGAGCGACTTGGCCAGCGCTTCGGGCAATGCGCTCAGGCCGTGACCGAACGAGCAAAGACGATAAGGCCGCAACGACCGCTTCGGCTTGGCGGCCTCTTTGCGCGATTGTTTCGCGGCGCGCAACGCCCCACGCAGAATGCCGCCTGATTCAGCCTCGAACTCAGCGAGTTTTGGGAAGCATGCCTGGAGGCTTAACCTCTCTGGGTCCCCGGCGTAAACGCCGGAGAGAAACGGTTCGACCAGACGCTCCAGAATCTCATCGCCCAATCGCCGCCGGACGAATGACGCGACGCTCTCTTCGCCGTCTCCGCGCCGCGCTTTGACGAACGGCTCACGCAGCAGCCGCAGCTTGGCCGCGTTTGAGATCAGCTTCGTTTTGACGAGCGCCGGCGGGCTCATCGGAACAGCCTGGAGCCGCCCGTCGGCATAGACGTAAGCCGGCGCGCGAGGATCGGCCGTGATCAATTCGCCGGTCAAATTCAACTCTTCAACAAGGTCTAGGAACTCGTGCGAGCCGCGCAAGCTGTTCGGCCCGCATTCGATCAAAAATCCTTCGACTTCGCGGCTTTGAATGACGCCTCCGGTATGGTCGCCGCTTTCGACGAGCAACAGGTCGCGGCCCATCTTCTTCAAACGATGAGCCGCGACCAGCCCGGAAATGCCTGCGCCTATGATGACTGAATCAACATTCATCTCTTATTTTTGGGGCGCTGCGCCAGCCTCAGCCGTGGGGCCCCTCCGAAAGAGATTATCCCAATCAACCCTCCCGGTAAATTGCATTACGACAAAGAGCGTGAGAATGCAAAGAACTGTGATCGCAAGGCCGGTGAAGCGTTCGAAGAAGAACGTGTAGGAGAACAATACCAGGTAGACGAATTGCAGCATGCCCGCTTCGATGAACGCAAAGCGATTGCCCACGGCCAGCCGCAGGTACGATACGACCAGCGCGATCGAGACCAGCGAGCAGATCATGAACGAGACGTGGATCGAGACGTGGTCGACCAGATAAGCCAGCAACAGGTGAAAGCTGAAGAACGCCGCGCCGATGAAGAAGTAGTTCATCGGGTGCAGCCTGATCCTCTTCACGGTGGTCAGCACGAAAACGACGAAGAAGAACAGAAAGAGCGAAACCGGCGCGGCGAAAGTAATCTGGCTGACCCAGGGGCCCGGATTGAGTTTGCGCGGCATGATCATCCCGATTTTGACGCCCGAAAGCAGGTTGGCGTATTGCCATTTCAACTCCCAGCCGGAGCTGCCCTGCGTCTTCTGTGTGGGCGATAGGCTGCTTTGCGGGAAATCGATCTGGTCGAAATCTGTGCGCATCGCCAGCGAGAAGTTTTTGACCTGGCTCACCTCGTTGCCGAAGTCATACCACCATTCATCCATTCCCTGCGATTCGTACCCGACTTCGACGGTCTCAGACTGCCCCGGCGCGAGCCTGATCTTGTGGTTGAGAACGCCGGCGTTGAACGGCAGATTCTTTATCTCCTTACCGCCGACGACGAGTCGGAAGTTGTCGTAAACGCCGCCTTGATTCGGCGCCGAAAAATCGAAAAAGATTTCGCGCTCGGCGTCGGTGTAGTTGGTCACGCGGTACTTGCTGTCGAAACGGACGCGATAGGTCGAATACCAGAGCAGTCCCTTCTGGCGGTAATCCAGGTTCAGATTTGCTTTGACGTCGCTGCCGTCGAGCAGCAGCGGATGGTTAATCGTTTCATTTTTGATCTCGGTGACGGTCTTACCGCCCTGGGCGGTTTCGACTCTGGTCTGCTGGACTGTCTGGTAGTAGATCTGCGGGGCCAATTGCCGCTGCTGTGTCCCCCAGAGCCGTCCTACGGCGGTTTTCAAACTCTCGTCCTGAGTAGCCGTGCGAGTCATCACAGTGGCGCCCAGCGCGGCCCAGGACGCGGCAATGCAGAGAAAGATGAAGACGATGGCTGCCATTCGCGCGAGCATAGTTCCTCCTTAGAAAATGGCGCGCCCGCGTCCTCGCGGGCAGG
>DATCXQ010000349.1:0-11748 GCA_036565725.1 Blastocatellia bacterium
TCTGCCCCTACGATGGATAATGCCGGATTATTTTTGCGCGAGTGCTTATGTGCGGGTGACCGTCAATCCGAAAGACAAAGGTAAAGTGAAGGTACTTGCCCCGGCGGGATACTACGCGGTAGACCCGGAGAAAATCAGAAAGGAATTTTTCAATGACAAATAGCGACTTGACCGGGATTCGCATTCGCCGCAAAGGTCGTTCTTTTTTCGCGGGCGCTCTTCTCTTCTTTGGGATCGGGGCTCTTGTCCTGCAACCTGGTTGGGCGCCGACGGCGATGACCCAGGAGCAGACTGTTACGCTCGACGTTGCGGTAATAGAGAAATCCCCCGATGCTTTTGGGAGCCTGACCAAGGAGGAATTCGCCGTTTACGAAGACGGCGTGAAACAACAGGTAATTTCTCTAGCCGCCCAGGACTCTCCGTTCAGCCTTGGGATTGCGGTTGACGCTTCGGGTAGCATGCGCGGGCAGTTGCCGATGATACAGAAGGCGGCGCAGGCCGTGATCAGTCAGATGGGGTCTGATGATGAGGCGTTTGTAGTGGCCTTCACGTCAGGATCTGAGGTGATGCAAGATTTCACCAGTAACCAGCGCGCCCTGGTGAACGCAGTCGAAAAGATCTACGCCAACGGAGGAACCTCGCTATTAGACGCCGTCGTCGCGGCGTCCGGCTATGTCCATAAAAATGGCAAGAATCGGCGCAAGGCTATAATGTTCATCACCGACGGGGTGGACACAGGCAGCTCTATCGAGGAAGACAAGGCTACAACCGCGCTGATTGAAAATCAGGCGCAGGCTTATTTCGTCTGCGTGCCGGTCGAGATTTCCCGTCCTTTTTTAGGAATTAAGACGTCGCTGAAGCCCAGGCCACAGTTGGACCGCCTGGCCAGGGCGACGGGCGGGCAGTCTTTTTACCTCGGCAACGCCGAAGAATCCTCTTCGACCGCCAAAAGGTTTATCGGAAGCCTGCGCAATCAGTACGAGGTTACCTACGCTTCAACCAACAATAAAGAAAAGGACAAATTGCGCAAATTGCGCGTCGTCGTCAGCCCTAAAGACGGGCGTCAATTGGACGTCGTCACGCGGCGGGGCTACTTCGGTCCGGGGCATAAAAGAGTGTCTGAAAAATTGATAGATAAGAAAAAGAGTTAATTGCTTGAGCTGATGGGAGAAATTTTGGGGTGTAATAATCAGGACATTGTTCATCGTTGATTGTTCATTTGTCATTGTGGAATGGCGCGGCTCCGGCAATGACAAATGAACAATCAACGATGAACAATGAACAATGAAATTACTTCGAAATTTCAGCCTAATCGCTTATGCGGCCACCAACTGCCGGGCGATCACCAGCCGTTGCACTTCGCTCGTCCCTTCGCCGATCGTGCAGAGCTTGGAATCGCGCCAGTATTTTTCGGGCGGGTAATCTTTCGTATATCCGTACCCGCCGTGAATCTGAATCGCCTCTTCAGCGACTCTGACCGCGATCTCCGAGGCGTAGAGCTTGGCCATCGCTGATTCCCTTGTCGTCTGGCGCTTGTTGTCTTTCATCCATGCCGCGCGCAGGGTGAGCAATCGCGCGGCGTCGATCTGCGTGGCCATGTCGGCGAGTTTGAACTGGATTCCCTGAAAGTCGAAGATCGCCTGGCCGAACTGTTTGCGCTCCTGCGAATATTTCAAGGCCGATTCGTATGCGCCTTGCGCTATGCCGAGCGCCAGCGCGGCGATCGAGATGCGACCGCCGTCCAAAACTTGCATGGCGTTGACGAAGCCGCGCCCGGTCTCGCCAATCAGATTCTCTTCTGGAATCCAGCAATCCTCGAAGATGATCGAGGCGGTCTCAGAAGCGCGCATGCCGAGCTTGTTCTCCTTCTTGCCGGCGATGAAACCTTTGGTCCCTTTCTCGACGACGAAGGCGCTGATGCCACGCGAGCGCATCTCGCGGTTAGTGATCGCGATCACGACGCAGACGTCTGCGGAAATCCCATGCGTAATGAAATTCTTCGACCCATTGATCACCCAACCTCCGTCGCGGCGCACGGCGATCGTTTTCATTCCCGACGCGTCGGAGCCGGAACTGGGTTCGGTCAACCCCCACGCTCCCAAACGTTCGCCTCTGGCCAGAGGCGTGACGTATTTTTTGCGCTGCGCTTCACTGCCGTACTGAAAAATGTGATTCGTGCAGAGCGAGTTGTGCGCGGCGACAGATAAGCCGATCGACCCGTCGACGCGCGCGATCTCTTCGATGACCGTGGCGTATTCCACATACCCCATCCCCGCGCCGCCATACTCTTCGGGAAAGAGCACGCCCATCAACCCGAGCTCGCCCATCTTTGTGAAAATCTCGCGCGGTAGACGCTGAGCCTCGTCCCACTCCATCACATGCGGCTTGATCTCCGCTTCGGTGAATTCACGAACTGAACGTTTGACCTGCTGCTGCTCCTCGGTCAAATCAAATCCCATCGGCATCCGAATGTTTCCTCCCTCAATTGATAAAAACCGATTATGAGTTGATAAAGGCTGAATATAGCGGCAAACGATGGAAAAGAGAATATGTAGCTGAGAGAAAAAGGGACAGGCGGAAGGGTGAGATGGTTCCGCCTGTCCCCTCGTCGCTGGGGGGCTAACTGGTTTCGATCAGAAGATGAGCTTCAGCGCAAGCTGCACCTGCCGCGATGACCCTGAGTCGCCTGTCGGGAAGCGTGTGGACTGTATGGCGCCGAAAGTTGGAGTCGCGGGCAGCGCAATTGCGTTGGCTTGCCCCGGTTGAACCGGTTGGCCGAAGTTGGCATGGTTGAAGAAGTCGAAGAACTCCGCCCGGAACTGGACGCGCAGCCTCTCCGTGATCTTCGTGTTTTTGATGACTGAAAAATCCACGTTGCTGAAGCCGGGCCCGATAACCACGTTTCGTCCCAGGCTGCCGAAGTGAAACACATTTGCTCCGTTGACGACCGCAATCGGTATGGCAAGGACCGAACCTGCCGGGCATGCAGCGGGGTTGCGCGGATCACAGACCGTGTTACTGAACCACGGGTTGACCTTGCCAATTCGATCAATCGGGCCAATTAAATCCGGTCTGAGCGTCGCCAAGCCAGTCAGAGAGTTAGCGTTGGCGCCTGCGGGACTACCGGAGAGAATATTCACCGGGTTGCCACTCTGCGCCTGGACGATCGTCGAAACCTGCCAGCCCGCGACGAGGCGGTTGCCTTTGAAGGGCAGTTCGTAAATTGTATTGATGACGAACCGATGACGCGCGTCGAAGTCCGAAAGGCCGCGGTCACCGCGCACATTGTAGCTGTCCTGCACGGTGATGCCCTGGTTGGTGCGCGAATTGTAGTCAATAGACTTCGAGAAAGTGTAGGAGGCGTTGAACTGCAGCCCCTGTGCGAACCGCTTGTTGGCCGTTACCCACAAAGCGTTGTAGCTGGAATTGCCGCCACTCTCTCTCTGGGTGATATTAGCAAGGTTTGTGTTCGGCAGTATCGCGCTGCTCGCCGACAGCCTCGGGAAAGGCCGCGCGCCGTTCGGCAGAATCTGGTTGATGTTGCGCGTAATTTGCAGGTGCGTCCCCTTCGATCCGAAGTAGCCGATAGACATGTCCAAGCCCTGCCGGATTTCGCGCTGAATATTAAGATTCCACGACTGAACGTAGGCGTTATCGAAGTCCTGGGCAATCGAGGTGGGTGAGAGCGTGTTGCTCGCCGCAACTCTGGCCAGCGCCTGGCCCAAATTAACGGTCGGGACGCTCGCGGGCAAGGCTACCGGCGTGGCGAACGGCGGATTCCCGGCGGTCGGACTCACCAGGCCCGAGATCGGTTGTTCGACCAGGATCGCATAGGCTGCGCGCACCGAGGTTTTGCCGTCTTTGAACGGATCCCAGGCAAAGCCCAGGCGTGGCTGGAAGTTCTTGTTGTTCTGATTGTAAATCTCGTCAATGCCGGAGCCGACCTGGACCAGTGAACTGGTCGCCGGATCAAAGATCGCAAAGCGATCGTATCGCTCGCTCGGCGTCATGTTCCAGTCGTAGCGCAGGCCAAGTTCGAGTGTGAAGTTTGGCCGAAGCTTGAAGCTATCTTGAGCGAAGAAACCGAGCGCTCCTGTGGCCACGCTGTTCGAAGTATCCCCGAGCGTCACGGTGAAGAGATTCGCCGTTCCTGCAAGAAATGCATTCAAGTTGGCAAATCCGAATTGGCCGATGCTGGTGCCAAAGTTATTGTTGTAGAACCGTCGGTACTCACCGCCGAATTTGAGCGAGTGGCGGCCGAGCAAATAACTGAGCGAGTCTGAGAAAACCATCGCCGTATCTCCACGCCCTTGCGGGAAGCCGTTCGGCCCGCCGAAATTCAGTGTGGCCCCGGTGACATTGATCTGCGGCAGGCCGATGGCCTGATTGATCCCATTGTTAATTCCGAAGTCCACCGGGTTAAGTTGAGCGTTCGGCGTGAACGTGATGCGAATGCGATTGAAGCCTAGGCGCGCTTCGTTGACCAGGTTCGCGCCGAAAGTGTGCGTCTCGTTGAGCGTGAATATCTGGCGGCGCGACTGGCGCGTGTCGCCGAAGTCTGGGAGCGTGTTCCCCTGCAAGACCGGCTCGCCGCGTTTGTCGCGTTGAAAAGCGTAATAGCCGTGCAGTCGGTCATTGGCGCCCAAAGTATGGCTCACGTCTCCGGTCCACTGGTCGAGATCCACGGGCGCCGTGGCTGAACCTGTAAAACCGGATGCGCCGATGTTCGGCCTCGGGATCAGAGTGAGCAGATTCTTTATGGCCGGGTCGGTGACCGTCGCGCGTTGCGCATCGGTCGGCACGGTGGCGACAGGGAGTGTGATCCCCTGCCGTTGGCGCAGTCCTTCGTAGCTGAAAAAGAAAAAGGTCTTTTCCTTGAAGATCGGCCCGCCGAGCGCAGCGCCGAACTGATTTCGCTTGAAGGGCGGCTTATCCAGGGCGCCGTCCTTGTTGTTATCGGCCAGGTCGAAGAAATTGCGCGCGTCGAGCGCGTTGTTGCGCAGAAATTCGAACACCTCGCCGTGAAATTCGTTCGTGCCCGAGCGCGTGGCGATGTTGACGATGGCTCCGGAGTTGCGCCCGTATTCGGCGCTGTAGGTCGAATTATCGACTTTGAACTCTTGCACGGTGTTGATCGAGGGCTGGAAAGTGATCTGATTCTGAACCATGTCGTTCAGGTTGACGCCGTTGATCATGAAGTTGACCGTGTCTTCGCGCGCCCCTGCAGTATTAAACGCGAACGAGCCTTGCCCGCGCAGCGGGGCGGTCAGAAAGCCGTTCTGCGGCGGAGTGACCGAGCCGGGGATCAGCAGTCCGAGATCGACGAAATGGCGGCCATTGAGCGGAATCTCCTGGACGGTCTTCTGGTTGATCACCTGACCGACGGTGATCGTCGACGTCTCGACAGTCTGCGTATCGGTGGTCACTTCCACTCTCTGTGTCACGTCGCCGATCTTGAGCTGGAAGTTCTGGACGACGATCCGGCTGACTTCTAGCGTCATATCGCTGACGGTCTGCGAACTGAAGCCCTGCGCCTGCGCTTCAACCCGGTATACGCCCGGCGGCAGCGCTGCGGCCTGATAATTGCCGTCGCTGTCGGTCTGGACGATGCGCTCGGCCCCGGTAGCCTGGTTGCGCACGGTGACTTTCGCGCCTGATACGATGGCGCCGGAAGGGTCTGTGACAGCGCCCTGGAGTGTGGCGGTTGATTGAGCGAATGCGCTTGATGAAAGCGCCGCGAGCATTAGGCTTGTGAGGAATATGCGTCTCATGCCCATACTTGCCTTCCTTTCGGTTGAAAGAAGCCTGCGGATGGCTTCAAAGTGTTTTCCGTGCAGTTGATTTTTGTCAGGAGACTTAGTGTTATATCAAATGCAAGTGGCAGACAAAGGCAAGTGGCAGGCCAGAAGGGCAACTCACGGAAAATACTGAGTTTACTTTCGCATGAGCGCACGCCTTGAACTCGCCGGATTCAGCATTCTGCATTTCTCCAAAATTTCGTATTCGACAGGCGATCCGTAGCCGGAGTCCGAAGGGATTCTATAACTCTATTCCCAATCCAGTTCGGGGCGTCTTGCGCCTCACACCCTTGGTATGACCTTTATCACATCGGGCCTGTGAGCAGTATCGTAACGGCTCGACGAGAACTCGGCTAAATTCTCCGCGTGACGACGTGGAAGAGATGGATTGGAGAAAGGGAAGACAATGACGTTGCCCTAACCTCGGCCTAGGCCTCCCCCACCCAAGCGCCAGCGCTTGTGTCCGCATAGCGGCGCAGGCGCTGGCGTTAGGGAAAAAACAATCCTTCCTCAAATTTGCTCAATAAGAGATAAAGAGAAAACCCATGAGAAACAATGCCATCCTTCGAACTGTCGCTACAAACAGCAGCAGCACAGAAAATTCTTTAGGAACGCGAGGCGTAAAACAGGGCGATTAAACAAATCGCCCCACACCGTACACGCATTTGCAAACCGCTATTAGTGACCTTCGGCTAGCGCAAACACAGTGAAAAGAAAAATGCAGAATGCGGAATGACAGCCATTCCGCATTCTGCATTTCGCGTTCAGCGCTCATTGTATGTCACGGCTTAGCTGTGACCTTTGTAACATTCCGCTTGTAATCTTTTTGATAATCACTCGTCGTGAAATCCGCTATCTTGCTCGCGTGATGACGGCTCAGCCTCCAGCAAAGCGCAGGGGGCGGCAGCGGCTGCGCACTTGAGAACAGTTGGAGTGATCGGGCGCGCTTCGTCAATGCCGCCTCCTGCGCCTTAGGGTTCGCCACCCAGTATGGGCGTCTGAAACCTCAGCCACAAAGGGATGACATTTCCTCGGCCTGATCAAAAGAGCTAAAAAGGACGCCATGAGAAAAAAGATTTTGAAACTGGACAAGCTCAGTTCTGAACTGAAAAGACGATTCAGCATTGAGCCTCCCGCGGTTCAAAACGGGCCGATAAATTCGCTTTTTAGCTTTGATAGCCTTCGCAACCTGACCAGGCAATATGTCGGCAAAGTAGAGGACGCCAATCGGCTCTGTGGACTGTTGAGGGCGGCGGAAGAAGCGGCGGCGCGCGGCGATTTTGCGGCCAAAGCCAAATTTCTCAGCTCCTATATTTATGAGGTATCCGCGCAGCCTGATCAGCAAGATTCGTCAAGAAAGCGGATAATCAGAGCGACTCTTACATTGATGAGGTATCCGCGCAGAGGCGTCAGTCTCTGACCCGCAAAAACTTGAAACCCTCAGTGCGCTTGCGCGTATAGTGTAAAAAGTCACTGTCGCTGAAGGCGACACGCTGTGACCTTTGTAACACCAACCTTGTGACCTTTGTAATACCCGCTCGATGTGAACTCGGCTATTTTAGGGGCATAACGACAACGCAGAATTCAGTACGGTAGAGGGAGTGGTAGCGGCTGGGCGTTTGAGCAGAGGGAGCGATCGGTATCGCTTGGTCGCTATCTCTCCCTGTGCTGTACTTTTCGGCATCCTGCAAGCGCGTAATAATTGCTCAAACACAATAAAAATGCGGAATGCGGAACAAAAGCCACTCCACATTCCGCATCTTTTATTTCACAAGCCGCAATCACTACTGCCTATCCTTGAACTTGTCGTACAGCCTGGTGTGCCTGCTTGAAAGGTCAACCGGCTTGCCGTTGATGAACATTTGCTTGACGTTGGTCTTGAACTCCAGCGGGTCGCCGTCGGTTACGATCAGGTTAGCCATTTTGCCCACCTCGATGCTTCCCAACAACTTATCCACGCCGAAAATCTGAGCCGGATAGATCGTCACGGCCTTCAACGCCTCGTCCTTCGGCAGTCCGAAGGCGGCTGACGTTCCCGCCTGATACGGCAGGTTACGCGCGTAGGCGGCGTCGTCGGTTTGAAACGCGAATTTGACGCCGGCTTTATGAAGTTTGGCCGCGTGCGAGTAGTTGAGGTCGTAATCGTCGTCCTCGTTGTTGGGCAGATCGGTCACGGGGCCGATGATCACAGGAATGTTCTTCTCCTTGAGCGTCGATGCCACCTTCCATGCGTCTGCTGCGCCGCTGATGATCAATTTAAGTTTGTATTTGTCGGCGATCTCGATCGCTCCTTTGATCTCGCGCTCGGCGTTGGCGACCATCAACACCGGCAACTCGCCTTTGACGACCGGGATCAACGCCTCGAGAACGTGATCTACGGGGCGCGGGGGCAGGCCTTTGTCGGCCGCGCGGGCCTCTTTGGCTTTGGCGTAGGCTTGCGCGTCTTCGAGCTTCTGGCGCAGCGCGTTGAGTTGGCGATCACGCAATTGCGCTATGTTATTAGCGCCTTCGGCTTGAGCGAACGCGGCCCCGCGGCCCCTCGGCGCGCGGGGATACTCCATCGCCATCGCTGCGGGCGTCTTGACCGTCATCTCCTGCCAGGTCCATCCGTCGAGATTGATCAACGCCGACTGGCCCGAAACCAGCCGCCCGCCGGGCCGCGTAATCGCGGTGGTGACGCCGTTGGCGCGCGAGACGGGGATCAATTCGCTGTGCGGCTGCACCGCGACGATGGCCCGCATGTGCGGGTTGAAATCACCGAGCTCTGTAGTGTCGCGCGTCTCCTGGATCGAGCCGATCTCGGTCAGGCCGAGCGACGTGCCGCAGTCGATCAGCCCCGGATAGACCGACAGCCCGGTCGCGTCAATCACCTTGGCGTTGCTCGGCGCGGTGACCCTCGCGCCGACCTCGGCGATCTTGCCATCGCGAATCAACACTGAGCCGCGCTCGATTGTCGCCCCGGTAACGGTGACGATCTTCGCGTTGCGGATGACGAAGACGTTCGCCGCCTGTTGCGCGCTGACAACCGAATTGTGAAAGAGCTCTTTGATGATTGGCCTGCCGAACGCTATCCAGCCAATGATGAGGATGGCCGCAATAACCGCCTTGACAACGAAACGAAAGGTTCTATTTCTGTTCATTGAATTCACTCTGGTTTATTGTTTGATCTCCGGCTGATCGTCCCCCGGCCCGCTGACGGTCGGCGTAATCGGCGGCATGGGCTGGCGCTGTTCCTGCGGCGCCGTTCGCCTCTCCTTCTCGATCAATTCCTTCTTCTCCTTGGCGATCGTCTCGCGGCGCTTCAGGTCTTCTTTGCGGTCGAAATAGACCTCGCCTTCGATCAGCGTCATCTCGACGCGCGCGTAGATGCTGAAAGGGTGGGCGTTGAAGATCGCCAGGTCGCCGTCCTTGCCGACGTCGATGCTGCCGATGCGGTGATCCATCTTGATCTGCTTGGCCGGGTTGAGCGTGATGAAGCGCAGCGCCTCTTCGTCGGTCAGGCCGCCGTATTTGATGGTCTTCGCGGCCTCCTGGTAAAGGCGGCGCGCCAGGTCGGCGCTGTCCGAGTTGACCGATGTGATGACGCCCTTGTGATGCATGATCGCGGCGTTGCCGGGGATGGCGTCGTAGGCCTCGATCTTGTACGCCCACCAGTCGGAGAAGGTCGAGCCGCCCGCGCCGTGCGCGGCGATTTCCTTGGCGACCTTATACCCTTCGAGCACGTGCTGGAACGCCAGCACCTTCCAGCCGAATTCGTCGGCCACATTCATCAGCATCAGGATTTCGTCGGCGCGATAACAGTGTGAATGAACCAGGAGCTTGCCGCGCAGGATGTCGGCGATGGCCTCGAGTTTGAGGTCGCGGCGCGGCGGCGCGGGGTCTCCGCCGCGTTCCTTGGCCGCCGCGTATTCGTCCCACTCGCGCATGTACTCGCGGGCCTGCTGGAAGGCCTCGCGGATCGTGAATTCGACACCCATTCGAGTGGCGGGGAAGCGCAACGGGCGATTGCCCTGGCCGAATGGATTGGTCTGGTTACCAGCGCGTTTGGGGTTTTCGCCCAGCGCGAATTTGATGGTGCGCGGCATGTCGGGGACGATCATCTCCTCGGCGGGCTTGCCCCATTTCAGTTTGAGGATCACGTTCTGGCCGCCGATGGAGTTGGCGCTGCCGTGCAGTGAGTGGATCGTCGTAGTGCCGCCCGCGATCTGGCGATAGATGTTGATGTCCGTATTGTCTACGACGTCCTTCATCCGCACCATCGCCGAAACCGAAACGGAGCCTTCATTGACCGAGTCCAATGCGCTGTGCGAATGCGCGTCGATAATTCCGGGCGTGACATACATCCCGGTGGCGTCAATGACCCTGGCGTTCGCCCCCGCCCGGACTTCGGCGTTCTTGCCGACGGCGGCGATTTTGCCGTCGCGAATCAGGATCGAGCCGCCTTCGATCACGCCGTGCGAGGCGGTCATGATCGTCGCGTTCTTGATCAGGACTTCGCCCTTGTTTTGCGCCTGCGCCACGGATGCGAGCGCGGCGATGAGCGCCGTCAATAGAATTGTAGAGTGCCTTTTCATCGTAAATTCCTCCGGAAGTAGACAGGATTTACAAGATTGTTCAGGATTCGGCTCAATTCACAAAATCCTGAAAAATCCTGTGAATCCTGTCTACTTTCATCATCTTGGTGTGCGCGTACCGCTGAAATTCGAGTCGTTTCCCATCGCGTTGATCGAACCGCGAATCGAATTGCCGTCAATCGAGCCTTTCCCGGTGACGGGGATTTCCTGATCCTGGATCTTCGCGGTGAAGGCGAAGCTCAACTCATTGCCGCTGAGCGATCCGCTGAGCGGGAAGGTCCCGAACAGCGAAGAGACCTCTCCGGTGATCGTCGCGCCTTCCTGCTTGAGGGTGAAGGTTAATTGAATCGGCCCCTGCGGCGACTCCGAAGTGATCGACCAACTGCCAGCCGCCGACGCCTCGGGGCTTGCGGCGCCGGGGCGCCCGCCTCGCCCGCCGAAGCGTCCTCCAGGCCCGGCTTGCGCGGGCGGAGGCGATTTGACTTCGTACGGCTTGCCGTCAACGAAGACGTGTTTGACCAGCGTCCGGCGGTCGAACAGGTCCCCGCTCGTGACGACGATGTTGGCGATCTTGCCCTTCTCGATGCTCCCCAACTGTTCGGCCACGCCGAAGATTTCCGCCGGGTAGATGGTCATAGCTTTTATCGCCTCGTCCTTAGGCAATCCGGCCTCGATGGCTTTAGCGGCGTTTGCGATGTAGTCGGACGGCCTGCCGAGATAGCCCGATTGGAACGCGAAGCGCACGCCGGCCTTGCTCAACGCGGCGGCGGACGTCGGCGCGGCGGCGCGGTCACGCAAGACTCGCAGAGACTCCGACTCGGGGTCTTCCAGGTTGGCCGGGCGCTGCGGGTAATTGAGACTCAACAGCACAGTGACGTTCTTCTGTTTGAGGAGGTCGGCGACCTGATAACTTTGCAGTCCGCCCGCGATTATGAATTTCAGGCCGAACTCCTCGCCGAGGCCGATAGCGCGCTTGATTTCGCGCTCGCTATTGGCGGTGAACGCGACCGGCAGCGCGCCCGCGATCACCGGTTGCAACGCGGCGAGCGACTTGTCGGTCTCAGGCCGGCGCGCCCCGCGCTTGTTACGGTTGTAATGCTCCCAGGCCGCCTTGTAATGCTGCGCGTCGAGCATCGACTGGCGCAGGAACGCGAAGACGCCCATCAGCGAAGATGGATAGCCGCCTCCGAAGCCACGCCCGCTGCCGAACGAGACGTTGAGCGAGGCGGGATTTTTGATGATCAGCTTTTCAGGCTCAGAGTCGCCCAGGTTGATGAGCGCGCTCTGGCCCTGATAGATGCCTTCGCGCGGCGCCACGAGCGCGGTCGTGATGCCCGAGCTGCGCTGCTGGTCGAAGGTTTCGGCCGTGACCTTGA
>DATCXQ010000352.1:0-2677 GCA_036565725.1 Blastocatellia bacterium
GCGGCGGGACCGCGCTGATCAGCACGGCCTTGGCGACGCGCTTCGTGCCGTAGCGGCCGATGTAGCGCGTGACCTCGCCGCCGCCGGTCGAGTGGCCGATGTGGACAGCGTTCTTCAGGTCGAGCGCTTCGACTAGCTTCGCTAGATCCTCGGCGTAGGTGTCCATGTCGTTGCCGTTCCAGGGCTGGCTCGACCGCCCATGTCCGCGACGGTCATGGGCGATGCAACGATAGCCCCTGGATGCCAGAAAGAGCATCTGGTCGTCCCATGCGTCTGCGCTCAACGGCCAACCGTGGCTGAAGACCACCGGCTGGCCGCTGCCCCAGTCCTTATAATAAAGATCTATGTCGCCGGAATTTTCTTTACCAACACTGATGTAAGGCATTTGACACTCTCCTTCCTGTCTTGCTGTTTTCTTCAAACTGACGGAGGCGGCGGGGCGCCTCAACGCGATTCACCGCTCGCTTTCCTGCCTGCCTGCGTGCGACCGCTCACACTATGCAAGATTGAAGCCGTGGAGATCTTTACGAGATTGAACGTTTTGGTGATACCACTCTGGCCTCATCCGGGGATGGCGCCATTGTAGTATTTGGACTGATTAAAGACTGAAGCTGAGAGACTACTGAGGCAAATTGAGTTAATCCGCCGCAGCGGCCAGCACACTTTCTTTAAGCCGGGCGATGTCGCGCGACGGCGGCGCGCCGAACAATCGGCTGTATTCACGGCTGAACTGCGAAGGGCTTTCATACCCCACTGAATGACCGGCGGTAGCGGCATCCATGGCCTGCCCCAGCATCAGCCGGCGCGCCTCCTGCAATCGAAGCTGTTTTTGATATTGCAACGGACTCATGGCCGTGACGGATTTGAAACTGTGGTGGAGCGCCGACGGGCTCAGGCGCGCTTCGCGCGCGACGGTCTCGATTCGAAATGGCGCCGCGTAATTCCGTTTAAGCCAACTGATCGCCCGGTTGACCGCCACCAGCCGATGATCGGCCGCTGCGATTTGTCGCAAGCGGTCGCCGTATTCGCCGGAAAGCAGACGGTAGAGAATCTCCCGCTCGACGAGCGGCGCCAGGACGGGAATGTCCTTCGGCGTTTCCAACAACCGCGCCAGTCGTACCGCCGCATCGAGCAGGGCGGGATCAATAGGGCTGATTGACAAGCCTAGCTTTAACCGTTCCGCGCGCTGGTTCCAGGTCGCGACTTCCCCCAGTTCCATCATCAGCGCGCTGAGTTGCCCCGGATCCAGGTCGAGCCGCATGCACAGGTACGGCTCAGCCGGCGTCGCTTCGATCACCTGGCCCACCACCGGCAAATCAAC
The DNA here is from genome assembly GCA_036565725.1 of Blastocatellia bacterium. Lineage (GTDB taxonomy): Bacteria > Acidobacteriota > Blastocatellia > RBC074 > RBC074 > JAJVID01. The sequence goes on from DATCXQ010000352.1 coordinate 1,322, forward strand.
CGAGATCACCAGACATTGTTCCGGCCCGTAAAAATAGACTTCGTCCGCCAACACCACCTGCTTCCGCCCCTGAGCGACGATGCACAATGCGGGTTCGTACACGGAGGGCAGAGGCTCGGTAAGTTGCGACGCGCGCATCAGGAACAGACGCGGGATCGCGGTGGCATGCATGCCGTCCGCGTCGATGTTCCGCCCGATCAGACCGGCCAGCTCGGACTGCCGCTTGCTGACAGTCTCCTCCGAAGAGCGCTTGCCGTTTACTGCCCCGTTTTTTGCCCCGTTTTTTACTATGCCCGTCGCCACTGTCATTTATGATCTCCTCCCTTTCCTTTTACACCATAGGCAAGATTGCAGGATTAGGCAAGGATTCAGCAGCTTCAGATTACCGCCCTCGACGCCGATTCCCGTACATTACATCCGTGCTTGAGACAAGAAGTCGTGATAAGCGCATATACAATTTAACGGTCTAATCCGAGGAGATTTCAATGTCAGGAATCAAAGGAAAAGTCATTGCGATTACGGGGGCGAGCAGCGGAATCGGAGAAGCGACGGCGCGGCTGCTGGCGCAGAAAGGCGCTCACGTCGTGCTGGGCGCGCGGCGCACGGACAGGCTCGAATCTCTGGTTTCCGCCATTCGCGTCGAAGGCGGTTCGGCGCAATATCAGGCGCTCGACGTCACGAAGCGCGAAGACGTCGAGGCCTTCGTCAATTTTGCGCAAAGCGAATTCGGTAAGGTGGACGTGGTCGTCAATAACGCCGGCGTCATGCCGCTTTCTCCGCTGGAGGCGCTTAAGGTCAACGAGTGGAACCAGATGATTGATGTCAACATCCGCGGCGTGCTGCACGGCATCGCGGCGGGACTGCCGATCATGAAGAAACAGGGCTTCGGCCAGTTCATCAATGTTTCTTCTATCGGCGGGCATGGAGTGTATCCGACGGCGGCGGTCTATTGCGCGACGAAGTTCGCCGTGATCGCGATCTCAGAGGGGCTGCGCCAGGAGAATGACAATATCCGAGTGACGGTGATCTCGCCGGGCGTGACGGAATCGGAACTTGCCGACAGCATCTCGGACGAGGGCGCCCGCGAGGGAATGCGGGAATTTCGCAAGATAGCAATCGGCCCGGACGCCATCGCCAGAGCGATTGCTTTTGCCGTCGAGCAGCCCGATGACGTGGACGTGAATGAGATCATCGTGCGTCCGACCGCAAGCCCCTATTGACTTTGGCGTTAACCGCGCCATTGATAGGAGACAGAAAGGTATTCGAAGGAGCTTTCATGTGGCGTTGCGACGCCCTGAAACAATGAAAATCAGGCGGCGCGCCCGCGTCCTCGCGGGCAGGTCTTGCGGTGAAGCC
>DATCXQ010000353.1:0-2288 GCA_036565725.1 Blastocatellia bacterium
CGCCGCCATCAGCGGATTGGGTCGCGCTCAACGCCCAGCAGAGGTGCGACGAAGCCAGATATTTCGAGCAGGAGTTGTTCGCGCGTGTCGTGGCGCAGGACGACGCGGTGCTGGCCTTGTCGCAGTTGTACCAACTTTATCTGGCGAAGCTGCCTATGCACGGGAAGCCGATAGGCGCGCTGTTGTTCCTGGGGCCGACCGGCTCGGGCAAGACGCGCTCGGTCGAGGCCGCCGCCGAAATTCTCTTCGGCGACCCATACGCAATGATCAAAGTCGATTGCGCCGAGTTTCAACATTCGCATGAAATCTCGAAGCTGATCGGCTCGCCACCGGGCTATCTGGGGCACCGCGAGACCCAACCGCTACTTTCGCAAGATCATATAGACCGTTTCCAGACCCCGTCCAAGAAATTGACGCTCGTCCTTTTCGACGAGATCGAAAAGGCGTCGGACGCGCTCTGGCAGCTTCTGTTGGGCGTCCTCGACAAGGCCACGCTGACGCTGGGCGACAACCGCCGCGTCGATTTTTCGAATTGCGTCATCGTGATGACCTCGAACCTCGGCGCGCGCGAAATGAGCCTCGTGACCGAGGGGCCGATGGGCTTCGCGCCGGGCGCGACGTCCTCGAATGAAATCAACGCCCGGTTGGAAAAGATCGGGAGAGAAGCCGCGCGCCGCAAATTCTCGCCGGAGTTCATGAACAGGCTGGACAAAGTCGTGGTCTTCAATTCTCTGCATGAGAAGGCGATCCGCAGGATTCTCGACCTGGAGTTGGAGACTGTGCAGCGCCGCATCCTTGCCGCGGGGCGCGGCCCGTTCGTGCTCAAATGCAGCGACGAGGCGAAGGCCTTCCTGTTGGCCGAAGGATATGACCGCCGCTACGGCGCCCGCCCGCTGAGGCGGGCCATCGAGCGTCACCTGATCATCCCGCTCTCGAACCTGATCGCCACAGGGCAGATTTCGGCCGGCGACGTACTGTTGGTGGAGAGAGACGGGATGGAGGATGGATTGCAATTCAGTAAAGCTCGCGGAATGGCCGCGGCCGTCAACGGGGGGCCGCAAAGAAGCGTTTTCCCCCAACCGCGCGCGCTCGGACTATGATATGAATCGAGGGATCTATATCGGACGGATCTTCGGAATCAACATCCACGTCGATTGGAGTTGGTTGTTGATCTTTTTGCTGGTCACGTGGAGTCTGGCCGCCGGCCTGTTTCCCGCGTGGCACCCGGATTGGAGCGCGGCGATGAGATGGGGGCTGGCGGTCATCGCGTCATTGCTCTTCTTCGCGTCGATTCTGCTCCATGAACTGTCTCACTCGCTCGTGGCCAAGGCGCGCGGGCTGCCGGTGCGCCGGATCACTCTCTTTCTGTTCGGCGGAGTGTCGAACATCGAACGCGAGCCGCCGACGCCTAAGACCGAATTCCTGATGGCGGTGGTTGGCCCCATCACCAGCATATTGCTGGGCATGATCTTTCTGGCGCTGGCGGCTTTCAGCGCAGCCACGTCGGGCATAACAGGCCAGGAGCCGGAGGTGGTCGCGCGACAGCTCGGCCCGGTCACGACCTTGCTGGCGTGGCTGGGGCCGATAAACATCCTTCTCGGTTTGTTCAATCTGATTCCCGGATTCCCGCTCGACGGCGGGAGGATCCTGCGCGCCGCGTTGTGGAGCGCGACGAAAGACCTGCGCAAAGCCACCGCCTGGGCCGCCGGAGTCGGGCGCTTGACGGGTTGGATGTTCATCGCCACCGGCGTCGCCATGGCTTTCGGCGCGGAATTGCCGTTTTTCGGAACCGGCTTGATCAGCGGATTATGGCTGATCTTCATCGGCTGGTTCTTAAACAGCGCGGCCGTGAACAGTTACCAGCAGACCGTCGTCCGCGACCTGCTCGAAGACGTGCCCGTCTTTCGCCTGATGCGCCTCAACGTGCCGACGGTCACGCCTACGCTCACCGTCAGCCACCTCGTTTACGATTACGTGATGGGGGCCGATGAACGCGCCTTCCCCGTGATGGAAGGAGACCGGCTGGTCGGAATGGTCTGCCTGGAAGACATCCGCAAAGTCCCGCGCGAGGTATGGGAGCGCGTGACCGTGGGCGAAATCATGACCGACGCCAATCATCTCGACACAGTCGCTGCGTCGGAAGACGTCGGCGACGCGCTAGAGAAATTGACGCGCCGCGATGTGGGCCAGGCGCCGGTCGTCGAAAACGGCCGCCTGGTCGGATTGCTGCGCCGTCGAGACATTCTCAAATGGCTGGAACTGCAATCAGGCTTCGCATTCCCAAGGCC
>DATCXQ010000421.1:0-13444 GCA_036565725.1 Blastocatellia bacterium
GGCTGCGGCTGCGCTCTGCGTGGTCGAGCCGATGATGGTCAGCCCCGGCGGCGACATGTTCGCAATCGTCTGGGACGCGAAGCGCAAAGAGTTGAAGGGTCTCAACGCCAGCGGGCGCTCGCCGTCGGCCATCAGTATTGATGAATTGAAGCGGCGCGGCATTGAACGAATGCCGTCGGACGGAATCCATACCGTTACGGTCCCAGGCGCGGTCGACGGGTGGGCGAAGATATTGGAGCGCTACGGGACGATGAAATTGGCGCAGGTCTTGCAACCCGCCATCGAATACGCCGAGCTCGGCTTTCCCGTAACCGACGTCATCGCCGCCGACTGGCAGACCGGATTGAGTCATAAAGATCAAGCCGATTTCGCCGCGACCTATCTGCCGCAAGGCAGGCCGCCGGCGCCTGGCGAAATCTTCGTCAACAAAAATCTGGCCGGCACGCTTAAAAAGATCGCCGCCGAGGGGCCTGACGTCTTCTATCGCGGCGAGATCGCGACCAAGATCGTCAAGTTCGCGCAGGAGAAAGGCGGGCTGCACGCGCCGCGCGATTTCGCCAACCAGACGTCGAACTGGGTCGACCCGATCAGCGTGAATTATCGCGGCTACGCCGTCTACGAGATGCCGCCGAACACGCAGGGCCTGACCGCGCTGGAAATGCTCAACATTCTGGAAAATTTCGAACTCGGCAAACTCGGCCACAACACGGCCGAATATCTGCATCTCCTGGTGGAAGCCAAGAAGCAGGCTTTCATCGACCGCGCGCGCCACATCGCCGATCCGGCGTTTTATCAGGCGCCGCTGGACAAACTTCTCTCGAAAGATTACGCGGCGGAGATGCGCAAGCGCATCGACGCGGGGCGCGTCGCCAGTCAACCAGCGACCGAGCCTCGCGGCGGCGAAGACACCGTATATTTGACAGTGGTCGATAAAGATCGCAACGTCGTCTCATTCATCCAGAGCATCTTCAGCGCGTTCGGATCGGGTCTGGTCGCGGGCGACACCGGGATCATCCTGCACAATCGCGGCGCTGGATTTTCGTTCGACCCGCAATCGCCCAATCGGCTCGAAGGCGGCAAACGCCCCTTTCACACGATCATTCCCGCGATGGTCTTCAAAGACGGCAAGCCCTGGCTCTCGTTCGGCGTGATGGGTGGCGACATGCAGGCGCAAGGGCACGTCCAGGTTTTGCTCAACATCATTGATTTCGGGATGGACGTTCAGCAGGCGGGCGAGCAGCCGCGCTTCAGACACTTCGACAGCGGACTCGCGCTCGAATCGGCGATCGGAGCCGACGTGAGGAAGGCGCTCGAAGCAAAGGGCCACCAGTTGACGATCTCGCCAGGGATGTTCGGCGGTTATCAGGCGATAATGATCGATCCGAAGACGGGCGCGCTCTTCGGAGGATCGGACCCGCGCAAAGACGGCTGCGCGATCGGGTGGTAAGAGCAGGATAGACTTAGGTCTGTCCCTAACCTGAACTGTGGACGGGCAGAATAATGGCCGCTGAGAATTATGTGGCGCCATAGCAGTGGTCTTCCCTTTGCTGCCTTTGCGTCTTTGCGCCTTAGCGAGAACCGCCGCCTGAATGAGAAAGCCCATTTCTCGCAAAGGCGCGAAGGCGCCGCCATTTATTTCTCAAAGACCACAAGTCTGCCCCAATCAAGGTATCTTTATCACTTACGAAATTCGCTGAACACAGAATCGCGGTCTTTTTGCTTGGCGTGGCAATCGAAACACTTCGTCGCGTTTTCCGCCGTTACCATTCGATCCGTTTGGCTGTCGCCTCTGAATTGCTCAAAGCCCCAACCGCCGGTAGCGGCATACCGTTTACTGTCCTTCACCATCACATCAATGCGACGTCGCGGCCCTTCCGTCGTCACTCCTGCGTTCTCCCGCGTTTCAAGGAAATCGGCCACAATAACTGAACCGTCAGGAAACCGTCCGGTACGATATCCTTCCATCGCTTTTTCGTTCGCGTAAATGTGGTGGATCCCTCCGGAGTTTTCAAATGCCGGGCTCTGTGGGCCGATCAATGCGGCCTTCACGTGCGTCCATAAACGGTACCCAGTAGGATATGGAACCGCGTCGTTTGGCTTGGCCCACAAGGATAAACTCCAAGTCGTAATACAGGTTGCGGCAAGCGCGAGAAAGATCACTCTTCTCAGCCCGGCGAATGAGATCGGTGTTCTGGCATTTTCGTGAATCGGCATTGCGCCCTCTCTTTTCCGTTCGAATTGCATGGTATTGACCTTCTATTTCTTCGGATAACCCTGGGCTTCCTTAACTTCGTTTATCTGCGCAGTATGACGAGCGCTGTGGCCTGATATGAAGATCAGCCATTGATAAGCGTCGAGGTCTTTAAAAACTGGATGCGCATAAAAATGGCTGCGCAGGTCGTCTTGAGTCTCTTTGATATAGCCGATCGTTTTGTCTCGGCTTGCGTTGAAGGCTTTGACCAACGCCTCGTGTGTCGCCCAGCGGTTGGTAGGTTTGAGCATTTCAGGGGCCTGCGCTTTAACGCTGCGATCCATGGTCGAGGCGCGAATGACGTCTTCTTTCCCTTTGACCGCTTCTTTCTTTTCGGGCGCCGCAGGGGTTTGCATTAATCGATGGGTCACCAGGTTGAAGAGCGTTTCTTCACTGACGGCGATATGCTCGGCGACCTCCGCAATGGACCAGCGATCCGGCCCGGTTTTGTACCTCCACTGTGCCTCGCTCAGCCCCTTGATGCTGTCGAGGAAGTTCCGACGGGTCTCATCGAAGTATTTTACGGCCTCGGCGCGCTCCTGATCGGTAAGCGCGTTTTTCTTATCGACAGCCTGATCCTGCGCGGGAGCGAAGACAGGCAGGCCGATTACGAAACAGGCCGGAAGAATAAATTGGCGTAGAATGCGAAGAACAGAGTGGTTCATAGTTCAATTCTCCTGAGTAGAGTCATTATTTACGAAATTCGCTGAATACGAAGTCGCGGTTCTTTTGCGGCTCGTGGCACTTAAAACACGCTATCCTGCCCGCCGCGTTTAACCTTCGCTCCGTCTGGCTGTCGCCCTGGAAACTCTCAAAGCCCCAGCCTCCGGTCTCGGCATGTCGCTTGCTCTCCTTTACCATCACCCCCACGCGTTTCCGCGGCCCTTCTGCAGTCACGTCCGCGTTCTCTCGCGTTTCCAGCAGTTCAAATACGAGAACCGAGCCGTCGGGGAATCGACCGGTACGGTATCCTTCCATCGCTTTTTCGTTCGCATAAATGTGGTGGAGACCTCCAAAACTTTCGAAGGCCGGGCTCTGTGGGCCTATCAACACGGTCCTCACATGCGTCCATAGACGGTATCCCACAGGATATGGAACCTCGTCATTTGGCTTTGCCCACGAGGACAAACTCCAGGTCGCAATGCAAGCAGCGGTAAGCGCGAGAAAGATCATCCTTCTCCGCTTAGCCAACTGGATCAGCCTTCCGACATTTTCGTGAATGGGCATTGCATCATCTCCTTCCGTCTCCTTTACTTGATCCGCCGATTTCAGCAGGCCGTTTCTATTTACGAAACGCGCTAAATGCAGAATTGCGCTTTGCGGCGAGCGAAACACTTCGTCGCGATTTATAGTGAACACACCGACTGCGCTCCTGCGCACGGTAGACGGAATCGGCAAGTCTCGGAACGGATTTTGGGTAGACGGCGGTTTTCTGGGGTAGGCTGGCCGAACCGCTTGGTAGAATGTCAGCGCCGTCTCTCGCCGCTAGAGGTCGTTGAGAAGTTTTTGAAGGTTTTCTCGATAGCCGCGGCCCGACGTCAGTCGCGTGCCGTCTTTCAAGACAATTCGGTATTCTCCATGAAACATCGGGTGAAGTTCTTTTATCCTCCCGACATTGACTATCGCCGAGCGATGAATGCGGAGAAATTTATCAGGGTCGAGCCTGCCCTCCAGACTGTTCATCGTGGCGTGTAAAAGGTGTGATTCGCGTCCGGCATGGACCTGGACGTAGTTATCGGCGGCTTCGATCCAATCAATTTCGTCCACGCTCAAAAATGTGATGCGGCCGGCGGATTTGATCGATAATCGTTCAAGATATTTTCTTTCGACTCTGAGGGCCGCCATCATTTCATGGAGTCGTTCACTGACGGCTCCGAGGTTTTCGCCCCGAATCCGGCTCCTAGCCCGTTCGAGAGCTTCAGAAAAACGCCCGCCGTCAATCGGCTTCAGCAAATAATCGAGCGCGCTCACTTCGAAAGCTCGCAGCGCGTGCTCGTCATAAGCAGTGACAAAAATAACATGCGGCATTCGTTTTACGCCGACGGCCTCGATCACTCCGAACCCGTCCAGCCTGGGCATTTGAATGTCGAGAAAGACCAAGTCGGGGACGTCGCGTAGGATGGCCGCCACCGCCTCCCGCCCATTTTTGCAGGCGCCGATAACTTTGACGTCCGGCTCTTGTTCGAGCCGCATGCGGATTCCCTCGCGCGCCAGCGGTTCATCGTCGACGATAAGCGCCCGAATCTTTTCCACGTTGTTATCTCTTCGCTTCAACTTCGATAATCATTTCAGTGTGAAACGGGAACGCGGCCGTAACGATCAAACCGCCTTCCTCGGCCTCGCATACTTCGAAGCGGCTGCAGGAGCCGTACAAATACTCAAGTCGAGAGCGCGTATTCGAAAGACCGACTCCCTCCGTCAAGTTTCCGCGCGAAACGTTTAACCCCGGCCCGTTGTCGCGCACCTGAAGACGGAGCATGCCGTTTTGGCGTTCGGCGCTAATGTCAATCACTCCCCCCGTTTCGCGGTCCGCGATCCCGTGCCGAATGGCGTTTTCAACCAGTGGTTGAAAAAAGAGCTGAGGGACCAGCGCGTCCAGCGCCGACGTGTCGACCTGCGTCCTGACGGTCAAACGATCCTGAAAACGGATTTGTTCGATCTCCAGATAGCGTTCGAGAATTTCCAGTTCCTGCTTGAGCCTTATTTCGTGCGCTGCGCTTCTGGCCAACGTGACGCGCAGCAGGCCGCTGAGTTGGAGCAGCATCCGATCGGCTGCGTCAACGTCCTTTCGCATCAACACGGAGACGCTGTTAAGCGCGTTGAAGAGAAAGTGCGGGTGCAATTGCATTCTCAGGGCGTCGAGTTGAGCCTCCACCAAGCGGGTTTCAAGATTCGACGCCGCCAATTCTCTGTCTCGATACCTGCGATAATAATCCATCGTATGGTTGACGCCGATGATCACCCAGTAAACCAGCATTCCGCCGTGGAACTCCGCAATGACGAAATGCCACACCGATTCGAAAAGAAGCTTTGTCTCGGGGAGAGGGCCTACTATCAACCCACGCGCGATGACGAAAATGACTATGGTGGCAATGTTGAAGGACGGAGCAGCGAGAGCGTGTATTCCAACGGAGCTGAGCAGTTTTCCGCGTTGTAAGGGAAAACGGTTTGATAGTTTAAGGACGAGCGGGGTCAGGGCGAACCAGGCGTAACTTCCAAGCAGCCAGTTGAACAGGGGGCCTTTCCACTCGATTGTTCCGGCGGATCGCGCCTGAAACATGTAACTCTGGCTGGTGAAGAAGAGAGCGAAGCCGGTCCAACAAAGAAAAATAATCGCCCATTTCATCCACCTAATCTGGGGCTTTGACTTTGGCGGCTTGTTTCTCATACCGAATCATTTCGGCTGGTCGAGTTTGACGTCGGCGGTGATTTCGATCGCGTCATCTTTCGCGCCGACGCGCATGTTGGAAAGCGTGTAGCCGAGGTTTCGAATTTCGGTTACGTGCGGATGACCGCCAGCGTCGAGCTTTATTTTACGCGGCAGCGAAATCTCGCGGTCGAAAAATGACGGCAGCTCGACGCGGTTCAACCACTTGTCGGCTTGCGCGACCGACCGGCGGTCGAATCGCACGTCATGTCCGGCGACCTTCAAATTGAACTGGGCGTCGATCGGCAAGGTGGAGCCCGGCGCGGCGCGCAGAAAAATCTTCTTCCCTTCGCCGACGAATTCCAGCGGCAGAGGCTGATCCTTGATCGAGAAGCTCATGTGCGGCGAGATGGCGTAAGGCACACCGTACTCGCGCCCGCGCAGCCGCGCGTCCACTTCGCCCTGCCCGCTCAACCTCACCGTGACCTTCCCGTCCGCGATGCTCTCGATGTCGAGTTGAGTCACGTCCGCGCGCCCCTCTCCGCCTTCGACGTCGGTGTAATTCGTGACGTTGACGATCACTTTGACTTCTTCCGAGCGGATGCGCCCGCGCTTAAGGAGGATGTCGAAATCAGCCTTATGGGCGGTAGTCATACTCGCGAGCAGCGCGTTGATCAGGCGGCGGCTCAGCACCGCGCGAAAGTCGCCGGCGGATTTCAACCCCTCGCTCATTCGCGCGATCTCGTCTTCGAGCGCCATCGGGTCGACGGCGTTCGCGTCCGCGATATCGCCCACATATGACGCCGGGATCGGCTTCGCCGGGGCGTCCTGATTGAGCCGCAGGGAGACCACTGCGCGCTTGTCGAGCGCAAGCACGGACGTGACGGCGAATTTCAACGGCGCCTGGTACTCGGGCGTCGAAATCTCCATCGGCAAATCGCCCGCGACGTCGAAGCGGCCCGCCGGAACCCGCAGCGTCTCCGCAATCTCCATAGGGATTTCGATCTCGGGCAGTTTTTTGTCCCAGGTCTTCGGGTCTAGCCATTCGTCGAAGAGCGTCCTCAGAATGAGCGACGAAATCCCCCCGTTCATCAATTTCACGTCGGTGACCCGGAGCGGCAATCTCAGCGCGCCCCTCTCAAACTCTCCGCTGTTGATCCGCGCGGTCAGTTGCAGGTTCATAGTCACGGACGATTTCGCCTGGATGCCGATTTTGAGAACGGCCGCAGCTGTTTTCAAGTCGCTCTCGACCGAAGTCAGCTTCAACATCCCGCCTTTGGACAGCAGAAATTCAAGTCCCACGAGTCGTTTCGCCGCTTCGGAGATCGCTCGATCGCTCAATATCACTAAGACGTCCGAGTCACGCAGCGGGTCGGTGAGCCGTAGCTGGTCGCGCAGCCTGCGGAGTTCGTTCAATCGGTCGAAGCCGCTGATCTGTTGTCCGAAGGCGGCATGCGCTTCGATGAACAAGCAGAGGATCGTCGAAAAGACGACAAAAGCCAGTCGTATTCTTTTGGAGGTCGGATTACGCATAATCATCTCGCTGATTAATTGATAGAGGCGCGTCATTATAACCGCGCATGCTACTCAGCGGCGACATATTTATGTTATATAGCGTTCATTGGCGGTTGAGGCGTTTTTGCAACCTTCAATCTTCACTTAATCAGCGCCGCTAGCGGTATCATGTGGGCCTCACAAACAAGTTAATCATCGGAGCGCCGCTCGCGGCGCTGATTCGAGGAGAACAATGGGCGGACTATCAAAACTCGATCTGGCGGTCGTCTTCGCGTATCTCGCCGGGATTACGGCCTTCGGGCTGTACGTGTCGCGCCGCGTCAAAGACACTGAAGGTTTTTTCATGGGCAATCGCCGGTTCGGCAAATCGCTGATGGTAGCGCAGGCTTTGACAACGGGCACGCGCGCCGATTACGCCATCGGCGTGGTCGGCGCGTCTTATGAAATCGGGATGGCGGGTATCTGGTATCAGTGGATGTACATCTTCTCGACCCCTTTCTTCTGGCTGCTCTCGCCGATCTTCCGCCGGATGCGCTACACAACGACGGCCGATTTTTTTGAAGAACGCTTCAGCAAGTCTTTGGGCGTAGGCTATTCGTTCTTCGCGCTCTACCTGTTCATGTTGTGGCAGGGGACGATCATCAAAGGCGCGGCGCTGACTATAGCCGGCATCACAGGCGTCCAAGAAACGTGGATCATCTGGGGCGTCACTGCGTTGTTTGTGCTCTTCGGCGTCGCGGGCGGGCTTGTCGCGACGGTCAACACCGATTTCATTCAGGGGATCTTCATCATCATCCTGTCGTTCATGCTGATTCCGTTCGGGCTGAACGCCGTAGGCGGATTTTCGGGATTGCATGACAGGCTCGCTCCGCAGATGTTTTCGCTCATCGCAGGAACACAAGAACTGTCATTGTTTCATGTGATGATGTTAGTGATTAGCGGCCTTGTCGGTATCGTCGCGCAGCCGCATCACATGGCTGTCGCGGGCAGCGGTAAGACGGAGATGAACTGCCGCATCGGCTGGTGCTATGGCAACTTCATCAAGCGTCTCTGCACTATCGGTTGGGCGTTGACCGGCCTTATCGCCGCCGTGTTGTTCGTGGGCGCATACGATCACAAGGGCCGCGAGCTGGTTTTCGGCGCGATGATCAAACAATTGCTGCCGTCAGGGCTGATTGGTTTAATGATCGCCGCGATCATCGGAACCGTGATCGCCTCCTGTGCGGCGTTTATGGTTTCAGGCTCGGCGCTCTTCACGCGCAATTTATACAAAAAATATCTGAAGCCTGCGGCGGAAGACGCCCATTATCTTCTGGTGGGGCGCATCGTGTCGGCGGCGCTGACCGTCGGCAGTTTGCTCTTTGCTCTCTATATGCCTTCAGTGATTCAGGCGACGCTGATTTTCGTAAAGACTGTCGCTCTGGTCGGCGTGCCGATGTGGGCTGGGATCGTTTGGGCGCGCGCTAACTCCAGCGGCGCCTGGGCCAGCCTCGTCGGCAGTACGACGGTTTTCCTGACGGCTTGGATTTTGCGTTGGACGGAAGCCTGGCAAATGCTGGCTTCCTTGCTAGTTGGCGTCGCGCTGGTGATCGTCGTCAGCCTGGCGACGCGGCCCGAACCGGCCGACCGTTTGCGGCGATTTTTCACGCTATTGCACACGCCGGTGGGCGAAGAAAAGAACCTCGAACGCGTTGAGTTGAAAGTCGCGGCCGATTGAATTATCGGTAGCGCGCGAACCGAACTATTCAACAATGCCTTGTCCTCAAAATTATGAATGTCGAAGAGAGCAAGATTACTTCTGAGACACAGAAGATTTCAGGCGTCGCGCCTGCGATCCCGCGCTCGAAGCTGGAAGAGGAGGGCCATTCGCTGCTGATCGTCGATCTACTGCGGCTGGCGCGAACGTTCAGCTACCAGCGCTATCGGCTGGATGTGATCGGATTTTTGCTGGCCTGGTTGTGGGTTGTGTTACTGCTGGCGTTGGGCTATTGGATTACGCGTATTGGCGCTTAACTTGAGCAAGCGGCGCTGCGCTTTGAATTAACGCTTATGTTTGACTCATTGATTGAAACCTGGCGGCGAATAATCATCGGCGAATACAAATCCTGGGCGCTCTTCAGCAACGGGACTTGCGTGATCTTAGCGCAGCCGGAAGTCGACTTGAGGCGACAGGCTGTAGAGATGATGAAAGCCTACGGCCCGGTCCATGCCGGGGCGCCCGCCGGTGATTTTTCCGTCATCACCCTGGATGACGATCCAGGATGGGTGGTAACCAGCCATCATCCAGATATTCTGACCTACGTCTCGCCCGATGAAGTGGCCGAGCAACGTAACGACCTCGTGATCGGTTTGCTTGGCCGATCAAAGCGTGACCTGGATGCGGCGGAGCTCATGGTCATCCACGTTGAAGACAGTAGAGGCGTGATCACGCAATGAGAGTGAAAGGCAAGATCGGCGCGGACGATAAGCCGGTGGAGTTGTATATCGACGGCGGGCGGTTTGCGCTCTGTCCCGAAATCGTTCCGTCGCAGGCCTGCGACCCAGGCGGCGAAGACTTGCGCGTCGCGCCGGGACTGATCGACATTCAGATCAACGGCTACGAAGGAGTTGACTTCAACGACCCGGGCACAGGCGTCGAACAGATCGCCGCCGTGGCGCGAAAACTCTGGCGCGCGGGCGTGACCGCGTTCTGCCCCACGATCATAACCGGATCCTTCGATCATATCTCGAAATGTATTTCCAACCTGGTTCGAGCAGTCGACGAATCGCCGGAGTTTGCGCGCGCGATGATCGGCATTCACGTCGAAGGCCCGTTCATTTCGCCCGAAGATGGGCCGCGCGGCGCGCACCCGAAGAGACACGCCCGCGCGCCCGATTGGAACGAGTTTCAACGTTGGCAGGACGCCGCGCGCGGACAGATTCGCATCCTCACGCTCTCGCCTGAATGGCCAGACGCGATTGATTTCATCGAACGCGCGGCCGCATCAAGCGTCGTCGTCGCCATCGGCCACACTGCGGCGGCTCCCGCGCAGATCGCCGACGCCGCGCGCGCCGGGGCGAGGCTTTCCACCCATCTCGGCCGCGTGGCTTCGTCGAAGATTGACCGCCATCCGAATTACATCTGGGAACAGTTGGCCAATGACGATCTGTGGGCGAGTTTCATCGTCGACGGCCATCACCTGCCGCCTTCGGTCGTGAAATGTTTTCTGCGGTCGAAAGACGTTGCGCGCAGTATTCTCGTTACGGACGCGATCGCGGCGGCTGGCAGGCCGGCGGGCAAATACCGACTGGGCGCCGTCGAAGTCGAAGTCACGCCCACGCGCCGCGTAAATCTGCCTGGCACGCCTTATCTGGCAGGCTCGGTTTTGGAGATGCCTGAGGCCATCGCGAAGACCATTCAATATTCCGACGCAACGCTCGACGACGCGCTGCGCATGGCGAGCGCGAATCCCGCCGAATTGCTAGGCGTCGGCTCCGAATTCGGATCAATTGAAATCGGGCGCAGAGCGGATTTGATCTTGTTCCGGTGGGATGACGAGAATGCAACGTTAGATGTGGCGGCGACGGTCGTCAACGGAGAAATGGTTTATTCGTCACGCTGAAACCTTTGGAAGGCGGCGCGCCCTGTACCGTAGGTTGTCCAACCTGCGGCGGGCTTCATAACCAAGCCGCCTGATGACAACTGAACGCATTGATAACCAAGCATCCGCAGGTTGGACAACCTACGGTACATTTCTCCGGAGGAGCAGAATGAACAAACAGAATTTGGACGGCCGTGTCGCGATCGTCACCGGCGCAAGCACGGGCATCGGGCGATGGGCAGCAATCTCGTTGGCCGAATGCGGCGCGGCTGTGGCGGTCAACTACAACAAGAATCAGGCCGGAGCCGAAGAGACGAAGCGGGCTATCGAATCTCAAGGCGGGCGCGCCGTAATCGTTCAAGCCGACGTCTCGACCGGGAAGGGCGCGCGATCGCTGGCCGAAGCCGCGCGCGCGCAACTAGGCCCGATAGATATTCTGGTCAACAACGCGGGCGATTTGATTCAGCGATGCTCGCTGCTCGAATTCGACGAAGAGCTGTGGGATCGGGTGATGAACCTCAATTTTAAAAGCGTGCTGCTCTGCTCGCAGGCTGTGGCGCCTGAAATGACGGATCGCAGGCGAGGCGTGATCATCAACGTCGGCTCGATCGCAGGGCATCACGGAGGCGGTCCGGGGGCGGCCGTCTACGCGGCGGCAAAAGCGGGCGTGATGTGCCTGACGAAAGGATTGGCCAAGGAGCTTGCGCCTTACGGCGTCCGCGTCAACGGCGTCGCGCCCGGAGTGATAGACACTCCTTTTCACGAACGCATGTCGACGCCGGAGTTGCTCCAACAATTCGTCAAAACCATTCCGATGGGCCGCCTGGGAACCTCGGAAGAATGCGGCCGAGTGATCGCCTTTCTGGCCTCCGACGCCGCGAGCTATATTCACGGCGAGACCATTGAAATCAATGGCGGGCAATTGATGGTTTGATACACGGCGCCTATGCAGTCAGCAAATGCGTGTAGGGTGTGGGGCGATTTTTTTATCGCCCTGTTTGTGGCCTCCTACGATCAGGAGTCCAATCAGGAAAGATGCGCGAGTAAACAACTCGCGGCGCCGCTCCTCTACGCGCAATTGCTAACCAATCTAAGGCTTACCAGGTGGATCGCATCCATTCGACGCAACGCCGCAAATGTTCGCGCATCGCGTCGCTCGTGTCATGATGGATTCGCCCGTGACCGGGCAACACCCATTCAAACTGGTATCGCAGCAGTTTCTCCATAGAGCGTGTTTGCTCCGAGCGTGAGTACCAGTTCACGTTGCGAAACGCCGTCAACGTCCGCTTCGCCGGCGACCACGCCAGGTGATCGCCGGTGAAGAGAAATTTCTCCCGATAGAGCAACACTTGATGGCCGCGCGTGTGGCCCGGCGTCGGGATGACCAGAAGGTCGTCATCCAATCGCGCATCCTCTTCGCCTTCGATGACGCGCTCTATGCCGAGCTGAACCGCGCCGTCCGCCTCGCTCATCACGCGCTCGCAGCCGAACTCCCTGGCAAAGGCCGCGTGATCGGCGACGTCGTCCTTGTGCGTCAGGAACATCGTCTTGACGCCGCCGAGTTCTCTGATCCGCCTGACTAGAGGCGGGGCGAAGCGCGGCGAATCAACCAGCACGTTGCCGCCCGCTTCATCCGGGCGCGCGATCAGATAGCTCCATGCCCCGTAGCTCGATTCGGAAGTGAAGCCGCAGAAGTAGACGTTTTCGGCTATGAGCGAGGGGAAAGAGGCGACGGTCTGACTCAGGTCGTGTTTCGTAAGAGCGCCGATGGACGCGGTCGGGCAGGAAACCAAAGCCTTGAGAGCCTGGCTGATCTCCGCCGGCGTCTCCGGCTGGCGGTAGACGCTCGATTGATCGCCGTGGTCGCGGAAATGCGCAGGCGCGATCTGGCGACACGTGTCACAGTCAATGCACGAGTCGTCGACGAAGAAGTCGCCCTCAATGTTCTGCGTCAATCGCCGCGTCCGGTCAGCCATGCGCGCCTCTACAATTCACATAACTTTGTCGGGAAATTGAGTTAACATTATTGACCCAACCCAGGCACGGGCACAAATTGGGTTTATTAACCATCAACTCATTATTGGAAGAGGTTGTTCATGAAAAAAACCATTGGATTTTGCTGTATCCTCAGTTTGACTGCGCTGGCGACAATGCTTTTCACGGCATGCCGTGGCGGCTCCGTCGGCCAAAAAACCAGCGCCGCCGACGCCGAGACCTTCATTAAGGACGCGGAGAAACGTTACCTGAGCGCGAGCATCAAAGATAGCCGCGCGAGTTGGGTGCAGAGTAATTTCATCACCGAGGATACCGATGCCATCGCCGCGGACTCCAAAGATAATCTGATCGCGGCGATCAAAGAACTGACAGACCAGTCGCGCCAATTCGACGGACAACAACTGTCGCCGGACGTGGCCCGCAAAATCAAACTATTGAAGCTGCAGGCGATTCCATTGCCCGCGCCTTCAAACCCCGCTGAGCGCGAAGAGCTGACCAAGACCACGGTCGGCATGGAGAGCGCGTACGGCAAATTCAAGTATTGTCCTGAGCCGTCCGCCGATGCCGGCGCCGCAACGAAGCCTCGCGCCGCGGGGAGCGAAGCGAAGAAGAACTGCCAGAGCCTGGGCGACCTCGAAGAGATCATGGCCAAAAGACGCAATCCCGAAGAGTTGAAGGAAGCATGGGCGGGCTGGCACAAAGTCTCGCCGCAATACCGCAAGGATTACGCCCGTT
>DATCXQ010000452.1:0-20858 GCA_036565725.1 Blastocatellia bacterium
GCACAGTACCGCGCGCGTAAGCAAGCGGCCGACCAATGAATCCGCCGCTTGCTTACGCGCGCGGTACTGTACCGGCATCCGAAACGGAGGCGCAGAATGAACAAACAAACATATCACCCGGCCACAAACCGCCGGTCTTTCCTCAAAGGTTTCGCCGGAGGCGCGGCGGCGCTCTCGGTCTTTCCATCAACCGGCTCCGCCAAGGAGCTTCTGAGCGCGGCCAGCCGCCTCGGCGCCTCCGACATGGCGAGCGAGCCTTTCTGGCGGCTGGTGAAAGAGCAGTTTGCGATCAGGCCGGGGATGATACTGCTCAACGCCGCGAACCTCTGCCCGTCGCCGCACATGGTCAGAGACAGGGTTTTTCGACTGACTGAGGACGTTGACGGTGACGTCTCCTTCCAGAACCGTGCGAAATTCAACGGGCTGCTGGAGGAATCGCGCCGGAAGCTGGCGGCTTTTATGGGCGCTTCGGAGGACGAGATCGCCGTCGTCAGAAACACGAGTGAAGCGAACAACTTCATCGTCAACGGCCTCGACTTGAAGGCGGGCGACGAAGTGATTGTCTTCGACCAAAATCACCCGACCAACAACGTGGCCTGGGACGTGCGAGCCGCCCGCATCGGCTTCACCGTGAAGCGCGTCGGCGTTCCGCAAATCCTAAACGACGCCGAAGAGATATTGAAAGTTTTCCGCGCGGCGATCACGTCCAAAACCAGAGCGCTCTCTTTCACCGACGTCTCCAACACGACCGGCGTGAGGATGCCGAGCAAGGACTTATGCCGGACGGCCCGTGAGCGCGGCGTCTACACGCACGTGGACGGCGCGCAGACCTTCGGCGCGATCCCGCTCAACCTGCGCGAGATGGGGTGCGATTCTTATTCCGCCAGCGCTCACAAATGGTTCATGGGACCGAAGGAAGCGGGCGCGCTCTACATCAGGCAAGAGCGCGTCGCAGAAATCTGGCCGAGCGTGGTCGGCGTGGGATGGGGCGCCAAGGTCGAAACCGCGGCGCGCGGCGCGCGAAAATTCGAGACGCTGGGCCAGCGTGATGACGCCGCCGTGTCGGCGATGGGAACCACTGTAGACTTCCATAACTTGATCGGACGCGAACGGATCGAGGCTCGCATCCGCGAATTGGCCGCGGCCTTGAAAGAAGGCGTCAGCAAAATTCCCGGCGCAAGACTGCGCACCAGCGCCAAGCCGGAGTTGAGCGCAGGCGTATGCGTGGTCGGGTTTGACGGAAAAGATCACCAGAAGATTTATGAGGCCCTGTATGCCAAGCACGGCGTCGCCGGAGCGGCGACGGGAGGTCTTCGATTGTGCCCGCACATCTATAACACAACGGAAGAGATTGACCGCGCAGTTTCGGCGCTCCATCAGGTGGTTAAGGAGACGGGTCAATTGTGATGAAGAATGCGCACAAATATGAAGACGGTCAGCCGCCGCAGAGCACAGAGGGCACAAAGGGGATTTAATGATTTCTCTGTGTTCTGTGGCGCCCTCTGTGGCTATTCAGCCATGTGAAAATTGCTGTATTGAGCAAAATAGTCTCCGGTGGACAGACGGGCGCTGATCGGGCGGCGCTCGACTGGGCGATCATGCGCGGCGTAGCGCACGGAGGCTGGTGTCCGAAAGGCCGCAAGGCCGAGGACGGCGTGATTGATTCTCGCTACAGTCTGACCGAAACGCCTTCCGAGGTTTATTCGCAAAGAACCGAATGGAATGTTCGCGACTCGGATGGGACGGCTGTCTTCTCTGTCCGGAGTGAATTACGGGGCGGCTCGCACCTGACCGTTGAACTCGCGGGCTGGTACAACAAACCAATAATTCACTTGTGCGCGCAGGACGAGGGGACAAATCACGCGCAGGAGTTGCGGGCTTTCATTGAGAAGTTCGGAATTTCAGTTCTCAATATCGCCGGCCCCAGGGAATCCGATGAACCGGAGGTTTACCGGTTCGTAACGCGCGTTCTCGATCAGGCGGGCGCCGACGCGCCGTAAAGGCTGATCGCGCCAACCCGGCGCGGCTGATAGAATGGCTGATAGGTGTGAATGACCGAGGGTCGCTTATGAACAAGCAATCAGAACAACTCCGCGACGTTACCCGCCGTCACTTCTTCAAGCAAACCGGCTTCGGCATCGGCGCGATGGCGCTCTCGTCGCTGCTCGGCGAGAACGTCTTCGCGGCGTCCGGCTTGCAGCGCGTTCAGCATTTCGCGCCGAAGGCCAAGCGCATCATTTACCTGTTCATGGCCGGCGCGCCCTCGACGCTTGACCTGTTCGACAACAAGCCGGCGCTCCGCAAATACGACGGCCAGCCTTGCCCCGACGAGTACATCAAGGGGGAGCGGTTCGCCTTCATCAAAGGCACGCCGCGATTGCTCGGCTCGCCGTTCGAGTTCAGAAAGCGCGGCCAGTCGGGGCAGGAGATGTCGGACCTCCTGCCGAACCTGGCCAGTCATGCGGACGACATCGCGATCATCCGCACGATGCATACGACGCAGTTCAATCACGCGCCAGCGCAGATTTTCATGAACACGGGCCATCAAGTCCCGGGCCGTCCGAGCATGGGGTCGTGGATGATGTACGGACTCGGGAGCGAGAACAAAGACCTGCCCGGTTTCGTCGTGCTGATCTCCGGCGAGAACAATCCCGACGGGGGCAAATCATGTTGGGGGAGCGGATTCCTGCCGACCGTGCATCAGGGCGTCGAGTTCCGCTCGAAAGGCGAGCCTGTGCTCTTCGTAAGCAACCCCGACGGCGTGACGAGCGATACGCGACGCGCAACGCTCGACGCGCTGAAGGATCTGAATTCGATGCGCCAGGCCGAGGTCGGCGACCCCGAAATCAACACGCGCATCGCCGCTTACGAGATGGCCTATAGAATGCAAACGAGCGTGCCCGAATTGACCGACATCTCGAAAGAGCCTCCGAAGGTCCACGAGATGTATGGCACGCGCCCGGGCCAGACTTCGTTCGCCAACAACTGCCTGCTGGCGCGGCGGCTGATAGAACGCGGCGTGCGCTTCGTGCAGCTTTATCACTGGGGCTGGGACACTCACGGCGCCTCGGTCGGCGCGGACATCGTCAGCAAACTGCCCCGCATCTGTCGCGAGACCGACAAGCCGATCGGGGCGCTGTTGACCGAACTGAAAGAGCGCGACCTGCTCAAAGACACGCTCGTCATCTGGGGCGGCGAATTCGGACGCACGCCGATGAACGAAGCCCGCGGCGGGTCGAAGCTGCTCGGACGCGACCACCATCCGCGAGCTTTTTGCGTGTGGCTCGCGGGCGGGGGCGTCAAACCCGGCGTGACCGTGGGTGAAACGGACGAGATCGGCTACAACCCTGTGGCCGACCCGGTTAGCGTTCACGACCTGCACGCGACCGTCCTGCATCTGATGGGCATTGATCACACCAGGCTGACTTATAAATTCCAGGGCCGCGAATTCCGCCTGACGGACGTCGAGGGTGTTGTCGTGAAGAAGCTTGTGTCGTAAATTGATCCAAATGAGTCTTCATTTGACGACTGAATTTTAGTTGGAGGGTTCAATTATGAAGATAGCGCTGATGCTTCTCTTTCTCTTCGCCGCATACAATTGCTCGGTGGACGCGGCTCGACCACAGTCTTCGGATTTGAAGGGACAATGGAAAATAGATATCACTTTCGAAGACCAATCCAAGCGTTCGTTGAGTTTCGACGCTGAAAATTCCGGCAAAGGTTCTTTGCTGCTGGAGGCGCGTTCCAACTGGGACGAACCCGCCAAGCCATCTCAAGCAAAATGGACGGCAGGCAGAGAAAAGCGCGTGACGATCTCAGGCCCCGTCGAGTTTCCGATCGGTAATGTCGGACGCGAAACCGGAGTATTGGTTTTCAAAGGCTCCTTTAAATCGGAAAGCAAAATCACCGGAGATTTTGCTTTCTATTCGATGGATCAGGATCCGATGGATCCTAAAGCGACTCCTTCCAAAACTGGAAAGTTCGAGGCGACCAGGGTCCTCGCTCGCTGATCGCCACTGTTGAACTCCAAGCTTACGCAACCGGAAGGCAAGCTCTGCCAAAGGCAGCCATCTTGGGGTGAGTTTGCCGGACACTTGGCTAGGCCAAGACTCTGGTTACTCTGAATGGTATCGCAATACGCCAGTATTGAATAAAACTTGCGAGGGAAAAGAAAATTTCTTGCCTCTCCAACTCCTTTCTACTATATTCCGATAGTAGTTCGAGCAATCACAGTTTTGACTCATATCAGCAATCCTCGGTTTGGACGTATGTGAAAGGCATACACCCGAGTCTCTGTCACTACACACACCATTTAAGAAAGCTTTTGACAATAATTTAGAATGAATTGCGATTGCGTATACGGGAAAGTGGCGCGATCTCCGGTACTGGTCGATCAAAGGGCCTCTTGATCGACACAGTAGGTCGCTGACGTTCCCCGCACTGTACCGCTTGCCGTCCTGTACACGCATTTGCAAATCGCCATAGGATTTAGTTGGCGCAGTACGTTGAGCGTCAGCCGATAGTTTACCCGCAAGTCATGATCGCCACTGAGTCTATTGAGCGAACCTTTCCCTTTTTTCAATTCAATTCGACGCTTCTTTGCACATCCGCTTCTGGCCGACTAATCAATTGGAAGGCTTTTTCCGTGAGTTTCATGAGAAAGCAAATGAGATCGGCGCATTTCCAAACGCGACCATATGCCTGACCGTATTTTTGTTGATCGTTGGTAGACGCCACGTTAATCGCGATCCGCGATAAGAGTAACGACTTCCCCGTGGAGGAACACCCAATAACCTAACCATGGGGCAACGAATAGGAGAATAAAAAAATGAAGAAACTTCGTCCCCGTTCATTCACCCGAGGGCATGCGGCCCTTATTATCGTCTTATCTCTGACTTTCCTGGGTTTGTTTTCCATCTCCAGAAGTTCAGCGCAGCATGAGGGTTACTCACCCGCAAGGATGCGGTCCGAGGCGCTCCTTGGACCATTCGATTATGAAGTTTTCCTGGCGAGGATAGCGAACGGCGAGTTTTCGTTCGATGGCGGCGACGTTGATGTAGTCTCACCTAACAATTCTCTGGCTAACAACAACGCTGGCAGCACCGGCACGGCTTTCTTCACTCAGAGCGAGAATACGCTGGTAGCTTTCGGCAATACGGTCGTCGTCGGGTTCAACGACTCAGGCTCCAATTCAGGCGGCAGCAACAAGTTCACAGGATTTGCGCGCTCGACGGACGGCGGCGCGACCTTCACGGACGGCGGCACGCTGCCAACCAATCCCTCCGGGGACGCAGGCGATCCAGTACTCGCCCGCAACGAGACTACTGGCCGTATATACTTTTCGACGCTTCAATTCTCAGGCAGCGGCATCCAGGTCTTCCGTTCCGATGACAATGGCGCTACCTGGGCGGCCCCGGTTCAGGGCGCCCCGGGAAAGACAGGATTCCAGGACAAGGAGTGGATCACAGTCGACAATTTCGCCGGCGCCGGCAACGGTAACGTCTACCTCGTGGCGCGCGACTTTGGCGTAGGTAATGGCATTTACTTTTTCCGCTCCACCGATCATGGGTCCACGTTTGGCCCGAGTGGCGGCACGCTCATCACCCCGGGCGCCCAGGGGGCATTTGTCGCAGTCGGTCCCGATCATTCCGTCTACGCGTTCTGGTTTGCGGGCGCAACTATACAAATGCGCAAGTCAACCGATCAGGGGTTGACCTTTGGGGCGCCAATAACAGTGGCTTCCGGCTTAGTCGGCGGAGTAAACGGCGACCTCGCGCTGACCGGCATCCGGCAGGGGACAACAACGCCGGCGGGTTTCCGCAGCAGCGAGTTCCCACACGCCGCCGTCAACCCCGTCAACGGGAACATCTATGCCACCTTCGCCAACAATCCGGACGGCGTGGATAAGGCGGATATTTTCGTCGCGCAATCCACCGACGGAGGCGCCACCTGGGGGGCGCCCATCAGAGTCAACGACGATGCGACCACGACCGACCAGTGGCAACCGACGTTGGCGGTCACGCCGGACGGCGCTAATCTTGGCATCTTCTACTACAGCCGTCAGGAAGACCCGGTCGACAACAACCTGTTCAAGTTTTATGGGCGCACCGCCAGTCTCTCAGGCTCGACGCTGAACTTTTCGCCGAGCTTCGCTATCAGCGACGTCGCGTCCTTACCTGAGTTTGGCCGAGACAGCGTGGTTAACCCCACCTATATGGGTGACTATGATCACGCGGTGGCAACTCCGGGCGCTTTCCACGTGATATGGTCCGACAACCGCTCTGATCTTCCGGGCGGCGCGCCGCGCAAAGACCCGAACGCCTTTTACAAGCGAATCAGTCTGACCATATCCGTCACGACCACGGTTCCCGCCGTCGCCAGCGTCATCTCAAATCAGCCGACGACGTTCACCGTGAACATTTCGGAACCGGCAAACCCGGCTTCCTTGCAAGCCGGTGATTTCAGCGTCAACGGGATATCAGCGTCGAGTGTTGACTATACGCCCGGCAGCACGTCGATCTTCTTCACTTTCGGTTCCAGTCCCGTAACGGCTGAGGGACTCCAAACCATGAGCATCCCTGCCGGCGCTTTCACCAGCGCGGCCGCCGGGGATCCGGTGGCGCCATTCACCGGCACATTCCGGTTCGACACTGTGTTGCTACAAGTGGTTGCGACAGCCCCGCCGGTAGGCGGAGTGTTCACATTGCCCAGCCCATTCACGTACGACGTAATCTTCAATGAGACAATCAATCCCGCGTCGGTCCAACCCGGCGACTTGCAGTTGAGCGGCATTGCCGGCAGTACGGTGACGGCAGCCAGCGTGTTACCCGGCAACACAACCGTGCGGTTCACACTTAACATTCCAATTGAAGGAGCGCTCACCGCCAGTATTCCAGCAGGAGCCATTACTGACGCCTTCGGGAATCCTGGAGCGGCGTTCAGTGGAGGCTACGTCGTAGACATCGGTACCGTGCCTTACCCGACGCCTCTGCTTGCCAAAAACCCGCAGGGATCGCTGATTTATGACCCGAGCATCACGGGCAATATTGCCTTTGCGGGCGACACCGATAGTTTCACGCTCGCCGTCGATCCCGATCAGACAATCACCGCGATCGTCACCGGTTCGGTCGGACTGCAACCGAGCGTTGAGCTAAGCAATCCGGCTTCCACAGTTATCGGCGGCGCCACTGCGGCTGCGGCAAACCAACCTGCCCTGATACAGACGGCGCCGGCGGCTACAGGCGGAACCTACACATTCACGGTGAGCGGCGCCGGCGGCACGACGGGCAATTACTCGCTCCAGGTGATCCTCAACGCCGCCAGAGAGTCGGAAGGAATCATCGCCGGCGCAACCAACAACACACTTGCCACTGCGCAGGATATCAGCGCCTCGTTTATCACGTTGCGATCGTCGGTGGCATCGGCTTCCCGCGGCGCCGTGTTCGGTGGGAACGCGGCCGCGCCTCCCGTGCCGTTCCAGACCTTCGATTTCGAGTCGGGGCCACAGGGCTTCGTGATCAACAACGGCCCTCTGCCGGGTCACGTGGCAGGGCTGTGGCGCCTGTCCACCGGCCGCGGCGCGCAGACCGGACACTCGCCGGTAACCAGCTTCTACTTCGGCCAAGGAGAAGGACCAGGCGGCGGCGGCAACTATAACGTCGGTAACACCGCCGGGACCATCACCTCGGGTCCAATCGCGCTACCTAACAACCCCGGGGTCGGCATTTCGTTCAACTACGTCCTGCAGACGGAAGGAAACGGCGCTTTCGACGTGGCCTCGGTGCAGGTCAGCAACAACGGCGGCGCGACCTTCGCCACGATCGCCAGCAGCGCTCAAGTCGCTCAGCTGCCCCTGAGCGGCGTCTGGCGTAACGCATCGTTCAGTTTGGGGGCCTTCGCCGGTCAGACTGTGCTGATCCGCTTCTCCTTCGACACGCTGGACGGCGTCCTCAATAACTTCGAGGGCTGGTACGTCGATGATGTCCAGCTTGCCGCGCCCGGCTCCTGGACCGATTACTACTCGTTCAGCGCCAGCGATAACGACGTGGTATCGGCCGCGCTGGAAAACCTGTCGGGCAGCGGCGCGAACGTATTCCTGGAGGATTGCGCCGGTACGATCCTGGCGACCGGCGCCGGCGGGGCCACTAACTACGACAGCGGCATCCGCAATTTCCTCATCACGACCGGGGGAACCTATTTCCTGCGCGTCAGCGGCACGGTCGCCTCCACCTACAACCTGGTGGTCACACGCAACGCCGCCTTCGACACGGAGGGCAACGATACGATCGCAACGGCCCAGAGCCTCAACCCGTCGCGGGGCGTGCTCGGCCACGTCACCGGCGGCGTGGCCCCGGTCTCGCTGCAGAACTTCGACGATGGCCTGCTAACAGGCTACACCTTCATCGGGCCGAACCTCGCCAGTGTGACCGCCGCGGCCGCCCACGACGGCCCCTTCGGCCTGCAAATCGGGAGCGTCACTGAGTGGATGTGGCGCAACGACGCGGCCGTCGCAGTGCAGCAGGGGGATACGATCTCCGCCTGGGTGCAGGCCGCGGGCGCGCCCGTCGGGCGCACCTACTTCGGCTTCGGGGCCAGCGCCACGGGCACCCTGTCGATGGTCCTTGGCGGAAACACCGGCACACTGAACTTGCAGCGGAACGCCGGCTTCGGCTTCTTGGACATCGGTGTGGTCCCGCAGATCTGGACGCCAAATAAGTGGTATCGCTTCGAGGTGGTCTGGGGGGTGGGCGGCAGCATCACCGGGCGGCTGTTCGACAGCGACGGAACGACGCTGCTGAACACCGTCACTGGCGCCGACACGACCATCACCTCAGGCGGCCTGGCCTTCCGCGGCTTCGGCCCCACCCATTTCGTGGACAGCGTGCAGAAGGGTGGCCAGCGTAATGACGACTGGTACAGCATCACGGTCATCGATGGCCGGCTGCGGTTCGAAACCAGCACGCCAGGTGACGGGCCGGGCGAATTTGTCAACACGCTCGATCCGCATATCGAGCTCTTTGACAGTACCGGCGCGACGTTGATCGCCACGGGCGAACCGCTTGAAGACGGTCGCAACGAGTCGATCAATGTCTCCGGGCTCCCGGCTCCGGCTACATACCTGGTGCGCGTAACGGGCGAAGGGGGTACCAGTGGGGAATACTTCCTAGGAGTCGGCGTCCCGCCCTTCAGCGGGTTTTTGCCGCCCCTCGGCGACAACAACCAACAGAATGCGGGTTCTACGATACCGGTCAAGTTTAGCGTCGGTCTCGACCTGGGACTCAACATCTTCGCTCCGGGCTCGCTGTTTTCACGCCAAATCAACTGCTCGCCGAACAGCTGCGGGGCGAATGTTGGCATTGGACCGTGGGAGCCGACAGAGAGCGTGGGAGGAGGCCTGCGAATAACCGACGGCCAATACCACTATGACTGGAAAACGGATAAAGCCTGGGCAGGAACTTGCCGTGAGCTGGAAGTGATACTTCTGGACGGCAGGCGCTTCAGGACGAAGGTCAGTTTCCAGTAGGCTGCCTTAACTTCTACGGGCAGCGCAAGCCGGGTTTGCGCTGCCCAATACAAAAACTCTGCAAACCCAAAGGCGGCAGGTTCATTCAGGCCTGCCGCCTTTTTTTAGCTCTCCCTACCGCGAGATTGTGTAGCTGCGGTCGCGTCTGCAGCCCTTATCAGATCAGTGTACGGATTTATTCTTCGTCGCCGCAGCGACGGTTGAGCTTAGGCTGGCGTTTTAACGCGGCTGAGGGGTGAATGATTATCCAGCCGCCGCAGCGACGGCTGAGATTGTTGTGAGTTCGTCGCTAGATTCAACCGTCTTTTCTTCGCCTCCTTCAACTGTCGCTCCGCGACTGGAGATTTCTCCCACACTCGGCGCCGGCGTTAATGGTCTTTGAGAAATAAATGCAACAACTGTCTTCCCGGTCGCGGAGCGACCACGTGAGCTTAGCCCGGCTTTTCAAAGCCGGGTCGACTAACGCATATCCGTTCTCAGTCGCGGAGCGACGGTTGATACCGATGATCGGTATCAACCGTCGCTGCGGCGACTGAAACAACCACGTAACCGCTCTCCCGGCTTTGAAAAGCCGGGCTAGGCTCAAATGCCGCTCCGCGGCAGGGGGAATCTCGCCCCAGCTTTGATTATGTTTGGGAAATAAATGCAACGACTGCTGAATCCCATCTACTGCCGTCGGTCGGATTGCCGAATTCGTGGTTGCATTTATTTCTCAAAGACCATAAACGCCGGCCTAAGTTCAAATAGTTTCCAATCTATATGTGATTGTCGAGCGATGCCGGGCAATGATTACTCCTCACACGCATGGACCGTCGCTCATTTCCGCCCGTCCTTAGCCGTCCCCATCGGTCACTATTTCCACTCTCCATGCAATACAAATCCGGCCCAGTAGTAGGGAGACGCCCAGCGTTTCTGTCCTGACAATTCAAGCTGAGCCGCTCGCAGAGCCGCCCCCGCCGGCAGTCCGTCCTTGAGCATGCCCCGATAAAAAAGCTTCATCAGTTCCGCCGTCGCCAAATCGTCAACATTCCACAGACTCGCGACCACGCGTGGTGCGCCAGAGTACATAAATCCCCGCGTCAGCCCAATCAATCCCTCGCCCTTGATCTCTTTGCCCAGTCCTGTTTCGCACGCGCTGAGCACGATCAGATCGGCGTTGAGCTGGAGGTTGTAGACCTCATGCAGTCGTAGGAATCCATCCTGCGGTTTCCCCTCCTGGTCGATGAGCGAGAAGACCAGCCCGGAAAGTTCAGGGCGCTCGCTGTTGAGCAGACCGTGGGTCGCAAAATGCAAGATGCGGTACTGACTCAATTGCTGGCTAATAGCCAGGTCGCGGCTGGCGTTGAAGTCAGTTGCTTTGAGCCCTGTTCCTCCCGGAGTCAGCGCAAAGATGCTCTCGGCTTCCTGGCGTGAGAAGGCGAGTCGTGCGAAACCGGCGCGACCGTCGGGAAAATTCATAGTCCTGATCGCGCGCATCAACTCCGAATGTTCCACATCAGCCGCCCGCGTGGCCGGCGTTTTTCCGGAGGAGTTTCCGTTTTTAGCCTCATTCAGGCGCGGGTCCTCCTCTTCAAAGACGGGATCGGCCAGGACGGCGACCGACTTGGTCGCCCGCTGACGGCCCGCCGTTTCACGGCGAATGACTGATAGGACCGAAGCGGAAGGAACGCTCACTACTTCATGCTTCGCGATCAAGGGCTCATAATCTCCGGCCGGCCGCTTCTCATCTTCCGGCGCCGGCAGCGCGGCGAAAGGCAGATAAGACAGCGCGCCCGGCGCCACAACGACCAGCCGTTTGCCGCTGAGTTGCGGCGCCACCTGGCCGAGCAACATCCTGCTGAGCGTCTCGGACTGAGCGATAAATTGCGGATCGGGCGGAGTTCCGCGTTTCGGGCGCGCGATGAGCAGTTCGTAAACCCGGCGAGTTGCGGTTTCGATCTCGGTGCGCGGAGGAAGCTCGTAGCTATTGATGGAGCGCTGCGAAACAAGCCAAAGGTAACTACGATTTTCGCCGAGCGCGTATTCGAGCAGCAGCGTATTTTCATCAAGAGCCTGTTGTTGAATCTCTGTCGGACTTAGCGGCTGAGGCTGGGTCAGAGCCGCGTATCGTGGGCTGCGAGCCCGAATTTGGCCCTGGAGCTCTTCATATTCGGTTGTGATAGCGGCGATCTCTTTGGCGGCGGCATCGGCCTGTTCAGGAGTATGCTTACGATTTAATAAGCGTGCTTGTTCCGCGGCCCTCGCGTTGAGTCGTTGCTGCAAGGAGCGTTCGCGCTCCAGCAGCGAACTATCGACGCCTTGACGAATGTCGGCGCGGGCTTCTTTCAACAATTCCAGTAAAGAACGCGCTCGGGCGCGCTCACTTACCGCTAATGCGAGAGCGTCAAACGCCGCGGCCGGGTTCTGTTTGCGCATCTGCATCAACACGTCAATGTAAGATTCAAATACCATGTGTTGGGAGGCAAAATAGGAAGCGCGAAGCTCCTGGCCAGCGATATTTGTGCGCAGGGATTCGATCAAGCTGATAGCCTGTTCAATGGTTTGGCGAGCCTGGGTGAGATTGCCGCGTTTTTGCTCGACTCGCGCAATCCCCAGCAGGGTAGTAGCTTCTCCGTTGCGGTCACCTGCCAATTGGAAGATCGGCAGAGCTTCATTGTGCTTCTCCAGCGCCTTTTGCGGCTCTCCCAGTGACCAATAGACCAGGCCGATGTTGTTGAGTATTTGAGCCTCCTCCCTGCGGTCGCCAACCAATTGGATGATCGGCAGGGCCTCATTTAACTTCTCCAGCGCCTTCTGCGGCTCTCCCAGTGATCGATAGACTACGCCGATGCTGTGGAGTGTTCGAGCCTCCCCCCTGCGGTCGCTTACCGCCCGCCTGAGCGGCAGGGCTTCATTTAACTTCTCCAGCGCCTTCTGCGGCTCTCCCAGTGACCGATAGACTATGCCGATGTTGCTGAGTGTTTGAGCCTCCCCGCTGCGGTCAGCTAACGCCCGGCTGATCGGCAAAGACTCATTGTACTTCTCCAGCGCTTTCTGCATTTCTCCCAGCGCCTGGTAGGCAAAGCCGATGTTGTTGAGTGTTCGAGCCTCCCCCCTGCGGTCGCCTAACGCCCGGATGATCGGCAGGGCTTCATTGTACTTCTCCAGCGCCTTCTGCATCTCTCCCAGTGACTGATAGACCTGGCCGAAGCTGTCGAGTAATAGAGCCTCCCTACTGCGCTCGCCTGCCGCCTGGTAGATCGGCAAAGACTCATTGTACTTCTCCAGCGCCTTCTGCATATCTCCCAGCGACCGATAGACTATGCCGATGTTGTTGAGTGTGGTGGCCTCCCCCATGTGGTCGCCTGCCGCCTGGTAGATCGTCAGGGCTTCATTGTACTTCTCCAGCGCCTTCTGCATATCTCCCATCGACCAATAGACCATGCCGATGCTGTAGAGTGTGGCGGCCTTCCCCCTGCGGTCGCCTAACGCCTGCCTGAGCGGCAGGGCCTCATTGTACTTCTCCAGCGCCTTCTGCATATCTCCCAGCGACCAATAGACCAGGCCGATGTTGTTGAGTGTTTGAGCCTCCCCCCTGCGGTCGCCTGCCGCCCGACTGATCGGCAAAGATTCATGGTACTTTTCCAGCGCCTTCTGCATCTCTCCCAGTGACCGATAGACTTCGCCGATGCTGGTGAGCGTTTGAGCCTCCCCCCTGCGGTCACTCGCCCTTCGATACAGCTCCAACGCTTCGTGATACTTCTCGATGCTCTTTCTTTTGGCTTCCAGTGTTCCATTTTGTAGCCGCTCCGCCTCTCGAAAGACCGACTCTCCAGCGATTCGATACTTATCCTCGGCAGTCGCCGCTCTCAGTTCTTCTACCTTGATCTCATAGCGTCCTATCTTGGCTGTTTTCTCAGGAGAACGCACCTCGATCAGATATGCGCCAGGCGCTTCCGCGATCGCTGACACAGTCTCTGAGCCTTCAATCGTATGATCGCTGTCGGCCTCGCTGATCTTCTTACCATCAGGCGCAAACAGCGACACTGCCACATCTATCCCTCGTTGGGCGACTACTACATGCAAGTATTGACCGGAGATCATCGTGATCTTGTAGGAATGCGACTCCCCCCCGGAGAGTTCTCGTTCAATTGGCTTACTGAGTTCCAGTGAGCTACCCTCTTGAATAATTTGCGCCTCACTGCGTTCACTAGCGTTTGCTTGCACAGGCGCTGCCCCTGGCCATAGGCATGGAGAAGCCGACAATCCGGCCCAGAGGAGCAGGTTGATAATCTGAACGGCGCGGCGGGTAGTTGGCCAAACCCGACCCCGCGGGTTTGCGACTGGCGTGATTTGATTGAACAAGGCGATGCCTCCGTTGGAGCTGACATGAAGTCAGTTGTGTCCCATTTGTGTAGGCGCATAAGATCATCCGGTCAAATACCTGAGATTATCGCGAAAATATAATGCGTGTAGTAAAACTCAAAGCGCTCGGCCAAAGCTAAGGAAAACTGGGCAACGACATTACTGCTGGTTCGTTTTGTCTTTCGTGTATGGATGTTCTTCGTTGGGGGATGAAAAGCGGCGCATTAATATCCCAGAGGGAGATGTGCGTCAAGCGAATTTCTCGGCAAACGAAATTCGTATCCATTGACGATAGCCTCGACGTTGGACTACGCTGCGCTGACCGAATTTTGACTGCCTGACCCAGTAAATTGATCCAAATGAATCTTCATTTGGCGACTGAATTTTAGCTAGAGGTTTCAACCATGAAGATAGCCCTGATGCTTACCTTGCTCTTCGCCGCACACAACTGCTCTGTGGACGCGCCTCGACCACAGTCTTCGGATTTGGTGGGACGATGGAAAGTAGATATCACTTTCGTAAACGAATCCACGCGTTCGCTGAGTTTAGACGCTGAAGATTCCGGCAAAGGTTCTTTGCTGGTGGAGGGCGCGCGGTCCAATTGGGACGAACCCGCCAAGCCATCTCAAGCAAAATTGACGGTGGGCAACGATAAGCGCGTGACGATCTTAGCCCCGGTCGAGTTTCCGATCGGCAACGTCGGACGCGAAACCGGCGTGTTGTCGCTCAAAGGCGTTTTTAA
Source organism: Blastocatellia bacterium (assembly GCA_036565725.1). Taxonomy (GTDB): domain Bacteria; phylum Acidobacteriota; class Blastocatellia; order RBC074; family RBC074; genus JAJVID01. Next base: position 14,610 of record DATCXQ010000452.1, read on the forward strand.
ATCGGAAAGTAAAATCACCGGAGACATCGCGCTCTTTCCGATGGATCAGGATCCGATGGATCCTAAAGCAACTCCTACCAAAACTGGAAAGTTTGAGGCGACCAGGGTCCGCGCTCAATGACCGCCGCTGTTGAACTCCAAGCTTACGCAACCGGAATGCAAACTCTGCCAATGGCAGCCATCTTGGGATGAGTTTGCTGAACACCTGGTCTGGCCAGGACCTTATCGCTACACTCTTTTTTGAATAAAACCTGCCAAAGAGAAGGAAATCTCTTGCCAGTCCAATGGCTTTTAACTACTATCGTCGATAGTAAGCTGGATGATCTCAATTTTGAACCATATCAACAATTCTCGGTTTGGATGGATATAACAGAATTATAGCCGAGTCTCTGTAGCTAAGTACGCCCTGTAAGAAAATTTTTGACGGTGATAGGCCTGAGACGCTGCCAACGGAGCGCGTCAACCAATAGTTTACCCATAAGTCATGATCTCTACCGAATCTATTGAGCGAACCTTTACCTATTTATCAATTCAATTCGAGCCTGCTATGCGCATCCGCTTCCAGCCGGCGAATTGCTTTGAAGTCCTCTTCCCTTAGTTGCCTGCGAAAGTAAACGAGATCGGCGCGCTTCCAACGATAGCATTTGCCGGACTGTATTTTTGTTGATCGTTGGGTGGCGTCCCATCAAGCACAATCCGCGATGAGAATAACGACTCCCCCGTGGCAAACCCTCAAGAGACTAACCATGGGGCAACAAATAGGAGAATAATAAGATGAAGAGATTTCGTCCCCGTTCATTCACCCGTGGGCATGCGGCCCTCATAATCGTTTTATCCCTGGCTTTCCTGGGTTTGTATTCCATTTCCAGAAGTTCAGCGCAAGAGCAACCGCGGAAGGAAGCCCCCGCAAAGATGAGGTCCGAGCAGGAGTTTGGGCCATTCGATTATGACGCTTTCCTGGAGAGGATAAAGGCCGGCCTGATTCCTGACCAGAACGGCGAGGTTCCGCCGGTCTCCCCCAACAATTCTCTGACCAATAATAATGCCGGCTCCACGGGGACGGGCCTTTTTACCCAGAGTGAAACCTCGATTGTGGCGTTTGGCAACACAGTTGTAGTCGGCTTCAACGATTCCGGCTCCAATTCAGGGGGCACCAACAAATTTACCGGATTTGCGCGATCTACAGATGGCGGCGCCACGTTTACCGATGGCGGAACCTTGCCGACCAATCCGGGCGGCGACGCGGGCGATCCGGTGATTGTGCGCGACAATACAACCGGCCGCCTTTATTTCTCCACCCTTGGCTTCACCGTCAGCACCATCCAGGTGTTTCGTTCCGATGATGATGGCGCCACATGGATGGCCCCGATCAACGGAACGCCAGGCGGGAGCGCCGAGGATAAACAATGGATGGCGGTGGACAATTTCGCGGGACCGGGCAATGGTAACGTTTACATGCTATCCCGCCGCTTCGGCGCCGGACCAGGGATTTACTTTTTCCGCTCGACGGACCAGGGCGCCACGTTCGGTCCCAACCTCGGCACGCTCATCGTCACTGGCAGCCAGGGGGCATATATCGCCGTCGGTCCCGATCACTCCATTTATGCGTTCTGGTATGCGGGCGCAACTATACAAATGCGCAAGTCAACCGACCAGGGGGCTACCTTTGGGGCGCCAGTAACCGTGGCTTCCGGCTTAGTCGGGGGGACAAACGGCGACCTCGCGCTGACCGGCATCAGACAGGGAACAACAACGCCGGCGGGTTTCCGCAGCAACGAGTTCCCGCACGCCGCCGTCAACCCCGTCAACGGGGACATCTATGTCACCTTCGACAATAATCCAGCCGGCGTGGATAAGGCGGATATTTTCGTCGTGCAATCCACCGACGGAGGCGTCACCTGGGGGCCCTCAGTCAGAGTCAACGACGATGCGACCACGACCGACCAGTGGCAACCGACACTGGCGATCACGCCGGACGGCGCGAATCTTGGCATCTTCTACTACAGCCGTCAGGAAGACCCGGTCAACAATAACCTGTTCAAGTTTTATGGACGCACCGCCAGTCTCTCAGGCTCAACGGTGACGTTTACGCCGAGCTTCGCTATCAGCGACGTCGCGTCGTTACCCGAGTTTGGTCGAGACAGCCTGATTAATCCCACCTATATGGGTGATTATGATTCGGCCGTGGGCACTCCGGGCGCTTTCCACGTGATATGGGCCGACAATCGAGATGATCTTCCGAATGGCGCGGGGCGCAAAGACCCGAACGTCTTTTACAAAAAGATCAGTCTGACCATATCCGTCACGACCACGATTCCCGCCGTCGCCAGCGTCATCTCAAATCAGCCGACGACGTTCACCGTGAACATTTCGGAACCGGCAGACCCGGCTTCATTGCAAGCCAGTGATTTCAGCGTCAACGGTACGCCGGCGTCGAGTTTCGCCTACACGCCCGGCAGCACGACGATCGTCTTCACTTTTGGGTCCAGTCCCGTAACGACTCAGGGACTCCAGACCATGAGCGTCGCCGCCGGCGCTTTCACCAGCGCGGCCGCCGGGGATCCAGTGGCGGCATTCACCGGCACATTCCGGTTCGACACTCTGCTGCTACAGGTGGTTGCGACAGCCCCGCCGGTAGGTGGAGTGTTCACATTGCCAGGCCCGTTCAACTACGACGTAACCTTCAATGAGCCAATCAATCCCGCGTCGGTCCAAATCGGCGACTTGCAGTTGACTGGCATTACTGGTAGCGCAGTGACGGCAGCCAGCGTGCTGCCAGGCAACACGACAGTACGTTTCACCATTAACGTTCCGGCTGAAGGAGCGCTCACCGCCAGCATTCCGGCTGGAGCCATTACCGACGCCTTCGGGAATTCCGGAGCGGCATTCAGTGGAGGCTATGTAGTAGACATCGGGACCGTGCCTTATCCAACGCCGCTGCTTGCCAAAAACCCGCAAGGGTCGCTGATTTATGACCCGAGCATCACGGGCAATATTGGCTTCGCGGGCGACACTGATAGTTTCACGCTCGCCATCGATTCCGATCAGACAATCACCGCGATCGTCACCGGTTCGGGCGGACTGCAGCCGAGCGTTAAGCTACGCAAGTCGGCTTCTAGTATTATCGGCAGCGCAACAGCGGCTGCGGCAAACCAACCTGCCCTGTTACAGACGGCGCATACAGACGACGACGACGACGACGGCGACGACGATGGCGACCACCACCATTGTTTCTTCCACCACCTCAGCAGAACGATGAGCGGCGGCGCCGATCACGATAACGATCATTGTCCCGACCACAACGCCGGCGTAACCTACACATTCACGGTGAGCGGCGCCGGAGGAACGACTGGCAATTACTCGCTCCAGGTAATCCTCAACGCCGCCCAAGAGTTGGAAGGAACCATCTCCGGCAAAACCAACAACACGCTTGCCACCGCGCAGAATATCGACGACTCCTTTATCAAGTTGCAAGTGTCGTCGGCGAAAGCGAAACGAGGGGCGGTGAGTGGCGTCACGGACTCCGCAAACTACGCGGCCTCCGCCGTGGCCCCCGCATTCGAGGACATCAGCGGGACGGGCACGGTGATCGCCGGGCTCACGAACCAGGACGACGCCAGCGTGTCGATCCCCATAGGGTTTACGTTCCCGCTCTACGGCGTCGCCAACACGACCGTCTTCGTCAGCAGCAACGGCCTGCTGACCTTCGGAACTGGCAATACTAGTTTCACAAACGCCGATCTCACCACGACGCCTGCTCAGGCTTCCATCGCCGCGTTCTGGGACGACCTGCACACGGGCGGCGGGCAGCCGGGCTCGAACGTGTTCTTCCAGGTTTCAGGCTCAGGGCCGGATCAACGCCTGACCATCCAGTGGAACCAGATCAGGTTCTTCACCGGCGGCGCGGCCGGTGACACTCTCACCTTCCAGGCGCATTTGTTCGCCGACGGACGGGTCCAGTTCAACTACCAGGATCTGGCCTCGGGCGCCGCCGCGGGCAACAACGGCGCCAGCGCGACCGCCGGCATCAAAGCGGCTGCCACGCAAGGGCCCGACCGACTGTTGTTGGCTTTCAACAACGGGCCAAATGCCTTTGTCGGCTCCGGCCTGAGCACGTTGCTTTCGCCGCCGAACCCAACGGCGGATTTGTATGCGTTCAAGCTGGATGATGATGAAGCCAACACTCTGGTGGTAAAGAGCCTCAGTGGCGCTCCGGCGAGCGTCGCGCTGCTCGATCGCAATGGCGCGGTCATTGCCACGGGCGTGTCCGGGGCGACGAACGTAGACAGCGCAATCAGCAATTTCGTGGTTCCCGACAGTGGCGTTTTCTACGCTCGGGTAACGAGCGCCGCGAGCGTGCCGTATAACCTTGTGATCACTCGGAACGCTACCTTTGATCTCGAAGGCAACGACACGGCAGACACCGCTCAACCGCTCGATGTTAGCAGAGGCGCATTGGGAAGCCTTATCAAAGGCGGCGCCTACCAGGCCGCCGCGGTTTCGGCTAACTTCGAGGACATCAGCGAGACAGGCACGGTGATCGCCGGGCTCACGAATGTGGACGACGCCAGCGTGTCGATCCCAATAGGGTTTACGTTCCCGTTCTACGGCGCCGCCAACACGACCGTCTTCGTCAGCAGCAACGGCCTGCTGACCTTCGGAACGGGCAACACCGCCTTTACAAACGCCGATCTAACCACGACGCCTGCTCAGGCTTCCATCGCCGCGTTCTGGGACGACCTGCACACGGGCGGCGGGCAGCCGGCGTCGAACGTCTTCTTCCAGGTTTCAGGCGAGGGGTCAGATCAACACCTGACCATCCAGTGGAACCAGATCAGGTTCTTCACCGGCGGCGTAGCCGGTGACACCATCACCTATCAGGCGCAGTTGTTCGCCGACGGACGGATCCAGATCAACTACCAGGATCTGGCATCGGGCGCCGCCGCGGGCAACGACGGCGCCAGCGCGACCGTCGGCATCAAGGGAGTTGGCACGCAAGGGCCCGACCGGCTGTTGTTGGCTTTCAACAATGGGCCAAATGCCTTCGTCGGCTCCGGCAAGAGCACGCTGATCAGTCAACCTCCGGTTGATGATTGGTACAGCATCACGGTCATCCACGGCCGGCTGAAGTTCGAAACCCGCACGCCGGCGGACGGGACGGGCGAATTTGTCAACACGCTCGATCCGCATATCGAGCTCTATGACAGCACCGGCGCGACGTTGATCGCCACGGGCGAACCGCTTGATGACGAGCGCAACGAGAGAATCAATGTCTCCGGGCTCCCGGCTCCGGCCACCTACCTGGTGCGTGTGACGAGCGAAGGGGATACCAGAGGGGAATACTTCCTAGGAACCGGCGCCCCGCCGCAATTCTTCGGTTTTCTCCCGCCGCTCAACATCTTCAGCTATCAGGCAGGTTCTGCGATACCGGTCAGGTTCAGCTTCGGTCTCAACCTGGGACTCGACATCCTCGCTCCGGTCTCGCCGGTTTCGCGCCAGGTCAACTGCTCGACAGGTGTCGGCATCGGACCATCGGAGCCGACGCAGAGCGCACAGGGCTTGCGATTTAACGACTTCCTTTATCAATATAACTGGTCTACGAGCAGCGCCTGGGCGGGCACTTGCCGTGAGCTGGACTTGATAATTCGGGATGGCAGGCACTTCAAGACGAATGTCAGGTTCAGGTAGGCTGCCTTAACCTATACGGGCAGCGCAAGCCAGGTTTGCGCTGCCCCCCGATAACTCCGCAAACCGAAAGGCGGCAGGTTCATTCAGACCTGCCGCTTTTTTTTAACTCTTCCTGCCGCGAGAGCGCGTAGCTGCGGTCGCCTCTGTTTTGCCGCTGCCCAAGACAGGAGCACCGCGCTGTGGCATACTCTTGCTCTTCAAAGTAGCGCCTCACTCTCCGCAATGGCGCCCTCCTCGGTGATTTTTTAGAGCGGTTATCAGATCAGTGTACGGATTTATTCTTCGTCGCGGAGCGACGGTTGAACTTAGACCGGCGTTTTAGCCGGTGTCGAGTATTGGAGAAACCCTCAGTCGCGGAGCGACGGTTGAAGAATGCGAAGAAAAGGTTGAATGTAGCGACGAACTCACAACAATATCAACCGTCGCTCCGCGACTGGATAATCATTCGCCACTCGACCGGCGTTAAAACGCCGGCCTAAGCTCAACCGTCGCTCCGCGACGAAGAAGCGCCTCTCTGGGAACGCAAAAGATTTGGATAATGACGAGCCTCAAAGTCAGGCT
>DATCXQ010000459.1:0-2359 GCA_036565725.1 Blastocatellia bacterium
TGCCGCCAGCGCCCGGCAGTAGGCGTCAAGACAGACCTGACATGCCGTTTGCTTATCCCGCGGCCTGATCTTCAAGATGTCCGCGCCGACCAGCACGCTGGTCAGCAGCCGCGCCACGTCCCACGTGCAGGGGGCCAACTCGGCCTCGTCGAAGTCATTGATGTCAAAATGAACCAGCCGATTGTCAGCCTTGAAACTCCCGAAGTTTTCCAGATGCAGGTCGCCAGACAGCCATACGCGTGGCGCTTCGTTCAACACCGAATCAGCCGGCCAATCTTCGTAGAAGAGATGGCAGGTTCCGCGCAAAAAGACGAACGCATCCTGGCGCAGTCTCTCCAGCTTCATGCGCAATAACTCCGGATGGCGGCCTTGATTGAAATGCAGGATGCGTTCCGCGACATCTGACGTCTTCATTCGGGCGCAATCTATCATCAAGACCCTCACGATGTTTTTCCGCTAGGGGGCGGTAATGTCTGCGGGGCGCGATCTGATCCCGGAATAGCGCAGTAGAAGGCCCAGCGTTATTATCAGAACGCATATCACCAGCAACTGCCGCCATTCGATGTGCAAAGCCCCTCTCAGTATGATCTCGCGCACTGTGCTCACAATTCCTACCTCGACCATGGTCGACACCGAAACGTAATGCTCCTCCAGGTATATGAGAAGCAGGCGAATGAGTTCCACAAGCACGAGCATGAACAAGACATCGCCCAATACCAGAGAGAAGTCGATGCCCCGCATCATGAGCTGACCCAGGTGGAACAGTTTTATTCCCATGCCCACGAAAAGCATCAGACACAGGCCAAACACAATGACGTCCTGTGTCAGCTCGAGGTACTTACGTAGGATCGGGCGCCTATGTCGTAAATGCCCTTTTCTAGATTCTTCATCCATTTGTATTGCGCCACTCATTTGAAATGAGTTCTTATGTCTCCGGCGGCAACTGACGCTCGGTTCTTTCGGGCGGAATGCGAAGGAAGTTCAGAAGCGTCTTTATTCTATCTTCGGATTCAACCTCTATCGCCTCGTCTCCCGGTATCCTTGGCTCCTTAACCCAGACGTGTTTCGGCCTGTCGATGAAGCGCTCTACGTCGACGCCGGGTTTGCCGCCGACCATAAGATCGATCCGGTTCTCGCGAGCCTTCACATCGGCGCTGATTCCCACCAGCGGCAGCCCGCTAGCTTCCTCCTGATCGCCGATGTCGGAGCCAATCACTTCCAAAGTGACAATCCATCCTTCGTGGTTCTTGCTGAAGTCGTCAAAGTATCTGATCCATTGTTCGCGTGGAATCTCTCTCGTTTGCATGTGTTACCTCCTCCGAGAATCGATTAAGTTTCGAGCGTTCCGACCTCGACCATACGCCGGTCCGGAATGCGCACGATCAGCACGGGACATTTGGCTCGATCAAGCACTTTGCGTGACACGCTGCCCATCAAAACCCGCAGAACGCCTGTCCGCCCGTGTGACCCCATCACTATCAGGTCTGCGCCGATCTCATCGGCGAACCTCAAAATCTCGCTAGCCGGATCACCTTCGACAGTCAATTGTTGGCGCACGGTCAACCCCTGCTGCGCGAGCGGCGTGTTGGTAATGTCAAAAACTCGCTCGGCTTCCCGCCGCCGCCTGATTTCATGAAGGTGTTTTGCGTCCTGGTCAATCCATACATCGCCGACTGCGAAAGCTTCGGGCTTTTGCACGTGAAGGAGCGAAATCTCGGCGCCTTCAACATCAATAAGCCGACCGAGCTTTCGCGCGGCTTCGAGCGAGTGTTCTGAACCGTCCACCGGGAGCAAGATGCGGCGCGGTCGAGTCTCAATCGGCGCGACCAGATCAAGTTCATTGTCGAGCGCCGATACCGCGGGCAGCGGATTGCCCGCGAGCAGTTGGAGAGCCGGCTCGCCGCCAGTCGTCAGATGGCGGATGAGTTCGACCGGAAGGTTGAAGCTGCGAATGGCGCGCGCGAGGCTGTCGCCACACAGTAGGCTGCGCTGACGACGTGGCGACACGCGCTCCATTATGAGCAGCGCCACCGCGCGCGTGGCCGCCCCGAACGGCTCGATCTCCCAGACGCCGAGCGGCCCGTTCCAGAGAATCGTACGAGCCCCCTCGAAAAGCCCCTTAATGCGATTTACTGTCGCGGGCCCCACGTCAACCGGCAGATAGAACGGCGGAATTCCATTCTCGAGTTCGAGCCGCCATTCAGGCGGATCGCCTGTGCGCCCGCTCTCTTCATACTCGCGGAATTCATCGACCTGTACCGTAATGAAGTCTTCAGGCAGGATGACCTCAACCTCTTTTTCCGCCTTCTTCAGGAAATCCTTGACCAGCGGCAGGAGCGCCTTATCGACCGGCGCCGAG
>DATCXQ010000403.1:0-3458 GCA_036565725.1 Blastocatellia bacterium
CGTTCAAGAAACTGGCGCGGCCAATGTCCTTCCTGCCGCGTTCGACGATCCGCGTCCAGGTGAAAGAACAGTTCGGCCGAGGCACGCTCTTCATAGCCTTTCAGGGCTATAAGCTGCTTGGCGCCGCGCCGCAAGGAGGACGAAGATGACGCCCATCGCCAGACCAATAATGACGGCGCCGGGCCTGCGCGTCGATCCCGCGTCCGAATCGCAGCGCTCGATACCGTTCGACTACACGTTCCGCTTCGACCTAACGGGCGTACCGGACACCAGCCATCGTTCCGTCGTCACCGTCAGCGTCGAAGCCGTCTTCACGGCGGTTTCAATCGGTTACGGCATCGTGCCAAGGGTGACGCCGATCGTCTTCGGGCCCGTGGCGATCACCCTCAATCCGTCCGCGCTGCCCATTGGGACGGAGAACCAACGCTACACCCAAACGATCACGCAAACGGGTGGCGTCGAGCCAGTCACTTTCAGCCTGAGAGAAGGCGTGTTGCCAACGACCATGTCATTGTCGACCAGAGGAGTGTTGTCGGGCACGGCGCCCGCCGGCGTTTTCCCGATCACCGTCAGAGCGACGGACGCCGAAGGCTCTTTCGGCGAACGCGCCTACGTGCTGCAAATCGAAGAGGGCGGAATAATAATCGAGCTTGCAAGCGCCGCCGTTTCCGCGCCGGGCTCGCAGAGCTTGCGCGACATCAGCATCAGCAATCTGCTCAACGGGCTTCAAAGAGCTTTGGCGCAAACGCCGGACCCGATCAGGGGCGAAACCGGTCCCGAGGCGGCTTTCAAAGGCGGCATCAAACTTAACCCTCAGTTCGCCGAGCTGGCGCTGCTCAATAACGGTGAGAACGTCGTTAGCGAAGTGGGGACTTTGCAGAGGCTGTTTCAGGTGGTGAGCGCGCCGTCGGACGAAATTCAATTCCTATACGCGCTCTTCGACGACGGGTCCGGGCGCGAGTTTCAAAGCGAACCTCTGCTCAACACGGCGGGCCTGGGATCTTCGGACGGCGACCGCCCGTTCCGCTATTTCGCTCGTCCGATCACGTTCGCGCCGCGCTCAGTGATCAGGATGGAGGTAACCGAGAAGTCCGACTTCCAGGGCGAGCTGCATGTTTCGCTGCACGGCTACAAAGTGCTCGGCAGCCCCGGCACGCCGACCGGAAGACCGCAAAGCGCAAGGGGCAGAGGGCGACGGAGATAAATAGTGGGACAGACTTATGGCGTTTGAGAATTAATGGCGCCCAGTGGCGCCGCTGGGCGCCATTAATTCTCAAACGCCATAAGTCTGATCCACTCGTTGAGGCGATGAGACATATACACACAAACAATAAGTCCGCGTTCGACGCCGCGTCCACGCTATGCTCGGCATGCGGCGTCCCGTTCGACGCACAATATTTCGACGTATCAAACGTCTTTCCGAAGCCGAGTCCGGGCGAGACGGCGCCGCTCGCCGAGTTCAAGTTGCCGCCGCAATACTGCGGCGTCCTCGAATATTTCGCGCAATTCACCGACGCGTACGCCGGCAATAATTCGCTGATCGAAACGCCCGACGTTGAATGGACGATCCTGGCCGACGGCAGCCCGCTGTTTCCTTATCTGAGTCTGAGGCGCATCGTCAATCCGTGGGGAAATGGCGCTTTCCCGGTCGCAGTGCGGCTGCCGGAAGGCGTAACGATCAAGTTCATTGCGCGCGGCGTGAGCGGCGTCACTCCGTCAACGATCACGAAAGTCGGCGGCAGGTTGCTGGGCCGATTCTGGTACAACGCGACGCACGGAGATGCGATACGACAACGCTTCTAACACGCAATGGGCTTCGCAGCTTGTCTCAGTCCCGTCGGGGAGGGCTTACCGCATCTCGTCGCCGCCCGCAAACGCGATGGTGACGGATGAACTTGCGGATGAACTGCGGCGCGCTCTGGAGCGGTTTGCAATCGAGACGGGATTCGACGAACGGCGACAGGTCAGCGTTTTTTTTAAACCCGGCGTCTTCGGGCATCACCAGCTCGGGCGCGCGGCCGATATTTACGCCGTGGGCGGCGTCGGGATCGATCAATGGAAGCGGCGCTGGGACGAAGCCTGCGGGCGAGCGGCGCGAACCGCGTCGGGCGCCGCTCGGCAGATCATCACAAAGACCGAGCCGGTGACCAATCTGGGTTGGCGGCTTTACAAAGCGCTGCAACGTTACGGTCGATGGTCGCAGCCTTACGGTTATCCGATACAGTTGTTCGGCCCGTGGACGCGCTCCGAAGGCCCCTGGAAACATATCAGCGACCGGTTGCTCCGCGCTCATCTCGACCACATTCACGTGGCGAAGTGACGCGCTGAGTTTTGAAAAGGAGGTTTTCAATGACACGACATTCCGCCAACCAGATGCGCTTCGATCCGCGACCCAGAACGTCATTCCGGCGGTTCAACGCCGACGACGATTCCGTGCGCGTGCTGCTGGTGGCGATCCATCACGCCCTGCAGCCGGCGGCCTTTCTCGGCTCACACCCGCTGCAACGGTTGCAAGTGTTGCTGGCCGCGCCCGGCGAGGAGGTCGACTTAGAACCGTTGAACGCAATTGCGCGCGCCACAGCCGGCGCGGCGCGGCGCCTCCTCCCTCAATTGCCTGCGGCGAGCGCCGCCGGAGCGCGCCCCCGCCTGGTGCAGGGCGAGATTTTGAGCGACGACGACGGGCGCCTTTACGAGAAGGTCGGTCGCCGCATTCGCCCGCTTCAGCGCCTCTTCTCAGGCCCGCGCGGCGAGGTCCTGGAACTTCCAACCGATGCGCGGGCGGAAGCGCGAGCGGAGTCGCAGGCGGAGGCGCGTGTGGAAGCGCAGGCCGAACAGCGCGCGCCATCGCCACAAGCGCCGGACGCCGACGCTTCAAATAACGAAGCGCAGGCGAAGACCCGATCGGAGGCTCCGCCCCAGCGCCCGCAGGCTCCACCCCAGCGCCCGCAGGCGCCCCAGCGTCCATTCCGTCGTCTTCCGCAACGTCCAAGAGAAGCGTTTAGAGCGCAGCATTCAGGCGGAAGGGGCGTTATAAGAGGGCCGATACCGCATTCGGGCGGCGCTCCAAACGCCGGTAGCCAATCGGTTCGGCCTGAAGGCGGCGCTCCAAACACCGGTCGCCAGCCGGTTCCGCCTGAGGGCGCTACTCCGAACGTGGCTCCAAACGCCGGTCGCCAATCGCGGCCTGAAGGCGGGGCTCAAAACGCGAACGCTCGATGCTTGAAGACAATGATCCCGGAGCAGTGGATTAAACCGTGGGAGTTTCAGATCAGCCGCGAAGAGGCGCTTTATGACATGCGGGCAGCCGCGTCTTCCCGCAACGCGCCGCTCGCTTTTATTCGCGACCTGATAAACCGGTTCGCCCACGGTCAATCCTGGCGCAAGTGGCAGGCGCTGCTTGCCGGCAAGAGCCTAGATGAACAGCTCTGGGCCGTGCGCCCGCCTCGCGGAACGATCGC
>DATCXQ010000478.1:0-6307 GCA_036565725.1 Blastocatellia bacterium
TCCCGCTGCAAAAACATTCTTACGCCTTCAAAGCCGCAGAGGCCGCAGAGGCGGCGCGCGAGCAGGGCAAGTACTGGGAGTACACGACAATCCTTTTTCAGAACCAGGGGGCACTCGGCCCGGATCAGCTCAAAGAGTACGCCAGGCAGTTGCGAATTGACCTCGAGAAGTTCGACGCTACGCTCGCCTCCGGCAAGTTTACCGAAAAGGTGCGGCGAGATATTCAAGACGGCGTGAGGATCGGGATCCAAGGTACTCCGACAGTATTTGTCAACGGGCGACGCGTTTCGGAAACGACCTATGAATCCTTGAAAGCGGCTATAGAAGCCGTGCTCAAGGCGCCGACCAAGAAATGACGGGACCGGCGAAATCGTGACGGGCCGGGTGTTCAGTCCCGGCCCGAGCGCAGAATGCTCAGGACCAAATGGATTTCCAGCGCGAGTGCGAAGAAGAACCCGACTACGAACATCATGCCCGCCCAGGTTTCCCCATTCAGAGACAACCAATAAGTGTTTTGATTGAATGCCCAGATACGCTAGCCCATAACGGCCAATTGTTTTCTTCGATACAGCCACGGCGCGATGCCCTTCTCCCGCTTGAAGGCTTTGCTGAAAGCGGCCCTGGACTCGTAGCCGACCCGCCCGGTAATCTCATCGAAATTATCTCCCCCTTGACAAAAGCCTCCCAAAATGGGAGTTTATAATGTGGGAGAAACCCCTTGAGAGTAATCAGCAAAAGGAAACTCCGGGAGTTCTGGGAGAAACACCCTGACGCCAAAGAGCCGCTGTTGGACTGGTACAATGTTACGCGCAAGGCGTCCTGGCAAAATCTCGCGGAGGTGAGGGAAAGCTTTCGTCACGCCGACCCGGTCGGTGATTGTACGGTTTTTAACATCAAGGGAAACGATTACCGCTTGATTACCAGGATTAGATATCAAGCGCAGAGGGTCTACACATTGCATGTTCTGACCCACAAAGAGTACGACAAGGAGAAGTGGAAAGATGACTGCAACTGCTAAAACAACCGCCAATCGCCCACGGGCGCGCCGGCGCTTTGATCAGCGCAAGTATGGCCGGCTGTTGGCGCAGGCAGCGCCTGCCGTGATTCGCAATGAGACCGAATGCCGGCGCGTCGAGGGAGAGATTTCAAAGCTGCTGCGGAAAGGCGATAACCTGGCGCCTGAAGAGGAGCGCCTGCTTGATCTTTTGTCCGCTCTAGTGGAGCGATATGAAGACGAGACAGAGGACTTCCCGGACTCGCCGCCACACCGAGTTCTGCGGTTCCTGATGGAGCAGAACGATTTGCAACAAGTCGATCTGGTAAAGATCTTCGGTTCAAGCGGTCGTGTTTCAGAAGTGGTCAACGGTAAACGCGGAATCAGCAAGGCTCAGGCAAAGGCGCTTGGGGAGTTCTTCAAGGTCTCGCCAGAGTTGTTTATCTGATCGCGTTGGTCTCGATGAATGTCAGCCCTTATGGCTTAATGGCTACTTTGAGCGCTCCGTCAATCCGTTCGCCAAAAACCCGATACCCTTCCTTGATCTCGTCGAGTGAGAAGGTGTGGGTCAGCAGCGGCGTGAAATCCACTCGCCCGCCCTTGACCACTTCCATTAGACGTCGCATACGCTCCTTGCCGCCGGGGCAGAGCGTAGTCATGATTCGGTAATCGCCGAGCCCCGCGGCAAATGCGTCATATGGAACCTGGAGCTTGCCCGAATAGACCCCGAGACTAGACAACGCGCCGCCGGGCCTCAAGCAGCGGAGCGCATTCTCAAATGTCTCCTGCATGCCTAGAGCTTCAATCGCCACGTCAGCGCCGCCGCCCGTCAATCGCTTTACCTTTTCCACGACATCAACCTCAAGGTGGTTAAGCGTAACGTCTGCGCCCAGTCGCCGTGACATATCCAGTCGAGTCTCGTCGCTATCCACTCCGATGATCAGCGCCGCGCCCATCAGTTTGGCCCCCGCTGTAGCACATAGGCCAATCGGCCCTTGCGCGAATACAACCACCGCGTCCCCGATCCGTACGTTGCCCGATTCAGCGCCGCTGAAGCCGGTAGAAGCGATGTCGGCCAGCAGGACCACCTGTTCGTCAGTCAACTCATCTGGTATCTTCGCCAGGTTCGCTTGCGCGTTCGGCACGAGCAGATATTCCGCCTGTGCGCCGTTGATGGTGTTGCCGAAGCGCCAGCCGCCTATAGCTTCATAGCCCTCGCCGTGACCACATTGGGACAGTTGCCCGGAAAGGCAAGCACGGCATTGGCCACAGGGCGTGATGGCGCCAACCAGCACACGGTCGCCGATCTCTAAACCAGTGACGCCCGGGCCGAGTTCTTCAATCACACCGACCGGCTCGTGCCCGATGATGAGGCCAGGCTTGACCGGATACTCTCCGCGCACAATATGAAGGTCAGTGCCGCAGATCGTGGTGAGAGTGATGCGAATTACCGCTTCTCCAACACCGGCATGCGGGCGCGCGACTTCATCAACTCTAATATCATTATTCCCATGAAAAACAAGCGCCTTCATTTTCTCCATTTAATTTCACTCCTTCATAAGAGAATGGGTTCAACTTCCCCTTCTTTAACACTGCCACGATTGAGGAACTGCAATAACGGCGCCCCCGAATCCCTTGCGGTAATCAAAGATAGAAACGGCTCCGGCTGTTTCAATTGATCTACTTTGGCATTCAGTATTCGCTGAAAGCTTGCTCAGTAAGCGTGCCCGTGAAACGCGAAAAAGATCGCCACGCCGGCAAATAAGGCGATCAGAACAATCCACCAATGAACCCGCTCGAATTTGATGACTGGTTGCTTCATGTCTGTCTACACCCCCTCGATTACTTCGTTGGCCCCGCGCCGCGGCGCGGGCCTGGCCGGTTGTTTCGCATAACCGCAGCGAAATCCGAATACGGCCTGTAAACCGTTATCCTTCACGATCCGGGCGAGATGGTACTCGGCTCTGCTTACATGGCCTTCGAAGCAGTCGCGGTCGGCCATCTCCATCAATTGATTGAGCGGATGCATCGCGACGCCCTTCAGCGTGGCTTCCAGGTGAAGACGCTGCCAGAGCCGCCCGGCTTCCAGCAGTTGCGCTTTGTCATCGCGATTTCGCACTGCTATCACTCCGAACCTCGGCGCGGTCGCGCAGTGCTGGCTCTCGGTCGCTTCGAGCCACTTCTTGCCGAAATCTCCCAGCCAGGATTCGGGGAGCGAGAGCGCGACGCGCGTCTGCCATTCCGGCATTCCTAATCCGATCACAGACAGCCCGTCGCGCTTCTCGTTCACTTCTTCGAGCGAGTAACGGAACCAGTGATGGCTATCTTTGAGGAGCTTCGGGTCGGCGATGTATCTTGCGGTCGCTTCAATTGTTCCTTCGGCGAAAAGTTTTCCCTCACGGTCGCCGGCTGAGAATGACAACAAAGTCACGTTCCCGCTCAATGCCTGCTTGTTGAACGTCTCGATGACCGCCGGCGCCAGGTCGCGCTCGCGGTCGTATGCCGAACGATTCGTGTGTCGCTCGCCGATCGCGCGGTAATGAGGGACTTCGGCGACGGTCCCCGGTTTCAATTCGACGCGCGCGACCAAAGATTGTTTACCGCCGCTCGGAAACAAGACCAGGCGAGGCTCGTAGCCCCGACCTCGCGCGGCGACCATCAAATTTTCGAGCGCGCAGCCCAGCCCTATGTACATCTCCCGCAGGAACGGATCGATGCTCCCCAAGCCGCGCGACATATTGGCGTATAGATCGATCCGCCGCTCAGCGACGCGAAACAGCCAGGGCTGAGAGTTGTGCGGGTTGCTCGCGAGAATGGCGGCGGAGACCAGACCCGACGTGCCTTTGAAGCGATTGTATCGCCAATCCTCCCAGGGATCGAAGGCCGTCCCCTCGCATATCTTTCCCAACGAGCCTCGATCCCACGCGCGCCATGCAACTCCGCCGGCGGTGAATATCAACAGCCCGCCGCCGCCGATAGCCGCTTTCTGAAGAAAACTGCGGCGATTGACTCGCTCTTCCATATTGGCCTCCTCTTCTCTGAATTGATCACGTCAGCCGGTTTACCTCCGAGTCCTACACGGTGCAACTGGCGGGCCAAACGTAATCAATAGCTGTTCAATGGCAAAGGCGCGAATTACTAGGGTTATCTCTGAAATCGGCCGGATGGAGAGCGCGATTTCACCCAACCCTTTTCACAACGCTATGGATCTTTACCCATTCACCGAAGAGAGAATGACCTGCTTCAACACGGCGGCGAACGCGGCGCTGTAATCGGGATTACCTCCGCGCGAGAGCGCCAACCACGGACTTGTCACCGCAGAGCGAAGCGTCTTCACGCTGCCGACTTTCTCGAACTCTTCAGCCGGAATGCCGAGCGCCGCCAGATGTTCATCCAGACAACTTATTCTCTGCGACCCTTTGGGGCCGTACTGAGCGAAGGTCAGGGCGGTGCTCGAAATGATGAAGTTGTGGCGCTGGATCACACTCTCCGGGTTGAACTTCAATTCGTCATAGATCGCATGGTTGATGCGGTTCATCTCTTTCAGGCTTGTATTTCCGACTCTATTGACCACGAAGCAAAAGATATTCGTGTCGGGCGGCTGGGTGAGGATTCTCAGAATGATCCCCTCCCGCGCTAGTTCTGGCGCCAGTTCCCGGTCAAGGCGATAGCACAACTCCTGCGCGCTCCGTATGCTATTGCCGATGAGCAGCCCGTAGCCGCTCTGATTGAGGGGGACGACACGATGCGCGAACCAGCAGGCAGCGGCCGCCGCGCCCGGCTTGGAGCCTTCCAGTATGTGCCGGCCGATGAACGGGCGGTCGCGCCTCTCTTCGCCATCAAAAATGTACGGCGCTTCAGTCGTGATCAACTCCTTCACGTCTTCGCGACGGAAAACGATCGCGCCGCAAGAGTACGGAACGTAGCCGAGCTTGTGCGGGTCAATGGTCACCGAGTCGGCGTGATGAACGGCGCTGAAGCTTTGGAAGACCTCGTCCGACGGCCAGGTCTGCGTGAATTCGCGGATCGCGCTTGGAGTGCCGACCGGTTTTCCCCGCCCGTCGAAGAAGAGGGTTCTGATGTAACCGCCTCAAGCCGCGTCACAATGGTGATAAAACGCCAGCCCCCGTTTTCGCATTTCGGCCTGAAGCTCGACCAGACGATGTATCTGATCAATCGCTCCTTCTTCAGTCGTACCCAGAACCGAAATCAGAGCCAGAACCGGCCTGCGCTCGTTCGCGCAGCGCAAGAGTATTTCTCTCAAGGCGCCAACGTCCGTCCGAAAGTGGCTGTCCACAGGGATCATTTCGATCTGTTCCTTGCCCAATCCGAGAGCCTCAATGACCTTCTGCATCGAATAGTGCGCCGTCGCGGGAACAAGCGCCAAAGGGGCTGCGACTTTCTCGTCTCCCAATTCGGAGAAGAAGCGTTGGATTCCCTTGCCCGAGATGCCGTAAGCCGACAGTAGCCGGTCAACCTGCTTCTTGATCTCGGCCTCCGGCAAATCGGCTCTACGGGGGGCGTAAGCGGCGTACAGACGCGAGCGCAGATTCAACGCCTCATCGGTGTCGAGGTTGAGAAGCGGCCAGTTGTCGTCTGCGGTCACGAGATTGATCGTCTCGCCTGTGGGAAGCGTGACCGGCAGTTCTTCGAGCGCCAGCGCTCGCGCCGCGTCGCGCGCGGCGATCGGAAAGTACTTCAAGTTTCTGGCGACCCAGAGCGCCTCGAAATTGGCGATCGTCCCGCCGGAAGTGATGTGCCCCCAGGTCTCGCCCGAATAACCCATCAGCCCGGCCAGTTGTTGCGCCACTTCCATCTCGTACCGCGTGGTGATGGGCGAGGCTTCCAGCGTGACGTTGTTCGGATTGTGGAGCATCGCGGCGAAGTAGGCGGCGATGGCGGGCAGGAGTTGGTCGCCGAGCATGTGGCCGATGTAGCGCGGGCTGTAGAACGGGATGTCTCGTTTCAGGTTGGCCAGGAGCGAAAGAAATTCCTGCCGGACGAGCGCCTGCGAATCCTGGAACGCGTCCTCCCTTTTGCATTTCTCGGTGATGATAATGTCGTCTTCGGGATGGAAGTTACGCCGCCAGAAGACGCAATCGCGCAACGCCTCCAGGACTAGGCGCTCAAGCATGTCAGCATTCTCGGCCTTCGGCCCCAGAAACCAGGAGTAAAGTTTCGTCTCATCCATATTCATAGGGATACCATATTCATAGGAGTACCTTCGCCCGCTCGTGACCGGCGATCGAGGTTAGGCGGCGGCGCGCGAGCTTGATCAGCTCATCATGGCTGCACGGCATCGCGCGATATTTC
>DATCXQ010000407.1:0-9387 GCA_036565725.1 Blastocatellia bacterium
AACGCCTCTGGTTGTCCCTCGCGGTATTGATCGAGCAGCAGGCTGATCTCCGATGAGTTTGTAGACATAGCTTTCACCTCAGAATTGGTGGTGTGGCCGTGTCAGTACCGCGAGCGGTAGTGACCGCGTCTCTTAATCTAAATCGCGCTCGCTATTGCTCGCGGCGCTGAAATGATTTTTTATTGCCAGCCTTAGCGGATTCGCGCCACTTTGTCGCTATTTGTAGTGACGGACGGTTGATTGAACCGTAATCATATTAAACAATCACAGCCCCGGCACAAAAATGGAGGCGAGCGATGAACAAAGATTGGGAAAAAATCGATAAGCTTTTTCATCAGGCGCTGGAATGTCCGAATGAGTCGCGCGAGGAGTTACTGGCGAACGCCGCGCAACAAGACCCGGCGCTCGGCAGCAAGCTTCAAGCGCTGCTCGACGCCCACGAAGAGAATCACAGCTTCATGGAATCGCCTGTAATGCGCGTCAGCCTCTCGCCTCAATTCGGCCGGTGGCAAACACAGATAGCGGAGGCATTGGTTCCGCCATCCGGCAATCAGATAACCGGGCAGATGATCGGGCGCCTGCTCGATGGGAAATACCGCCTGGAAGAATTGTGCGGCCGTGGCGGGATGGGCGCCGTGTACCGCGCGACGCACGTCGGAACGGGACGCCGGGTGGCCGTCAAAGTGATCGCGCCGGAACTGGCGGGCAACCGCGAATTCATCGAACGTTTTCGGCGTGAAGCCAAGACCATCGGGCGGTTGCGGCATCCGAACATAGTCAATGTGACCGACTTCGGCATCACCGGCGAGAATGAGCAAACGCTGGCTTATCTGGTGATGGAACACCTGGAAGGCGTCACGCTGGCCGTCAAGCTAAAAGACAAACGTCCGCTGCCACTCGCTGACGCGCTGGATATTCTCAGCCAGACCTGCGCGGCGATTGACGAAGCGCATCGGCTGGGAATTCTGCATCGCGATCTCAAACCGGAAAACATCTGGCTCGAACCGGTGGGAATGGTCGGCTGCAACGTCAAAGTGCTGGATTTCGGCATCGCCCAGTTGCATGACATACTCGCGTTTGAAGAGCCGGAACCCCTGCCGGTGGTCAGCGAATCGAACCAGACGGCAGAGCCGCAACCACAGCTCTTTTCCATCACAGAAGACGAGACGCTGCGGATGAACCTGACGCTACAGCAATTGACGCGCACAGGCACGGTGATGGGCTCGCCGAAATACATGTCGCCCGAACAATGCCGGGGCGAAAAACTCGACAACGCCTCGGACATCTACAGCCTGGGAGTGATCGCGTATCAGATGCTGAGCGGAGAGACGCCCTTCAAAGGAACCGTTGCAGAATTGATGCAACAGCATCGTGAAGCCGCGCCCGCGCCGCTTAGTAAAAAGCGCGGAGATATACCCGCCACGCTCGACGCCGTCGTTCGACAAGCGCTGGCCAAAGAACCTTCAGCCCGGCCCGCCACGGCAGGCGCCTTCGCCTTTCTATTGAGCCTGCAACTCAAGGGCAATAACTGGATACGTCAGCAGGCCGACGCCATCAACTGGCGGCACAGGCTCAAACTGACTGAGTTGGCCGTGCGCTTGCAATGGCCGAGTTGGTTATTGACCGGCTTGATCTTGATGGCTACGGTGAAACTGCCGGGGCTGCGCCCGTTACAGGCCGGCCTTGTCTTTGGATTTCTCTGGCTGCTGATCTCGGCCATTACGCTTTGGAAGCAGAATTCGGTCACTGCGGCCTGCACGCTCTTCCTTGAACAGGCGCAAAAAATAGGGAAGACGGAGGTTGAGGCAGGCGCCATTGTCAGCGCAATCCGGCGCCGTAGCGGCGCGCTGGCCCGAGCGACATTCGCCGAATTGTCCGGCCTCGCGCGCAAACTGTGTTCGTTCAAGCTGTCTGAAATCAGGCGCTGGTCTGATTCGCTGCTGATCATTCCGCCGTTATTGCAGGAAGGCTTGAGCGTTGACGAAGCGACGCAACGATCAGCCAAACTGATCGAACCGTTGCGCCGCAAGCTGGCTTATCCTTTTTTCAGACGGTTGGTGGCCTTCGCGCTCGTGTTGACCGCGTGGCAGATGACGTTGGTGATGTGGGGGGCCACGCTGGACCGTGGGAGGAGAGGATTGCCTGATGCGATCACCCTCAAGCTTCCCTTTATACTGGCCCTCTGCTTTACCGCATTCAGTCTCGGCCTGAAATGTTCAATTGAGCAAGCCATCCATTACGTCGCCGCGCGAAAAGCCCTCGGCGAAGGCGCTGCAGAGGAATCCGGGCTGCTTTTTCGCCAGGACGCGGAAGCCAGAGCGCGTGGCTGGTGGCTCTCTTTCAAGACCTATGCGCCGACCTGCGCGTTATTGCTGCTGATGGGCTTCTTTCAGCACCTGAAATTTCCCCAGATGAGCCAGGCAATTAACCAACGCGAAATCTACACTGTCAAAGCATTGCAAGCAGCCGGAGTTCCGCTCCCATTTTGGTTGCCTACAGACAGTTCGCCCACAGGCTTTCGAAGCTGGCTATACAGAGCCTTGGATGATCCGTTTAGGTGGCATAGTTTCAGACCTTACAACCCAAGCATCGTTCACTCCTATGCGATGACGAAATTCCTGATCGAAAAAGGCTTTGACGTTAATACCCGGCTTGTTTTGAACCCACGTTGGGCGCTACCTGGGGTTGGGGGGAGCGTCACCGTGACACCCTTGCATGTGGCGTTGACGGAGGGGCGTGTAGAAACGGCGCGGCTGGTGATCGCGCACGGCGCTGACATACACGCGCGGGATTCCTTCGGACGCCCCCCCCTGATCGTGGCCATCACTCATTGTCCATCGGCTATCGAACCGCTGCTCGCTTCTGGCGTAGACATCAATGAACAGACCCGCTTCGGTCCGCCATTGTTGGCGGCGGCGCGCTATCAATGGCTTTATCCCCATGCTGGGCAGGTACGTATGCAAAAGCATGAGAACGCCGTCAAATTCCTGCTTGAAAAAGGCGCTGATCCGAATACGCGCGATAAAGATGATCGCAACGCTTTAATGGTCATGTCTATGGAAAATAGGCCTACCGGCAACTTCAGGTACGTGGGCAAACCCAGAAGAAGGATACCGCCCCCGCCGCCAAGGGTTGTTTCGGTCACCAGTGGAAACGTATTGCTAGAGTGGACAGGTGGTCCGCCAGACAATAGCCTGGAAGTGGAGCCTGACAGGGCCTTACAGTTGATCGGCGAAGTGTTGATACAGGCCAAGTGTGACGTCAACGCCGCAGACAACAATGGACGCACGCCGCTGATGTATGCCGCGCGTTACAGCCGGCTCACCGCAGTCCAGCTGCTGCTGGAAGCAGGCGCAAACGTCAATGCGCGGGATAAAGGCGGAATGACCGCGCTGGACCTGGCTAAGCAGTTTGCCAATCGAGAGATCATCGAGCTGCTTCAACGCGCCGGAGCTCTGCCGGGGGCCACTAAAAAGCCGAGTGGCAGCCAGTAATTGGTAAACGGATTCGGCAGACTGCTGCGGATCGACGCGGATCATCCGCAAAAATCCGTAGCGATCCGTCAAATCCGTGTACCATCACATCGTCATTCACACCTCAGCGCTACCATCGGATCCACATTCATCGCCCGCCTCGCCGGAACGTAACAAGCAAGCAGCGCGACCAGCGCCAGCAGCGTCGAAACGCCGACGAACGTCAGCGGGTCGGTGGCGCTGACGTTGAATAGCAGGCCCGACAGGACGCGCGTGAAGGCCAACGCGCCGGCTATTCCGACGCCGACGCCGATCAACGCGAGCTTCATCCCCTGCCCTACCACCAGCCTGAGCACGTCGCGGTTCTGTGCGCCAATCGCTATGCGAATCCCGATCTCGCGCGCACGCTGCGCCACAGAGTAAGAGATGACGCCGTAAATTCCGATGGCCGCCAAAAGCAGCGCGACGGCCGCGAAGACGCCCAGCAGCAGAGTGCGAAATCGGGCATCGCCCGACATGCTCGACATGATCTGATCCATCGAGCGGATGTTGGCTATCGGCAGATCTCTGTCAACTTCGCGCACCGCCTCGCGCACGGACGCGGTCAACGCCAGCGGATCGCCGCTTGAGCGGATGACGACGGCGGCGACGCCCGCACGGATAGACGGCAGATACATCAACGGGAGCGCGCCGAAGTCGAGCGCGAACTGTGTGGTGTCGCCCGCCACGCCGACGATCTCGCAAGTCCATGGCTCGCCCATGTCGATGATCAATCGTTTGCCGAGCGGTTCGTCATCGGCGAAGTAGGCGCGAGCGAAGGCCTCGTTGATGATTACGGTCTTCGCCTTCTCTTCTTTTGTTTCCGGTTCAGTGAAGTGGCGGCCTTTGATGAGCGGAATTTTCATCGCGCGCAGGTAATCGTGACTGACCATCGGATTGAAGGCCGTGATCTTCCTGTTCGGATCGGGGAAAGGTTTGCCTTCGATGGTGAAATATGTGTCGCCGCCGCCCAGCGTCGGAATCCAGGTCGACGTTCCGACCGCCTGCACGCCCGGCAGCGACCCAATACGATTCAGCGCTTGCTCGAAGAAAGCCTGCCGCTGTTGAGGCTCCGCGTATTTCGATAGCGGCAGGAAGAGGCGCATCGTGAGCAGGTTGCGCGGGTCGAAGCCGGGTTCGACTTCCTGCAACCGGCGAAAACTTTTGATCAACAATCCGGCGCCGACAAGCAGCACCAGAGCCATCGCCACTTCGACGACGATCAGCGCGTTGCGCGCGCGCATCATGCGAGAGCTTGATCCGCCGCCTTTGCCTCCCTCTTTGAGCGTTTCATTTAGATCGGGCCGGGAGGCTTGCAGCGCCGGCGCGAGGCCGAAGAACAGGGCGGTCAGCAACGAGACCAGCAGCGTGAATCCGAGCACGCGGTTATCAAGCGCGATCTCGCCTACTCTTGGTATGCTGTCCTCCGCCAGAATCATCAACAGGTCGGCGCCCCACCACGCCAGCAACAGACCAATGGTTCCGGCGATCACCGAAAGGAGCGCGCTTTCGGTCAGCAACTGCCTGATCAAACGCATGCGTTTGGCGCCGAGCGCGTGACGAAGCGCCACCTCTTTTTGCCTCCTGGCGGCTTGCGAGAGCGTCAGATTGGCGACATTGGCGCAGGCTATCAACAGCACGAGGCCGACCGCGCCGAGCAGGACGTAGAGCGGCCTTCGCGTCTCGCCCACCAAAAACTCGCGCATCGGCACGAGCCGCAACCGCCAATCTTTGTTCGATTCGGGATAGAGCTTCTCCAATCCGGCGGCGACGGCGTCAATATCGGCCTGCGCCTGTTGCAGAGTCACGCCTTGCTTCAACCGCCCGACGGCGCGAAGGAAATGAAAGCGGCGGACCTTCATTTCGGGATCATCAAAAGTGAGCGGCGTCCATATCTCGGCCTCCTGCAACACGCGGGTCGCGTCCGGCGCAACGCCCACTACTTTGTGGCTGCGACCATCGAGTGTGATCGTCTTGCCGATGATTTGCGGGTCGCCGTCGAAACGCCGCCGCCACAATCCCTGGCCGATTATCGCCACCTGCGCGGGGCCTGATCGCTCTTCTTCCGGCAAAAATGCGCGGCCTTGAACCAGCTTGACGCCCAGGGCCTGGAAGAAATTTGCCGTCACCATACTGCCGACGACGCGATCAGGCTCGCCAGAGCCAGTCAAATTGAACGATTTGAGCATCATCGCCGCCAACTCTTCAAAGCATCGGTTTTGCGCGCGATAATCGAGGAAATCGGGCGGCGAGGTCGAGGCGCGGTTTCCACCGCTGAATTCGCCCCACGTCCAAACCAGCCGCTCGGACTCCGCGAACGGCAGCGGGCGTAAAAGCACGGCGTTGACCAGGCTGAAAATCGCCGTGTTCGCGCCGATGCCGAGCGCTAGCGTGAGGACGGCGATCAAAGTGAAAACGGGTTGCTTGAGTAGCATTCGCGCTCCGTAGCGCAGGTCCTGCCAGAGTGTCTGCATAAATCTCTCCCTATGCTGAAAAAGACTACTCGATCCGACGGGCGTGGATCGTCGTTCCGCCGCCGATAATCTCCACATGCGTGACCTTTCCATCTGCATCCTTCTTAAATGCGATCGCAAGGTCTCTACCTTTGGCGAAGAACATGCTGTGCGACTCGGCGTGTACTTCATCCCAGGAACTGCCGTCGTCGGACGCGTATAGACGACCGCCTTCCGCCTTGATGAATAGGACGGGACCACCTTCGCCCATCTGGTACTTGCCGGCGTAAGGCGCGATCACATCCGCCGCGACCTGGATCGCTACTCGCCGGGGCGGGGCGGCTTTCTTCTTCGCCGGGTCGAAGGGATCGTAGCCAAGCCAATCGAAGGGCGATTGGCTGTCGCCTATACCCGCAGCCACGATCTCCGGAGCCACAGACTCGAAGTTGGCGCTGTTGCTAAGCAGCACGATGCCTACGCCACGCTTCCGGTAAACGACGGCGTAGTTCTGGGCGCTGGAACTGTGCCCGGTGTGAAAGAACGCCTGCCCTTGAGGCGTTTCGAATACCCCCCAGCCGAGTCCCCAGGAAAGGCCTATGGCGTCGTTTGCGTTCGAGTCCGCCGGCTTGACGGGGTCGAACATTCGCCGTGAATTGATGCGAATAACCGACGCCAGCATGCGCTCCACGCTCTGCCTCCGTCCGCCTTTGGCCGTGAGCATGCCCGCAAGGAAGCGCGCGTAATCGTGGGCCGTCGTCGTCAGCGAGCCGCCCGCGTTGGCTACCGCGGGCCGGTCAGGATCCGCCGCCCACTCGAATTCGTTGTGAGGGGCTGCGACGTTCTTCGCGAAAGCTTCGCGCCAGACATAGCTCGTATGCGACATTCCGAACGGGGTGAAAACTTTCTCTCGAGCAAGTGTTTCGAGATCCTTGTGAGTGACGATCTCCACGACTTTCTGCAGGAGTCCGATCCCTTCGCCGGAGTAGCTGAAGCGGCTTCCCGGTTCGAACTGGATGCGCAGACGCCCGTCTTTGCTCATGGATCGCAGGTTGGGGAAGCCTCCGGTGTGGCTGAGCAACATTCGTGCGGTGATCGTCCGGTAACGATCATCGCCGGCGAGATCCGCGTATTCCGGATACTCGGGAAGCGGCTTCGCCAGGTATTGCTGGATCGGCTTGTCCAGAGTGAGGATTCCTTCTTCAGCCAAGACCATCACCAGATAGGCGAAAACGGTCTTGCTCAGCGAGGCGCCGGCAAAGACGGTCGTATCATCCAATTTTGTCCCGGCGTCCTTGTCCTTCCAACCGAATTGCCGCGTGTAGACCACCCGGTTGTCGTTCAGGATCGCCACAGACAGACCAGTAACGCCAGCTTTCTGCATATTGCGCGTGACGGAATTTTCAAAGTCGTTGACTGTGGTTACGCCTCCGGCGACTGTCTTCAGCCTTCCGCTGGGAGGCGTCAGGTCCGCGGAGTTATTAGGCGCCACAGCCATATCGAAAATCGCCGCCTTCGCGCCAATGCCAAAGGCCAGCGTGAAGACGGCAATCGTCGTGAAGCCGGGGTTCTTCAACGACATTCGCGCGCCGTTGAGCAGGTCCTGGAATAATGATCTCATGGTGGTTCCTGTTAATCAGTGCTTTGTAAACTAAATTATGTGATGTTTTGTGTTTTAAAATCTTCGCTTTGAGCCTGCGGAGCAGGCGACAGCATAAAGCCTTGGGCGTAAGCCCAAGGAGACAGATAGTAAAGAGATCAGAGCCCACGAAGTGGGCGGCAGCCAATAGCTGTCGCCCGTTTCACGGGCTTGATATCGCTCCGAACCTGACCCGGGGTTCCGCCTTCGGCTCCACCCCGGGCTTTATGCTGCCACCCGCTCCGCGGGCTTGGCCCAATATCAAAAAACTTAGTTTCCAGAGCAATCAGTTTCCGGGTCTGACGCCAAAAGTAGCGGCGTAAGCTGAAAGATGCGCAGTCACGCGCCTCAGCTTTTGCCGCGCTTGATTCCATTGAGCAACGAAGCGGACCAGGTCGCCAGCGGTCGGCGCGATTGACGCCGCAATTTGGCCTCGGCCTGATTGTACGTCGCAAGCAGCTTGCGCTGATCGCAAATACATTCAATCAGTTTCGCCCGCCCGAATGCGCGCTCTATTACAACTGACATTTGCCAACCGACCGTGTACCACGGCCCCTGGACGCCGCGAAATGAGGACGCGGTTTTTTGTATCTCTTCGTTGCTCAGCCGATTTTCCAGAATCGCCACGAAAAACTCTTCGACGGTTTTCAGATCGGTATTGAAGTTGGCTACGTCCCGATCCCAGCGGGCGCGTTCTTCCGCATTGCTGACGGCGTGCGGATGAGTCGCGGAGCCGCCCGCCGCCGCCAGCATCGCAAAGCCCTCGCCAAACGCGCCGATCAACTTCACTACGCCTTGTGGATTGGGCGGCAATGCGGCAATTTCACGAGCGGCGGTCGGCGAAGGACAACCGGCGCTAGAGCCGATGTGATGCAATTCGTGCGCGAGCGTGTTCTCGAACTTCTCGCGGCTGACGGTCGGATCGAGATACAGAAAAATCGCGGGGTCGCCTTTCAAGTCAAAAACGAAGCTGTTTTCGCGCGGTTTGATGACCGGGTAAATTTTCGCGCGGATGCGCGCCGCCCTCGGCAAATAGGCTAGCGCCAGACGCCCTGCTCCGGTCATATCCGCCTGCATCCATTTCGCCAGCGTGTCGGCGAGCGCCTGTCGTTGCGCAGCCAAACGGTCGGAGAGCACAAAGGCGCGGAAGTCTTCGTCCTCAAACGAATACTTCATCGCTGTTTCGCGCTGCTTGAGTCGCACATATCCTTCACTGGAAAACACCCGCCGCCAATCGGCATCAGTAATATTTTGTTGCGCGTCACGCTTGGCCAGAATAGCAAGCACGGCCTCGGCTTCATCGTTGATCAATCGCACGTCTATCGCGGGCGGCGCCGTCGTTTGGGTGAAGGCGATTGGCCGCGTTGATGATGGTTTCTCCGCTCTGATGGCGTAAATGCATGATGCCAACGGGAGAACTACCATCAGCGTAAGTCCGGTTTGCTTGAGTAACGTTCCCGCGCCGTAGCGCAGGTCTTGCAGGAACGTTTGCATATGTTCTCCTCATTGCCCGCCGCGTCCCTGTTTCTCACGCAGCGACTTGATCCGATCAACAAGCTCCCAGTTCTTCGGATTCAGGCCATACGCCATTAATGATTATCCTGATTGAATAACCAAGCGGCGTGCCATCAGGACTGAAAACTTAAATGCTGAAATGATGGGATTTAACCCCAGACTGATGGCATTTGGCTAGCGTCCGGTGTCCGATTCTGGGATCGCTTTTCCCAAAACTGAAGCGCGGCTTAAGACTCTCGGCGGAATTATTGCGCCTCTGAACAAGCCGGTC